>JAICQO010000160.1 GCA_025937835.1 Polyangiaceae bacterium
GATCATGCGCTTGCCGCACAGGGCCGGCGCGCCCTGGTCGTCGGGCTGGCTGTTCGACTCACCCGTGAACTTGAGCTCGAAGCAGGTGCCACAAGGCGCGCCGTTGAACGCCGCGTAGCCGTAGGACAGATCTTCGCTCACGGCCCACGGCGAATAGTCGAAGCACGCGAACGCGCCGCCCCCGCTGCACGCGCTCTGATCGTTCGCGCCCGTCCCGCCGTTCTCCCGGTTGCAGCTCTTCGCGGGTTGCTTCCCGCCCGCGTTGTTGGGCCAGCCGCACGACGGTTTGCAGCAATCCCAGAAGCGAGTGGTGAAACCGCGGTTGTTGCCTTCAGGCGGATCGCACATCACCGGTGGTGCTCCGCCAGTTGCCGCGCCTCCCGTCGAGCTACCGCTCGCGCCGCCGCTCGCCCCGCCGCCCCCGGAGCTCCCGCCGCCCGCGAGCCCGCCGCTGGAAGTGGCAGGAATTCCGCCAAATCCGGCGCTGCCGCCCGTCGCGTTCCCGCCCGCCGCGAACGAGCCGCCCGTTGTCCCGCCAGTCGGCGCGCCGCCCGTCGCATTGGCGCCGGTGTTGCCCCCTGCGCCGCCCACGGCGCCGCCGTTGCCCGCAGTGATCGCCGTGCCGCCGATCGTGCTGGGTGGCTCGGCGGTCTCCGAGCAAGCGATCAAGCTCCCGACGACCGACAACGCAGAGTTCGAAATCCAACGAAGACGCATGGCTCGCGTCGCATCCTAGCGTGCGTCATCGCAGAAGCGCACACGTGAAACCACCCGCACCCTCATTCGCGCGCCGCGCATCGCGGAACTTTTCACTCGCGGGCCATTCGCGCGCTCAGCGATCATCGTGAGCGCAACGACGTGTTGCCTTCGCGAGGTCGGTGCGCGCTGCGTTCACGTTACCTGGATGAGCGCTCTCAGTGACCCCGCGCCACGCGGCAACTGGTCAACCTCTGGTGCTTCGTAAGACCAACGCTCGCGGCGCAGCGCTCACAGTCAGAATTCTTACTGTGAAATGGCGTTCCAGATCGCCGCCCGAAGCACGAAATCCGCCGGAAAATGCCGACGTCGAGCTTGAACGGGTTGTCGCCGCCGTCCGACGATCCTAGCAACCAGCGCGGCGCTGGTGTCGAGGAGGAACGCATCCCGCTCCGGCGGCCGGGGAGCCCGATGCCCTCGCCCAAAAAGAAAGCCGACTTCCAAACGCTCCGCTGGTGGACGTCCGTCCTTTCGATCGCGTTCAGCCCGATCGCCTGCACCGGCGACCCGGACTGCCTCGAGATCAAGACGTGCACCAACGATCCGCAACCCTCCGGCGGCAGCGACACCGGCGGAACGTTCGAAGTTCCGGGCCTCGGTGGTCGAGGCGGCGCGGCGACGAGCGGTGGCGGTGGTGCGGGCGGCAGTCCCGACGAGGAGCTCGCTGGCGCATCCAGCACTGCCGGTGCAGCCGGGGAAGCCTCACCTCCGTCGGTTGGGGTCAACGTGGGTTCCCCCTGCAGCATCGAGGGCTCACTGCGCTGCGACACTGCGGCGAGCGCGCTCGTCCTCGCTTGCCACGACCGCGTCTGGGAAATCTCGACCCAGTGCGCCCGCGGCAATTTGTGCGATTCGAGCGCCCCCGGATGCAAGCCGATCATCGCCGGATGCCGTCGCTTGTCCCCCGGCGACAGCTTCTGCGACGGCACCGTTCTCGGCACCTGTGGTCCGGATCTCGTCACGGTCGAGGAGCAAACCTGTGAAGGCCGCTGCGCTGGCGGCCAATGCGTGAGCGCCAGCTGCGGCGACGGCCTCCACCAAGAAGGCGAAGAGTGCGACGACGGCAACGACGACGACGGGGACGCATGTCCCTCGACTTGCCGAAATGCGCACTGTGGCGACGGATTCCTCCAAGAGGGCGTAGAAGAGTGCGACGACGGGGACGAGGATGACACCGACGACTGCCCGAGGAATTGCCGCGAGGCGGTGTGCGGTGACGGCTTCACTCACGAAGGCGTCGAGGACTGCGACGACGCGAACGCGATCGAGACCGATGGCTGCCTGAAGACCTGCGAAGCCGTCGTGTGCGGCGATAAGGTCGTCACGCCCGGCTTCGAAACCTGCGACGACGGCAACACCATCGACACCGACGATTGCCCGAGCAATTGTCAGAAAGCCGTGTGCGGCGACAAGTTCGTCCACGAGGGCGAAGAAGAGTGCGACGACGGCAACGATACCGAGGGCGACGGTTGCTCCCTGTGCCAAGCCGAACCGGTAGAGCTCGTGCTCGGCGCGAACCACAGCTGCGCCATCCTCGGCGACGGGCGCCTCAAATGCTGGGGAGACAACACCTACTCACAGTGCGGGGGCGGGCAGGACGCCCACGTGGGCGATGTGCCTTCCGATATGGGCTCCAACTTGAGGACACTGCTAACGGACGTGACGGCCGTTGCAGCGGGGGAGCGCCACACCTGCGCCGTACAAGACGGCGCCCTCAAGTGCTGGGGTATCTATGATTCGACGGCGGTATCCTCTCCTCAAACGGTTGATTTGGGTAGGAAGGTGAGCGCCGTCTGTGCGGATCCGGGCTCTATGTACACTGCAGTGCTGCTGGAGGATGGGTCGGCCAAATTGTGGGGTGCGTTTGCCGGTAACAGTGATGCCGGCAACGAACTCAGGCAGTTGCCGTTTACAGGCGCCGCTACGGCGCTCGCTTGTGGAGGACTCGGCATTTGCGCGATCCTGAAGACCGGCAAGGTGGAATGTTGGGGAGACTATTCCTGGCTTGCCGGCTACCCAACTCCACGCGTCATGACGTTCGATGTCCTGGACCCTTCCCCACTGACGAATCTAGTCGTGGGGTCGGGGCACGGGTGCGGATTGCATGCGAGCGGAGTGATGCGGTGTTGGGGGTACAACATTTACGGACAATTGGGCGCGGCAACCGGCAATCCACACGGCGACGAAACCGACGCAACTAGCTGGCCCCCAGTTGCCATGGGAGCCGAGATCATTGCGATTGCGGCCTCTGGCTCATTGACCTGTGCCATCGCCGACACTGGCGGTGTGAAGTGTTGGGGGAACGACGCGGAGGCAGGAGGGCTCGGACAGCCGTCGATACCGGCTCTTGACACACTACCGAAAGATCGCGATTTTATCTCGCTCGGCGACACCGGCCCCGTCGCGAAGCTCGCCACGAGCGGCAGGCACGTTTGTGCCCTTTTTCGGTCAGGCCGGGTGAAATGTTGGGGGAACAACGAGCAAGGTCAGCTCGGCATCGGTAGTGCCGAGAACATCGGTGATCAGTTCAACGAACTAGGAAATTCGCTAGGCTACGTTTCCATCGATTGAAGCCCCGGCTTATTCGCAACCTTGGAGCGATGCGATCCAGGCGCTGATTAGCTCTACGCCGGGGTCGTCCACGACGTACGTGCCGAGCTGCGGCATGCGATCGTCTCCCAAGGTGGAAACTCGCGCCCACATCACCGACTCCTCTGGCTTGCCCGGCGTCAGGATGGTTGCCGTCGTGAGGCCTGCGTTGCCCTTCTTCGGCATCTGGTTGCAGGCTTTGAGCTCCGGAATCGGCACGCCCCAGCGGAGGTCGAGCGTGTCGGCGTTGCCATCGGCGCGGTGACAGAACGCGCAGTTCGCGTGCAGGTACGAACGCGCCAGCTGTTCCGTGGTCGCGCCTGCGGGAGGCGTGCCTTCCTGCCCTGGATATGGAGTGGGGAGAGGGGTCGAGTAGGGCTTCGGCAACGGCGCGTCGAAGAGGTTCAAGCGCTCGAGCTTGTCGAGCAGGTTCTCGCCGCCCATCATCCGATTGAGCTGCTTCGTCTCGGGGCCTAGGGTAGAGCCACCGGGCCTGTTGTGACAGAGCATGCAGTCGTAGCGACTCGGGTACGTCCACGGCACCGTGCGCGTGCCGGTGTTGAACATCACGGTGCGCGCTTCGTCCGGAACGACGGTGGCTTCCGTCTGCTCTTCGTTCCACTGGTAGCCGTAGCCGACCCAGGTCTTCGCGGCGCGCACGAACAGTCGCGTCTCGACCAGTTTGTTGTCGAAGGAGAAGTTCTTGATCAACACGCTGCCGACGGGGAAGACCCACTGCCCGTCGTCTTGAGCCCCGAGTTGGCATTCGTCCGGGTTGCTCGCGCAATTGCGAACGTGAATTTTCTGGCCCTCGGGCACCACCATGCCGCGCTCTTTGTCGGCGTTGTCGGACCAGAGCGGGCTGTTCACGTCGTACGGGATGACGAAGCTCGCCATTTTCGTCGGACTCGCGGCATCCATGCAGCCCGTTTCGCTCAGCTTCTCGAAGGGGCGCTTGGTATCAGCCGGAGGCTGGCATGGTCCCGGCGGAAGGCCTCCGCTGCCACCGCCGTTGTTGACGCCACCGCTGCTGCCTCCAGCTGCGAGTCCACCGCTGCCCGCGGCGACACCACCCGAACCCGAGGACATTCCTCCGCTCGATGCTCCCGTGTCCGAGCCTCCGCTCCCGCCGCTAACCGCGGTGCCACCGGTCGAGCTGCTGCCGCCTGCTCCACCCGTGTGCGTTGTGCCCCCTGATGCTGCTCCCGCTGCTGCTGTTCCCCCAGTCGTCGAAGCAGGAGGCGTGTTTCCGTCGTTCGAGGTGCATCCGAACGCCGTGACTGCGCACAGAACCCCAACCAAATGCCTGGCGTTTGGGAACGCGGTTACTGACGCATCAGGACCAAACGTTCCTGACAGAAAACTCGCCCAAGAGCGGCAAATTCTCGTTTTGCCGTCAGATCGCTTCGGGTTGACATCACTAGGCTGAGCTTGCACGGTTCAGCTCTCCGTTTCTGGAACTGAGGCAATAGACATGAACTACCGTTGGGTTCTCGGACTGCTCGTTTCGCTTACCGCTTGCAGCAGCGAGGAGCGTGGCTTCAGCAACGACATGACTGGCGGCAGTGGTGGGCAACCGGGAGCCACGGGCGGCGGATCTCCTAGCACACCCAACGGTGGCAGCACCGCGAACGGCGGAGTGAGCCCGGGCGGTGGCGGCGGCGGGAAGGCCGTGACACCGACCGGCGGAACCTCGGGCGGTGGTGCGCAGGGTGGCAGCCCGAGCGGCGGAACGCCAAGCGGCGGTGCCGGCAACGCGGGCGGCGCTGGCAACGCCGGTGGCTCGAGCGGCGGCACTCCGCCGAACGGCGGCAACGCCCCGACCGGCGGGACCGGCGGCGGTTCACCACCAGTCGTCACGGGCGGCAACGTGCTCGAGCGCAATGGCAACCCGACGCGCGACGGCCACTGGGTTCAGCCCGGCCTCACGAAGACTGCGGCTGCCAAGATGACGTTCGAAACCGACTTCAAGGCAACCTTCAAGGGCAGCATGTACGCGCAGCCCCTTTACGTGGAGAAGGGCCCCGGCGGAAAAGGCGCGTTCATTGCCGCGAGCACCGAGAACGAAGTGATGGCGTTGGACGAGACGACCGGCGCGGTTCTCTGGAGCAAGGACCTTGGTGTGTCCGCGTCCCAGGGCTGCTTCGGCAACGAGCCGGTTGGCATTCTCAGCACGCCGGTGATCGACGCGAACACGGGGACCATCTACGTTGCCGCTGCCATCGGTTCGCCGGGCAAGGGTGTGTCGAACCACGAGATCCATGCCCTGTCGCTCGAAGACGGCTCTTCGAAGACGGGGTGGCCCGTCAGCGTCGGCGGTATGAAATCGGGCGAGTACACGTTCAACCCGCAGTACCAAAATCAGCGCAGCGCACTCTCCCTGGTGAACGGCAACGTGTATGTCGGGTACGGCGGCTTCATCGGGGACTGCGAAAACTATCGCGGTTGGATCGTCGCGGTGGATGCTTCAGACCCAACCAAATCCAGCGCATGGGCAACTGCAGGCGCCGGGGAGGCGATATGGGCCGCCGGTGGCTTTGCCTCGGACGGAACCGCAGTCTTTCCAGTCACGGGCAACAGTACCCTGAAGAGCGGCCCATCCAGCCGCGACCTCAGCAATAGCGAGGCTGTGCTGAGAATAACAGGGCTTGCGCAGTTCGATGGTACTGACAAGAGCGAGTTCTACCCTGCTCAGTGGAAGTCGATGGATACGGCAGACGCTGACCTCGGTGGATCGAACTCGATGCTCGTGACGATTCCAGGATCGACGCCGGAGAAAGTCTTGGTTGCAATAGGCAAGGACGGGCGTCTGTTTTTGCTCGATCCCAACAACCTTGGAGGACAAGATGGATCTGTCGTGGAGCTGGAGGTTGCGAGTACCGGACAGCCGGCACTCGGTGCCGTCAAGACAGTCCCCACGGCCTACCACACAGGCAAAGGAACCTACGTCGCGTTCACCGCTGATAGCGGCCCCAACTGCCCCAGCGCGGTCAACGGCAAAGCGATCGTGGCGGTTCGCATCTCACCCGGAGCACCGCCAACGGCTGACGTAGCCTGGTGCGCGCCCGGGCCCAGCGGCGAGAACCCTTCAACCGCGCCGATTGCGACCACGACCGATGGCAAGGCCGATGCCATCGTCTGGTACATCAACGGCGGACAGCTCAAGGGCGTGGACGGCGACACCGGCGAATCCGTGTTCAGCGGAGAAGGCTCGTGCAGCGGTGTTCAGCGTTGGACGTCGCCGATCGCCGTCAAGAACCGGATCATCACCGGAGCCAACGGCAAGCTGTGCTCGTGGAAGGCGCCATAACCCGCGCTAACCCCCGAGAGTGACGGGCTCGGCTTCCCTCAGCCGAGCCCAGTCACGATGCCCCATGGCGAGCCGCCCACCGCGACGCGCTTCACGACCTTGCTGGCTGCGACGTCGACGATGGAGATGTCATCGGAGGGGCCGTTCGCCGTGTAGACGCGCTTGCCGTCGGCGCTGACGGCGATGCCCCAGGGGCGCTTGCCGACATCGGCGATTTGGCGGACGAGGGAAGCGGAGGCGACGTCGATGATGGCGATGGAGCTGCCGCGGCCGTTGGAGACGAACAGCGTCTTGCCGTCGGGGGAGAGGGCGAGGCCCATGGGGCGGCTCGGAGCGCCGCCGTCGGTCGCGGGCGGAATGTCGATGGTCTTGGTGACGGCGTGGGTGGTGGTGTCGGCGACGGTGAGGGAAGACGCGAGCTCGTTGGTGATGAACACGCGCTGGCCGTCTTTGGAGAAGGCGATGGAGCGGGGGCGGGCGCCGCAGACGATCTGGGCAGCGACGGTGAGGGTCTTGGTGTCGACGACGTGGACCTGGTTGTCGGCTTCGGACGTGACGTAGACGTGCTTGCCGGAGGGATGGAGGGTGACGCCTTCGGGCTCACCGCCGACGTTGACCTTGCGGGCGATTTTGGCGGCGGAGAGATCGAGCTGGCTGAGCTCGGCGGTCTCTTCGTTGGAGATGAACAGCGACTTGCCGTCGAGGGAGAGGTCGAAGGCTTCCGGATCTTGGCCGCTCGGGTGGGTTTTCTGAAGTTTCTTGGCGGTTAGGTCGACGACGCCGATGCCGTCCGCGGCGCGATCGCCCGGGGGTAGCTTGGATTCGTCCACTCCGGGGCCACCGCGCGGGGAGCCGGAGAGCGCGACGTAGAGGAGCTTGCCGTCGTGGGAGAGGCGGACGCCGCGCGGGCGCTTGCCGACCTGGATCCGCTCGAGGACGGTCCCCGCCTCGGGATCGACGACGCCGATGAAGCCGCCGACCTCGCAGCTCACGTAGAGGCGCTCTTTCGACGGGGACTGCTTGCGACAGGCGACGGCTGCCGAGCCGAGCGCCAACAGGAACGATCGGCGGGATGTCTGCATCGGCGAGCGATCTACGATCGCGCGCCGGATTCGGCAATCCGTCACGCGACGGAGGCGTGTCGAGCGCTCCGTGATAGCGTGGCTGGGATGCCGCGCGGCGAGCTCGCGACGTTGTTTTCCGCAACGCTCGTCGCGCTGTAATTGTCTGCCGATCAGACCGTGAGCACGAGCTTCGTCACCTCGGGGGGCGAGCCGAGGCGCGCGGGCGGTCCGACGGTGCCGAA
>JAICQO010000187.1 GCA_025937835.1 Polyangiaceae bacterium
CTCGGGTCGCATGCGCCGCCATCACATCCGCGTGCTGCCGGGCGACCGCGTGCGCGTCGCGGTTTCGCCGTACGACCTCACTCACGGACTGATCGTCTACCGCGGCAAGTAGCCTTGTCGCGCCGTTCGGTGACGGCTGCGTTGGTCGGGCTCTGTGTGGCCTGCTCGCGCGGCGAACCGGACGAGAAGCAGCGTGCTCCGGCGCGGCAGCCCGCGCCGAGCGCTCCAACGCCGCCGCCGGAGCTCCTGTACGTGCCCTCGGCCGAAGCGGAGCTGCCGCCGCCCGTCGGTGGGGGCTTGTTGCCCGGCGCGCCGCCTTTGCCGAGCGGGCGCTGTCCCGCGGACATGGTCGATGTGCGCGGCGAGTTCTGTATCGATCGCTACGAGGTGGAGCTGTTCGACTTGCGCTCGTCGCAGGCGCTCTCGCCCTACTATCACCCGACGCGCGGCCAGACCCGCGCCAGCTTCACCCGTTACCGAGCGATCGCCGCGCGCAAGGGCGCGCCGGAGCTGCCGTCGCCGCCGCCGTTCCAGCTCGAGTCCGACTTCCAAGCGGCGGCTCGCTCGAGGGCCAACGTGATCCCGAGCGGCTACCTGAGCGGGCTCGGGGCGAAGCAGGTCTGCGAGCGGGCGGGCAAGCGGCTCTGTAGCTACGCGGAGTGGCTCACCGCGTGCCGCGGCGAGGCTCGCCGCGCTTTCCCGTACGGCGACCGCTACGAAGACGGCGCCTGCAACGTGCACCGCGACTCGCACCCGGCGGCGCTGCTCCACGGCAACCCCAGCATCCATCACCTCGATCCGCGCCTGAATCGCGTCGCCGACGCAGAGGGGCCGTTGCTGCGTCCGACCGGTTCGCTTTCGCGCTGCAAGAGCGTGTGGAACCAGGACGGCGCGTTCGACATGGTCGGCAACCTGGACGAGTGGGTCGAGGACTCGTTTGCCGGCGGCTTCTACGCTCGCGGCACGCGCGACGGCTGCGAGGCGCGGATCCGCTCGCACCCGCCCGATTACTTCGACTACAGCCTCGGCACCCGCTGCTGCCGTTGAGCCGGCAGGCCCGACGGCCGACACGTGTAGGTTTTTGGGAATCTGTGTAGGCTTTTGTCGTACCATTCGCGTCTGATGCCTCGTCAACCGACTCTCGGATTCTTCCCCTGGTTGTGCCTGGCGTTCGTCGCGGCTGCCTGCGGGCACCCGGTGCAGCGCCAGCTCGAGGGAACCTGGCACGGCGACAGCGTCGAGAACTTCGACGATCGCGACCTGGCTCGCGCCACGGGCTGGGCCAGGAGCCTGCGCTTCACCTTTTCGGGGTCGCGGATCAACGTCTCGGTCGCCGCCGAGGAGGAGCGCGCGGGCACCTTCAACGTCCGCTCCGTGCGCGCCTCGGACGTGCTGCTGGTCGTGAAGCGCCCGGACGGCAAAGAGGACCTGACGCACCTCAAGCTCGACAACGAGCACTCGATCCGCTGGATGCTCGGCGAGTCGCGCTCGGTGGTGCTCCGAAGGGAGCTGTGAGGCCCTAGGCCGTGGTCTTCTGCGCGGCCTCTTCCTCGAGCGGCTGCGACTCGCGCTCGATCCACGCCGCGAGCGCTCGAAGCGACGGCTCTTCGTTCATGCGCCCGACGATCTGCTCCGAGTCACTCACACTCGAATGAGGTAACCGGGCCGCGGCAAAGCCTGTCCGATACGGACGCCGACCCCCGCTGGCTCCGCTTTTCCTGGTTGCGGCCGCCGAGGGACGCGAAACGCAACCAGGAAGCGAAGCCCGATACCTAGAACAGGCTCTTCAGCTCCACGCTCTTCGCCTTCTTCTGCTCCAGGATCTTGTTCACGGCGCGCACGATGCGCGTCTTCGCCGGACCGCTCACGGCCTTGCCCGCCTTCGCGTCGTTCAAGAGCCGAGTCGTCACCGGGCGACCGCTGCGCCGCTTCTCCGGCTTCTTCGCCTCGCCCTCGGCGGCGGGAGCAGCGGCAGCGCCGCTCGCCTTCGCCTGGCGCTTGGCCAGCCTTTGCGCGCGATCTTCGGGTCGCAGCCGCTCGAGACCTCGGGATACGGCCACCAGACGGCGGGAGTCGATCTTGTTCTTGTCGAGAAATTCGGAAAACTTGCTGGACATGACGAGCGTGGAGGTCCGTTCTAGGGCGTGCGAGTCTCGCCGCGGGCCTCCGACCGAAGCCGGCCGGAGGAAGACTGGGGCAAGCCCGCGCCGCCGGACCATACTTTCGTCCCCCCACAACGTCCAGCCACCCGCCCGGAGCCGGGCAACCCGGGAGGCCTCCAAGTGAGCGTCGAGCTCGAAATAGCCGCGGCATTGGCCGTGATTCGTCGCAGCGTGGCGACCGAGCCCAAGCTCGGCCTGGTCCTGGGCTCTGGCCTGGGCGCCTTCGTGGACCAGCTCGCCGAGCGCGTCCTCATCCCGTACCGCGACATTCCCCATTTCTCCGAGGCGCACGTGCCGGGTCACGCGGGCAATCTCTGCTTCGGCCGGCTCGGTGAGGCCACGGTCGCCTGCCTGCAGGGCCGCGTTCACGCCTACGAGGGCCACCCGGTGGCGCGGGTCGTCTTCGGCGTGCGCGTGCTCGCCGCGCTCGGTTGCCGAGCGGTGCTCGTGACCAACGCCGCCGGCGGCATCCGTGAAGACCTCGGCCCGGGCGAGCTGATGTTGATTCAGGATCATCTGAACCTCACCGGTCGCAACCCGCTGGTCGGACCCGAGCGTCCGGACTCGCCGCGCTTCCCCGACATGACCGAGGCCTACGACGCGGGCCTGCGCTCGCTCGGCCGCCTCGCCGCCGACGAGCTCAACCTCGGCTTGAAGGAGGGCGTCTACGCCGGTGTGCTCGGCCCCAGCTACGAAACGCCCGCAGAGATCCGCATGCTGCGCACGCTCGGCGCGGACGCGGTCGGCATGAGCACCGTGCTCGAAGTGCTCGAGCTGCGCTCGCTCGGGGTTCGCGTCGGAGGGCTGAGCGCGATCACCAACCGCGCCGCCGGCCTCGCGGGCCAGCCCCTCAAGCACTCCGACGTCGAAGAGGTCGCTGCCCGCATGCGCCGCGCGTTCGTCGAATTCTTGTCGCGCTGGTCGCTGCTCGTGGTCTCGGAGGAGCTCGGTGGCTGAGCCGCTCGAAGAGCCGCTGAAGGAGCTGGTCGAGCGTGCCCGGCAAGTGCGGGAGAACGCACACGCGCCGTATTCGCAGTTCCGCGTCGGGGCCGCGCTCCGCACCTCGAGCGGGAAGGTGTACGCCGGCTGCAACGTCGAAAACGCGAGCTACGGCGCGACCTCGTGCGCCGAGCGCAGCGCGGTCGCCGCCATGGTCGCAGCGGGCGAGCGCGAGATAACGGCCATCGCCGTCTTCACCGACGCGGACCCCCCCGGCATGCCCTGCGGCATCTGTCGTCAAGTGCTGCTCGAATTCGGCCGCCCCGGCACCGAAATCGTCGCCGCCTCGCCGCGCGACCTGCGTCGCATCACACTCGAACGACTGCTCCCCGAGCCCTTCACGCTCAACCGATGACCCACGGCGTCCACGCCCCGTATCGCCTGGTGCTCGGCACCCCGCCGGAGCTGGTCGTCCACGACGAAGTCGGCCGCTGCCCGTATCTCGAGGGCCGCCTCTCGCGCTTGCCGCTGCGCATCCCGACGCGCCCGCTCACCACCAAAGAGCTCGGCGAGCGCCTGGCGTCCGGCGATCGCCGCCAGGGCATCTTCCTCTATCGCACCGAGTGCCCGAGCTGCACCGCGTGCGAGCCGATCCGCATCGACGTCCAGCGCTTTCGCCCGGGCCGCACGCTGCGTCGCACGCTGCGCAAGAACGACGCGCGCTTCCAGGTCGAGCTCGGCCCGCCCGAAGTCAGCGAGCGACGCATCGCGCTCTACAACGCGCACAAAGAGCAGCGCGGCCTCGACTCCGGCCGCTCCCCGCTCGACGCGGCCGGCTACCGCGAGTTCCTCGTGCTGAGCTCCTGCGCCACCTTCGAAGTCCGCTACCTGCTGGGCGGCGAGCTCGTCGGTGTCGCCGTCGTCGATCGCGCGGAAGACTCGCTCTCGGCCGTGTACTGCTACTACGACCCCGAGCACGTCGACTCGAGCCTCGGCACCTACTCGATTTTGAAGCAAATCGAGCTCTGCAAGCGCTTCGGCCTGCGTTACCTCTACCTCGGCCTCTACATCGCCGAGTCCGAGCACATGCGCTACAAGGCGCGCTTTCTCCCCCACGAACGCCTGATCGCCGGCAGCTGGGTGGAGATCTCCAAGGACTCTTCCCCTTGAGCTTCGCCGCGCTCGTCAACCCCGCGGGTGGCATTCGCTACCACCTGCGAGCTCGCCGCTATGCAGCGCACCTCTGGCAACCCTTCCGCTGGGCCCTCGGCGAGTGGCTGCTCGGCTGGCAGCCGCCCGAACGCACGCTGCTCTTGTTCGGTCCGAGCGGCGGCTACAACCTTCAGCCCTTCCTCTTCGAACGCTTCGACCAGCTCGTGTGCTTCGAGCCCGATCCGTTGGCCTTCGCGCTCTTTGCCCGCCGCCTCCGGCGCGCTCCCCTCGAACGCCGCCCCAAGCTCGAACGCATCGCCGAAGACCACCTCGTCGCCCACCCCGAGCGCCTCGCGCCGCGCCTCGAAAGCGCGGGCCCCGCGGCGCTGCTGTTCTCGAACCTGCTCGGCCAATTGCCCATGCTCACCGCCGACGCCGAGCTCGGCGATGCCGAGTTCGCGCGCACCCGCGAAGCCGTCGTGGCAGCGCTCCA
>JAICQO010000031.1 GCA_025937835.1 Polyangiaceae bacterium
AAGCTCGAAAAGATCGCGACCTTCATCATCCTGTCGCTGGCGATCCTGGTCGCGAGCTTCTGCATCATCTGTACGTTGCTCTTGATGGTCACCGAAAAGAGCAAAGAAATCGCGATCTTGAAGGCGCTCGGCGCGAGCGACCGCGGGATCTTGCGGATCTTCATGGTCGAAGGCGTGATGATCGGCGGCATCGGCACGGTCTTCGGAGTGGCGACGGGCCTCGCGGCGGCGCTCGGTCTGCGCTGGTTCGGGGTTCGCCTCGACCCGGACGTGTATTACGTCGATCGCCTGCCGATCAACGTGGAGCCTTCGGACTTCGCGATCGTGGCGCTCAGCGCCTTGTTCATCACCACTCTGGCCACGCTGTACCCGGCGTTCGCGGCCAGTCGCCTGCGACCCGTCGAAGGGATCCGCTACGAGTGAGCGGGTTTAAGGAGCTGAATTGGACGCCCTGGTTCTGATCGAAGATCTGAAGAAGAGCTTCCAGCACGAGGGGCGCACCCTCGACGTGCTCAAAGGCATCGACCTCAACATTTACCAGGCGCAGATCCTGGCCATCGTCGGGCCGTCGGGCGCCGGCAAGAGCACGCTGCTCCACTGCATCGGCACGCTGGATCTGCCGAGCTCGGGGCGGATCCGCCTGGCGGGAGAAGAGCTCACGACCATGAGCTCGAGCCGATTGGCGGCCGTGCGCAACCGCACGATCGGCTTCGTGTTTCAGTTTCATCATCTGCTGCCGGAGTTCACCGCGCTCGAAAACGTGATGCTGCCCGGCCTGATCCAGGGCAAAAACCGGCGTGAAATGGAGCGTCGCGCGCGCTCGCTGCTCGAAGAGGTGAAGCTCGATCACCGCGCCACGCACCGCCCCGGCGAGCTGTCCGGCGGCGAACAGCAGCGCGTGGCCGTCGCGCGCGCGCTGGCGCTCGATCCCAAGATCGTGCTCGCCGACGAACCGACGGGAAACCTCGACACCGCGACCAGCGATGCCATCCACGATCTGTTCTTTCAGATCAACCGCGAGCACGGCACGACGATCGTGGTCGTGACTCACAACCCGGCGTTCGCCGAGCGCATGCCGCGCGTCGTGCGCATGAAGGACGGCCGCGTCGATCACGACGACGTTCGCTCGCTGCCCGACGCAGCGCCCAAGCCGACGGACTCGCCGATCCTCTGAGGCCGCTCAGCCTTCGCTCGCCGGTCGCGACGAAGGGCTCGGAGCGCGCGCTGCGCCGAGCCCCAGCACCCAGGCGGGCTCGCCGGCCCGGAGCCCGAGCTCAGTGGCGGCGCTCTCGGAGAGCACCAGCTCTCCTTCGCTCGTGAGGTCCGCTGCGGCGGGCAGGGCCCGGAAGTACGGCGCGCCCTTGAAGCTGCGAGCGACCAGCGCGCGCACGGCTTTCTTCCCCGGCTCGGCCAGGCGCGACACGGTCCGCTGCGCGCTGCTCTGCACGAGGCTGATCTCGTCCATGGCCGCTACGAAATGCGGTCCGCCGTCGAACGGGTCGATGCGCTCCGCATAGCGAAAGCCGATCCGCCGCAGCATTTTCTCGACGCCGCGGGTCTGCGCGCCGACGCGGCCGATCACGCTGCGAGCCTCGGGGCTGAGCAAGGTGGCGTAGATGTCTCCGCTCGGGAACAGGTCGCGGATGAACGACTTGTTCGTGCTCGAGAGCAGATCGGCCTCGGCGTAGCTCATGCCGGTGAAGCGCCGGCCGAGCGCCTCCCACAGGTGGCTCGTGCCGTCGGGCTCGAGCGGCGGCATCAGCTCGGCCAAGATCTCGTCGCGGAACAGCTCGCGGTGCATGGCCAGGTACAAGAACCGCACGTACGAGATCAACAGGCCGAGCCGCTCCGGATCCTTGCGCCGATCGGGGCGGACCACCAGGCCGCCGATTTCCGTCGGGCCGTTGTACGAGAAGCCGATCTTGAGCACCGTGTGCTGGAAGTGGCGATCGGTGTCTTGCGAGTACTTCTCCTCGCTGATCACGTCGAGGTAGATGTAGGGCGCGTCACGGCGCCCGAGCTGCGCCACGATCATCGACGTACCCACGGCCGCGTTTTGTTGCCGATCGCGTAGCAAGAACACGAACTTGCGGTGAGCGCGCGGGCCTTCGCCGCGAAAGCTCTTCTCCGAATGTTCGAGCAGGCGCCGCACGTGGGCGCGATCGTTCGGCAGGTTGACGGTGTTGAGGTGCGCGGCGAGCCCGAGTAACTCCTCTTCGTCGCTCTCGACCGCGGCTCGGATCTCGTAGCGCGTTGCTGCGCTGGCCTCCGTCACGGGTGTTTCACGCTCGGTGCCGGTGCCGCGGACGGTGCCGGCGTGGCCGCCGAGCCTGCGAGCGGGTAGCCCTTGTCTTTCCAGAACAGGATGCCCTCGTCGAGCACGGCCGTGTGCCGGTAGTTGCGCTTGCGCAGCGCGTCGACCACCTCGCCCGAAGCGTGATGAGGACACGCGCAGTAAGCCACGACCCAGGTGCCGTCGTTGGGCAGCTTCTCGAGCTTCTCGGTGTCGTAGTACGGGATCGGCACCGAGCCGGGGATGTGGAAGAGCAGCCAGTCGGCGGGCGAACGCGCGTCGACGATCACCATCCGCTGCTTTGCATCGAGCGCTTTCTTCACTTGTTCGGCGGAGACATAGCGCTCGTCCCGCAGCTTGAAGCTCGGCTTGCCGCCCTTCGGGTTGATCACCAGCGCCAGATTGTCCGGCACCTTGGCGTCCGCAGGGGCGGCGCCGGGCAGAGTGGCGAGCGCCCGGACGTAGGCGACGATCGAGTCGATTTCTTCGGCCTTGAGCCGCTCTCCGAAGGGCGGCATCGGGGTCGGCGGGCGTCCGTGGACGATCGCGTGGCGGATGAAGGCCGGCGTGGCGCTGGCGAGGAACTCCGGGTTGTGGAGCTGAGGAGCGGTGCCGCGCTGGCCGGGCGGGGCGTGGCAGGTGATGCAGTACTGCGTGTAGAGCTTGCCGCCCTTGGCCGCGTCACCCGGCCCCGGCGCGGGGAGGGCGAGCGGAGCCGGACCCTTGCTGCGGTAGAAGCGAACCAGGGCGGTGATCTGCCGTTCGTCGAGCGGCCCGCCGCGGCTCGAGCCGTACGCCGCCATCGCCGTGTTCGGGCGACCGTTACGGATCGCCGTCGCGATGAACGCGTCCGTCGCGCTCTCGAGGAAGCGCTGGCTCACGAGCGAGGGCGCGTTGTCGGCGGCGTAGCCCTTGGCCTCCTTGCCGTGGCACAACGCGCAATAGCGTTCGTGGAGCTTGGCCCCATCCGTCTCTGACGCAGCCTTCGTCACGCCGGCGACGGACGCTACGGGCGCGTGCGCGGACGGGGGCGGGGACGCCTGGGACGGAATTTCCTGAGCCCCACTGCGCCGACTGCAGTTCGGAGCCAGGAACAACAAGGCGGCGAGGAGCAGAGTCCGCATTTTGAGAAATCGATGCATGACACAGGCCGGACCGAGAGCCTAGCGCGATGCTGCCGAGCCTTGTCACCGGGAGCAATCGTGATAAGGGAGGGCGCCCGTGTCACAGGTTTGGCCCTTTCCGCGCGCCGACGTCCTCCCTCCCTATGCGTTCGTGGTCACGGACGCCGCCAAGGCGAAGGTGGTCGCTCGCGGAGCCGATCTGATCGACCTGGGCCTCGGCAACCCCGACCGGCCGACCCCGAAGGAGATCGTCGCCCAGCTGCACGAGCAGGCCGACATCGGCAAGAACCACCGCTACTTCCCGGGCCGCGGGCTCCCCGCGCTGCGTGACGCCACCGCGCGCTGGTACCAGCGCCGCTACCAGGCGGCGTTCGACCCGGAACGCGAGATCGTGATCACGATGGGTGCCAAGGAGGGCATGAGCCATCTGTGCCTCGCGATCCTGAAGGAGGGGGACATGACGCTCGCCCCCGACCCCTGCTATCCGATCCACGCAGGTGGGCCGGCCATCGCGGGCTCGGACGTGGAGTTCTACCGCACGGGCACGGGCCTGAGCCCTTCTCAGGCGATAAAGGGCGCGATCGATCGCGTGCTGTCGCGGGGCCGGCGCCCCAAGCTCGTCATCGCCAACTACCCGCAAAACCCGACCGGTGAGGTCGTGACGCGCGAGGAGCTCGGCCGGTTGGTGAGCGCCGTCGAGGCGTCGGGGGCGATGCTGCTGAACGATCTGGCCTATGCGGATCTCGACTTCCAGCACCGCTACGCGCCCAGCATCTTCGACTGCGGCGTGCCGTTCGAGCGGGTGAAAGCCTTCGCCGTCGAGGCCTTCTCGATGTCGAAGAGCTACAACATGGCCGGTTGGCGTATCGCCACGATGGTCGGCAACGAGCGCATGATCGGCGCGCTCGCGCACTTGAAGACCTACCTCGACTACGGCACGTTCGCTCCGCTTCAGTACGCGGCGGCCTGGGCCCTCGACCACGGCGATCAGTTCGCAGAGGGCTTTCGCGAGCTCTACCGCGGTCGGGCGCAAGCGCTGGTCTCTGGCCTCACCCGCGCGGGTTGGCCCGGGCTCGACGAGCCGCGCGGCACCATGTTCGTCTGGGCGCCGATCCCGGAGCGCTTTCGGGGCCTCGGCTCGATCGGTTTCACAACCAAGCTCATCGAAGACGCCCAGGTGGCGGCGTCTCCCGGCGTCGGGTTCGGGCCGGGCGGCGACGGGCACGTGCGCTTTGCGTTGATCGAAGATCCGCCGCGGCTGGCCGAGGCGTGCGAGCGCATTCGAAAATTCTTGGCGAGCTGACGCGCGCGCTCGCTCGGCTGTTCGACGCCGGCGCCGTGGTAAGCTCGGGCCCGTATGCGGGCTCGGATCGGGTTTTTCTGGGTCGGACTTGCGTTCACCGGCGCGTGCGGTGGGAGCACGCTGGGCTCTGGCCTCGACACGGAGGTCCATGAAACGGGCGGAGACAGCGGCGTCCTCCCGCGGGCAGGCAGTGGCGGGCAAGCCACCACTCGAGAGCCGCCCGGCGTAGCGGGAGAAGGCGAGGCCGGCGCGCACTCCGAGCCGGGTGGAGCACCGGGCGCGGGTGGCGCTTCCGTGGGCGGGGCCTCCGTCGCCCCGCCCGTGTTCGCTGGTTTCGGTGGGATGATCGCGGCAGGCGGCGGCGGTCCTGCCGCGGCGGGCTCTGCGGCTTTCAGCGGCATGCCCATCCCGCGTAGCGTCCCGGTTCCTCCTCCCGGGCCCGTGTCGCTCGATGAATGCACGTTTGCGGTGAGCTGCGGCGTCGGCTCTTTCTGCAGCTGTAGCTACTCGTGCGCGGGCGATTCGCCGGCCGCTAGCTGCGGCGAGCGTCCGGAAGGCGGCGTCGACGGCGCGTGGTCGTGCGAATTGCTTGCTGCAGGGCGTAACGAGCTCTACTTCGTCGGCGGCGTCGACATGGGGACGGCGTGTCAGATCGTGGCCGCCTTGGCCGGCGGTGAGCCGGAGTACGCCGGGCCCGAGAGCTGTACGCCGGGGGAGCGTGAAGCCTCGGCGACCGGCTGCCACTACGCGGACGTCTGCATGCGCCCGATCGAGCTCGGCGACGGCACGATGGCCACGCTCGGCCGGACCCGGTCCATCGGTTGTTCGGAGGACCTCTGTCTGGTCGACAACGTCGCGTATCACGCCGACGAGGTCGACGTCGAAGCTCGCTGCGAGGCGCTGCTTCCCTACGCGGAGCAAGCTCCCGAGCCGATGTTCGCGGAGCCGCCGGAGTGCGCCACGACCATCACCGAGGACGCCCCTTTCGCGTGTCAGACCCACAGGTTGTGCTCGAAGATGGCCGAGGTCGGGCCCTCGGTGTCCATCGAAAACCAGGAGATCGTCTACGCGGCGTGCGAGAGCGACGGAGCAGGCGGCTCGCGCTGCGCCTGCTCCCGGGACGACGACGCGTTGCGGTTCGACGCGCCCTGGCCGACGAACGATACGGCTGCCTGCGAGGTCGCCCGTACCGCGTGCGAAGGTGGCTTCGAGTTCACGGGCGAGGTCGAGTGCCGGCAACGCTACGTCACGGTGGACTTCGAGTTCTGCGAGACGCTGGCAGATTGCACCCGGCGCGGGACGCTCGCGGACGCGGAGGTCGCCGCGGTCGGGCTCGTTCAAGCGAGCTGCCGGCACGACGGCGACGCCTACGCATGCCAATGCGTGAGCGGGAACCAGGTCGAACGGATCCGGGTCGAACAGCTCGCGGGCTTCGACGGCTGCGTGCAGGCCGCTGATGCCTGCCGCGGCGCGGTCGAGCTCCGCTACTTCGGCGATTTCGGCTCGATCAGCGCGCCGGCTCCGTGAGCTACCTAGCTGCGGCCGCCGTCGAGGATGCGGTGGACGCCGTCGAGCTGCAGGCCTTCGTCCTCGGCGGCCGCGACCAAGCGTGCGTTGTGCGACAGCTCCGTGATGAACAGCCGCGCGTACGGCGTGCCGACCAGGCCCTGCAGGCGGCGGATCAGCGGCCCGAGGCCCTGACGGATCGCATCGCGAGCCGTCGCCTGATCGCCGATCTCGAGCGATGCATCGTGGAGAGTGAGGTAGACCGGCGACTCGTTGAGCAGGCTCGGCGCGCCTTGTTCGAGCAACGCGACGGCCTCGCGCGCCAGGCGCACGGCAGCCTGGACGTTCCCCGAGAGCCGCTCTGCTTCCGCCCACATCCCGAGCGCGACCGGTAGCACGTCGCGGTTGCCCGTGTTGCGGTAGCCCTGCGAGGCCATGCGCAGCAGCCCGAGCGCGCGGCGGCTGTGCGATTCCCCCTTGTTCCGGAGCAGCTCGCAGCCGCGGTAAAACAGCATCCCGAGGTTCGCGCGGTCCGGTGCCGCCCAGATGCCGCTCGCGCTCGCGTCGGCATCGGCGCGCACCTGCGCCAGGTGCGAGTCGAGGTGACGATCGCTGCCGAAGGTGGCGCACCAGCCGAGCAAGTTCATCTGCGCGTGGCGCACCGCGCCCTGGCTGCCGATCGCCTCCGCCAGGGAAAGCCCCGACTCGATCGCCGACCGCGCCTCCTGGCGGGCGCCGATCGTGGTCAGCGCGAAGCCGAGGTTGGTGGTCAGCATCGCCTCGCGCTCTTTCAAGCCCGCGGTCCGCGCGGCGTTGGCCGCGTTCTTGCGCGCCTCGAGGGCCGCGCCGAGGCCGCCCTGCGTCTGACGGATGATGGCTTGCGTCTGGTAGGCGTCGACGGCCGCAGCGCCGTTACCGCGGTGCTCGGCGAGCTGCAGCAAGCGGCGCGCCTCCGCGTCGGCCTCCGAGAAACGACCGGCGAAGGCCAGGCGAGAAGCCAGCACCGCCGAGCAGCGGGCCTCTTCGTCGTGCAGGCCGAGGGCCTGGGCTTCGTCGCGGGCCTCCGCCAGGCGCTGGTCGATGGCTTCACCCTGGCCGCGCGCGTCGTCGTAGCGAGCGCGCGCCCCGCGAGCACGCACCGAGCTGGCCTCGTCGTAGACGTTCTCCTGGAGCGCGAGGATCGCGGTCTCGCGCTCCCCCGCGCGCGGATCGAGCCGGCTGAACGCCTCGTCCAGGTACGACGCGCGCAAGAACCGCGAGCTCTTGTCTTCGGCGAAAGCCAGAGCCCTGTCCGCCATGTTCAGGGCGTCGGTCAGCGCGTTGGTCGCGAGCGCGCGCTGGGCCGCTCGCTCCCAGTGGTCGGCTGCCGCCACGGGCATTGCGCCGAGATCGTAGTGCCCGGCCACGACCGCCGCGTCTTCACCCATGGAGGTGAGCCAGGCGCCGGCCAGCGCGTGGAGCTCCTTCCTCTCCCGCTCTCCGAGCGAGGCGTAGGCGACGTCGCGCACCAGCGCGTGCTTGAACGTCCACTCGCGCGTGCCGGAGAAGCGCGACACGTTTTGCTCCACCAGGATTTCTGCGGCCACGAGCGCCTTCATGATGCCCTCCGCTTCGGGCATGCCGAGCGCTTCGAGCGCAGAATCCCAACAGGTGAGACCGAGCACGCTCAGGCGCCCGACGGCGTCGCGGCACTCCTCGTCGAGCACGTCCAGGCTGACCTGGATCGCGGCCTGGATCGTCGGGGCGTTGCGCGTATCGCGGCCCGACGCGTGCAGGCGCGAGAGCTCTTCGGCGAACAGCGGCAGGCCGCCCGACTGCTCGGCGATGCGCTCGAGATCGCGCTCCTCCGCTTCTTCGCCGAGCACCGCGTGCGCGATGCTGCGGGCGGCGCGCTTGGAGATCGGCCGGAGCTCGATCCGCACGTGATCTCTGCCGACGAATCGCTCCTGATTCGCCGTCCAGAACTCCGGCCGCACCATCGCCATCACGAACAACAGGCGGTTCTGAGCGCGGCCCAGCATGTGGTCCAGCCAGCCCACGCTCTCGGGGTCCGCCCACTGCAGATCCTCCATCACGATCGCGGTCTGCTCGTTCGACGCCACCTGAAGCACCAGATCGGTCATGGCCAGCCACAGCGCATCGCGCGAGCCGCGCGGATCCAGCCCGTCCGGCAGCGGCTCGTTGGCGAGCAGCCGCGCCACCAGCTTACGGTTTCGTGCCGTCAGATCGTCGCGCGTGGCAGGCCCGAGGCGCGCCACGATCGCGCGCTCGGCCTCGTTGCTCGTGGCGCCCTTCGGTAGGCCGACGATCGCGCGCAGCGCGTCGGCTGCGGCGCCGAGCGGCTGGCCCTGCGCGTAGGCCTCGCTGCGTTGCAGGATCACCTGCGGCGCGCCGGCCTGGGCGGCGATGCGCGCCATCACCTCGCGGCGCAGGCGGCTTTTGCCGATGCCGGGCGGCCCGGTGACGCTGACGACGATCGGCGTCTGGTCGCCGCGCGAGCGCTCGAACGCGCTCAGCACCTGCGCGAGCTCCGCGTCGCGGCCGACGAAGGGCGCGCCACCCGCGCGCTCACCGCGCGGGCCGCGCACCGGCTCACCGACGATCGCAGAGCCGTCGTCCCGGCTCCGGAACTCGTAGCGGCCGCGCCCGAGCTCGCTGGTGGTGGCGTCGGCCAGCACCGTGCCGGGCTCCGCGTCGCGAGCCAGGGCGGAGGCGCGATCGACGACCTCACCGACCGGGTGCACGGCGCCCGTGTCGCCGAGCATCGTCACCCAGGCTCGGCCGCTGGCGATGCCGACGTGGGCTCCCGCGCGCGACAGCCGCCGCGCGACCTCGAGCGCGATCGCCGCCTCGTTTCCGACGGCGCGCCGCGCGCCGAGGTGAGCGACGATGGCGTCCTGGCCGAGCGGCACCGCGTCCGCGCCGCGCTGGCGCAGCGACTCGAGCGCGCGCTCGCGGGCCGAGCCGGACTCGAAGCGGATCGCGACGATCGAGGTGATCAGCCGCGAGGCGGAGGAGCCGAGGCGCGACGAGCGCGCGGGCTCGGCGTCGACCCAGCTCGCGCGCGTGATGCCGCGCAGCGCCTCCTCCAGCATCTCGATCACCTCCGCCATCGTGCTCGGGCGCGCCGCCGGATCGGTCTCGAGCATGCGGTGTACGACCGCGTCGACGATCGGCGGCACGTCGCGGCGCAGCTCGCTGAGCCGCGCCGGGGGCGTGGTCACGAGCCGCGCGAGCGTCGCGATCACGGTCGGGCCGACGTGCGGCGGGCGCCCGGCAATCAGCTCGAACAGCGTGGCGCCGAGCGAGTAGATGTCGGAGCGCGCGTCGATGGGCGCGTCCCCGCGCGCCTGCTCGGGCGCCATGTACGCCGGCGTCCCGACCACGTCACCCGAACGGGTGAGACGGATGTCGCCGCGCGCCGCGACCCCGAAATCGACGAGCTTCGGGATCAGATCGAGCGACGACTCCGGGACCTTGTCGGGGTCGTTACACAAGAAGATGTTGCTCGGCTTGATGTCGCGGTGGATGACACCCGCCTCGTGTGCGGCCTCGAGCGCGCGCGCCACCCGCAACATCAGCCCGATCGCCTCGGCGATCTCGAGCGGGGCGCGCTTCTGATAGGCGGCGAGGTCCTCGCCGTCCAGCCACTCCATGGCCACGAACGGCATGCTCGTGTCGTCGAGCACGCCGAAGGCCACGAAGCGCACGATGTTCGGGTGATCGAGCCGCGACAGCACCTCGCCCTCGCGCGTCAAGCGGGCCTCTTCGTCCGGGACGACGCCCGCTTCGCTGCTGTTGATGACTTTCAGCGCGACCGGCTGTTGGGTGGTCAGGTCGCGCGCGCGGTAGACGATGCCCACGGCTCCGCGCCCCACCTCGCGTTCGATCACGAAGCGGCCGCCGAGCTTGCGCTGAGCGGGTGCGATCGTCACTGCGGGAGCCTACTTTCTGCTTGCGGGGCTGTAAAGGACGGCCCGGCGAGCCGGCGCCGTCCCGCGCGACTTACGGAAGTCACGACTCGTCGTCGATCGGCGGCAAGGATGGCAGCGACCCACCGCCGACCTTTGCGCCGAGCAGGATCATCGCAGCCTTCACCGCCTCCTTGCGTCCCACCAGGTAGGCAACGTCGCCCGGCTCGAGGGGGGCTGCGGGATCGGGATCGTCGAGCAAGCTGTCTCCACGGCGGACCGCGACGATCAGCGCACCCGTGCGCTTGCGCAGCTCGAGAGAGATCAGCGATTGGCCGGCGGCCGCCATGCCCGGCCGGATCAACACGCTCTCGATCTTCAGCTCCGAAAGCCCCGCCATCTCGCTCAAGGCACGGCGCGGAAGGGTGTTGGTGCGCTCGGAGCGCTGCGTGGTGCTGCGCACCTCGCGTACCTGTTCGTCGATCACGTTGCGCGGGGCTTCGAGCCAGCGCAGAAGCCGCGCCATGATCTCCACGCCGCCCTCGACTTCTTCGGCCACCACGTCTCTCGCGCCGAGATCGAGCAGCGCGGCGCGCTCGGCCAGGTAGCGGGCTCGCAGCAGGATCGGTACGTGGCTCGCGACGCGCCGCACCGTGTCGACGATGCGCTTCACGGCCTGCGCGTCGTTCATCAACAGCACCAGCGCGCGAGAGCTCTCGAGGTGGGCGTGGCCGAGCGCCTCGATGCTGGTTGCGTCGCCGTAGTACACCGGCTCACCGCGCTCGCGCGCCGCGCGCACCGTGTCCGCGTTGAGCTCGAGCACGATGTAGGGGGTCTCGGTCGCTGCCAGGGACTTGGCGACGATCCGCCCCGCGACGCCGTAGCCGACGATGATCACGTGACCGGATTTCACCTCTTCGCTGGTGTCGGCTTCGTCGATGCTGCGCGCTCCGAGCAGCCGCTCGAGCGGCCCGAGCAGCTTTTCCCCCGCGGTGAAGTGCGGCGCCATGCGCGCGAGCAACGGCGTGAGGAACATGCTGAGCACGCCCGCGGTCAGCCACGGGTCCATGCTCGCGGCCGTCACCAGCCCGCTCTTTTGCCCGAGACGCACCAGCACGAAGCCGAACTCGCCGAACTGCGCGAGCCCGACCCCGGCGAGCCAGGCGACGCGCGCCGGGAAGCGCATGGCCAGCGCCGCGAGCGTCGCGAACACGCCCTTGAACACCACGAAGCCGGTGAGCACGAGCCCGACCGTGAGCGGCTGCTCCACGGCGATCCGCGCGTCGAACATCATGCCGAGTGAGACGAAGAACACGCTCACGAACGCGTCGCGGAGCGGCATGATCTCGCCCATGGCGCGGTGTCCGTACTCGGTGTCGGCCACCACCATGCCGCCCAGAAAGGCGCCGAGCGCGAGCGACAGCCCGGCCAGCGAGGTGAGCCACGCGGTGCCCATGCACAAGGCGAGCACGGCCAGGAGGAACACCTCGCGGCTGCGGCTCGCGTCGACCCAGCCGAGGGCCTTCGGCACCACCAACCGCGCGACGATGATCACCAGCGCCACCACGGCCGCGGCCTTGGCGAGCGCCACCGCGATGGCGATCGCCACGCCGCTCGAGGAGGTGCCGCTCTGCCCGAGCATGGGCACGATCAACACCATCGGCACCACGCACAGGTCCTGGAAAATCAGCGTGCCGACGATGAATCGCCCGTGCGGCGCGTCCGTTTCGCGGCGCTCCGTCAGCGCGCGCAGCACGATCGCCGTGCTGGACAGGGCCATCACGAAGCCGAAGAACAAGCCGCGGCTCGCGGACTCCCCCAACACCACCGCAGCCACGGCCGTGGCGGCGATCGTCAACCCCACCTGCAAGAGCCCGCCGACCGCGACCTGACGGAAGATGTGCTTCAAGCGCTCGAGCGAGAACTCGAGGCCGATCGTGAACAGCAGCATCACCACGCCGAGCTCGGCGAGCGTCTCGATCGCGTCGCGCGAGCGGACGAGCCCGAGCCCGTGCGGGCCGAGCAGGGCGCCCGCGAGCAGCAGCCCGGCGACCGCCGGCAGCCGCAGCCGGGCGAGGATCACCGTGACGATCACGCCCAGGCCGGCGATCACGGTCAGCTCGTCGAGCAGCGGCAGGTGGCCCATCCGCCGGCATCTTGCATGAACGGAGCGCTGGTCGTAGGGCCGAACGCTTGCGGAACCCGCTCTCGCTCGGCAAACTGACCGCCCCCTGAGCCGAGAGCTCGGGCCCGATCCCCGCGTGGCTCCGCTCGGCCGTTCCTATTGGATGCTCGTCGCCGCGCTCGCCTATGCGTGCGTCGAGGCAGCGCGTTCGGGCGGCGGGAGCTTGCCGTGGCTCGCGCTCGCGATCTTGCCCGTGCTGCTCTCCGAGGTGTTCCGGCACAGCGAACGGGCGCGGGCCCGCGGCACGCTGTTTCCGGACGCCCTCTCTGGCTTGCGCACCGCCGCGTTCGGCACGTTCCTGTTGATGGCGGCACGCACGGGCGCGGCGGCGCGGCCAGTGCTCGACGCGGCGGCAAACCTCGGCGCGCTCGCCGCGAGCGTGGGCGCGCTCGTGGTCTTGTCCCGGCTGCCGACGCGGCCCGGCATGTTCTCGCCCTCGCGCTCCGCGCGCTCGCTCGACGCCGCCTCCTTCGTGGGCGCGTTGTGGGGCCTCGCCGTCGCGGTGCCCGCGGCCTACGCGCTGCTCCCGTCCCCGATGCTGCGCTTCGATCCGCTGCTCATCGACTACGTCACGACGGGCGCCGGCGCGGGGACGCTGCTCGTGTTCGTGGCTGCGACGTTGCGGCTGCGCTCGCTGCGCAAGCTGGAGCTAGACATCGGCGATCGCGTGCGCTCGGCGTCCGCGATCGCCATCACCGCGTTCCTGGTGGCGATCCCGGCGGCGTGGTTGGACGTAGCCGCGCCCGATCGGGTGCTGCCCGCGGCCTGCACCGTGGTCGCGCTGTCCTGCATCTGGGCGGCGATAGCCCCCGACGCCACGCTGATCACGCGGCTCTTGCGCGGCTTGTTGGCGATCACCATGCTGGGCGCGCCGCTGCTCGTGCTCTCGCCGCTCCTGGCGCGCTTCTTCCCGGAGCGCTCGCCGCTGTTGGTGCTGCTGGTGTCGAGCGCGTCGATCGGCGTCGGCTTGCTGGCGCACGCCGTGGCGCGGCCGCTCGGCCCCGAGCGTTCCCGCTGGCTGCTCGCGCTCGATCAAGCCGCGCGCGACGCGCTCGAGCCGGAGCCGCGGACCGCGCTCCGAGCTGCCCTGGCCGCGCTGTCGAGGATCCACCCTGCCATGCACGGCAGCGCGCAGATCTGGCAGCGCCATCCGCCCGAGGCGTTCAAGGTCGACATCGCCGGTAACCTGAACGTGGAGCGCGCCGAAGCTCCGGCCAAGCTCTACGAGCTCGGCCTCGACGAGCCGGAGCGCACCGTGCGCGCGGAGGTGTTGCGGGCGCTGAAGGTGAGGAGACCCGAGCTCCGCGAGCTGCTCGCCTGGTTCGACGGCCTCAAGGCTTTTTCGGCCACGATCATCGTCGATGAAGACGGCCCGATCGGCTTCGTGCTCTTGCCCCGCGGCGGGCGGCGCGCACCGTTGACCCTGGAAGAGGCGCGGGCGGCGCGTCTGCTGGCCGATCGCATCAGCTCGCTGCTCTCGATCGTCGCCGCGCTCTCGCGAGCGCGCGAACGAGAGACGCTGGCGACCGAGCGCGCCGATCGCGCCGACGACGAGTGCCGGCGGCTCGAGCACGTGATCCACGGCGAGGCGCAGCGCATGCGCGGCTTCGCGGAGCGCCTGGCGCGCCCCGTGCGTCGCGCCGCCTACAGCGGCGCCGCCCGCACTGCGCTCACCGCGATCGAGCGGCTGGCGCAAAACCCGTTCGTGGCGCTGATCGCGCCGCCGGGCGTGGACGCGCTCGCGTGGGCGGCGCTCGTGCATTGCTCGGGTCCGCGCGCCGACGGCCCGCTCGTGATCGCGGACGCCGCCGCATCCGACGAGGAGACTCGGCGCTTGCTCGAGACGGACGCCACGGCGCTGCTGCGCCTCGCCGACGGCGGGACGCTGGTGGTGATCGGCATGGGCGTACTGCCTCCCGAAGCGCACGAACGTTTCGCGATCGCCCTCTCACAGCGCTCGGCGCACGTCGCTCGCTCGAGCATACTTCCGCCGGGTGTGGTGCTGATTTCGCCGGTGGACCTCGACGAGGCCGTCGGGCGCGGCGCCCTTGGCTCGAACCTTTCGCGCTGGTTCGCCGAGCAGACCGTGAAGCTGCCCGCGCTCGCCGATCGCCCCGACGACCTCCGGGCGATCGCGCTGGATCTGCTGGCCAGGCACGCCATCGAGCTCGGCCGTCCGCCGTCGGGGATCGAGCCGTCGGCGCTGCGCCTGCTCCTCGAGCACGGCTGGCCGGGCAACGAGCTCGAGCTCAGCGCCGTGCTGGCGCGCGCCGTCGCCCAGAGCCCGGGTGCAGCCGTAACGGCGCAAGACCTCGAGCGCACGGGATTCGTGCCGATCGAGCCGGAGAGCGAGTCTCTGGAGCCGCCGCCGGTCGCGCGCCGCAGAGCGTCGGTCAGGCCGCGCTGAGGGGACGCCCCGGTGTAAGCGGGATTACCACCGAACTGCGCCTTTCCGGCGTTTTTGAGCTGGCGCGCGAGGCTACGATGTAGAGTGGTCGTCGAGCTCGATGAAGAAGAACTACGTCGTCGATACCAACGTCCTCCTCCACGACCCCTTCGCGATATTCAAGTTCGAGGACAACGACCTGATCATCCCGATCTACGTGATCGAGGAGATCGATCAGTTCAAGCGTGAATCGACGGAGCGCGGGCGGAACGCGCGTACGGTGACGCGCCTGCTCGACGCCGAGCGCGCCAAGAACGGCTCGCTCCAGGCGGGTGTACCGATCGGCGACGGCGGCACGCTGCGCGTTCACGTTCCCGATCAGCGGCCGACCCTCGACATCGCGCTCAATCCGAGCAGTGGGGATCACGCGATCCTGATGACGGCGATCCAATTTCGCGACGCCACGCCGGAGACACCGACCATCTTCGTCACCATGGACGTGACGCTCAGGATCCGCGCCGATGCTCTGGGCCTGACCACGGAGGCCTACGAGAACCAGGCGGTGGACACCGATCGGCTCGAGACCGGCATCGTCGAGCTGTTCGGCACCGCCGCGGAGCTCGACTCGTTCTTCGAGAAGGGCGCGATCAAGGCGCCTGCCGGCGAAAAGCTGTACGCAAACGTCAGCGTGATCCTGCGCGACGAGGCCAAGACGCGCAGCGCGCTCGGCCGTTACCACGCCGAGTCGGGTGAGATCCGCGCGCTGCACGTGCCGCGCGAGGGGCTGGTCGGCGTGCGTCCTCGCAACAAGGAGCAGAGCTTCGCGCTCGATCTGTTGCTCGACGACTCGATCCGGCTCGTCACGATCATGGGTAAGGCGGGCACGGGCAAGACGCTGCTGGCGATCGCGGCCGGGCTCAAGCGCACCATCGAAGACGGCGCGTTCGCTCGGCTGCTGGTCAGCCGCCCGGTGATGCCGCTCGGGCGGGACCTCGGCTTCTTGCCCGGCGACGTGAACGAGAAGCTGAACCCGTGGATGCAGCCGATCTACGATAACCTCGAGTTCTTGCTGGCGGCAGGCGGCGGCAAACGCCGCGGCATCCGCGGCTACGACGACCTGTTCCACAGCGGTCAGCTCCAGGTCGAGCCGCTCACGTACATCCGCGGCCGCAGCTTGCCGCAGCAGTTCGTGATCGTGGACGAGGCCCAGAACCTCACGCCCCACGAGGTGAAGACCGTGATCACCCGCTGCGGCGAAGGCACGAAAATCGTGCTGACGGGCGATCCGTTCCAGATCGACAACCCCTACGTAGACAGCTCTACCAACGGGCTCTCGGCCTCGGCCGATCGCCTGCGTGGCGAGCCGATCGTCGGCCACATCGTGCTCAGCCGCGGCGAGCGCAGCGAGCTCGCCAACATCGCGGCCAACAAGCTGTGATGATCCCGGGCCGGCTGCTCCGCGCAGCCAGCGCGCTGGGCCAGGCAGAAAATCGCATCCGCTTGCTCGACCGCGTGGTCCCGCTGAACCTGGCGAGGGAGCGCGAACGCGCGCGCCGGGCACGTCACGCCGGGCAAGCCTTCGAGCCGAGCTTCGAGTACGCGCCTTTTCCGGACGCGGCCGAGCTCCGAGCTGGGCTCGAGCGCCTTGCGGCGGAGCTCGGCTCGGGAGACCCGCAAGCGGCGCTGTTCTCGGAGCGCGCCGCCGAGCTTTCGCTCGAAGCAGCGCTGGCCGAGGCGCTCGGCAGCCCGGCCTTCGCGAGCCTCGCGAGACAGCGCTTCCCCGACGCGACGAGCGACGAAAGGGAGCCGCTCCGAGCGCTGCTCGAAGCGTTCGAAAGCGCCAGCCGAGACGAGCCCGAGGGCCCGCGCCTCGCAGCGGACTCGCCGGATCCGCGCAGCCTGCTGCGGGTGCTGGAGCGGCGGCTGCGCGAAGCGCGCTCGAGCGCACGCATCGAGCTGCGCGCGGAGCTCGGCAGCGTGGCAGCCGCCGGAGACGGCGTGATCTACGTGCGTCCGGGCGCGCGGCTTTCGCCGCCGGAGGCCGAGCGCGTGGCGCTGCACGAAGTCGAGGGGCACGTGCTCCCGCGCCAGCGTGCGCGCCGCGAACCAAACCCGCTCTTCTCGGTGGGCAGCCGCGCAGCGTCCGAGGACGAAGAGGGCCGCGCGCTCTTGCTCGAAGAGCGCGCCGGCTTGCAGGGCTCGGAGCGCAGGCGAGAGCTCTTGCTCCGGCATCGGGCAGCCGTGCTGGTCCGCGCGGGCGGGAGCTTTTCCGAGAGCGTTCGAGCTCTGGAAGGCGAGGGCGCCGAGCCCGAGCGAGCGCTCGAGCTCGCTCTCCGTGCCCATCGCGGCGGCGGGCTAGCGCGGGAGATCGTGTACTTGCCGGCGTTCCTGCGCGTGAAAGCCGGGCTTTCCCGCGAGCCGGGGCTCGAGGCGTGGCTCGAGCGCGGCCGGGTCTCGCTCGCCGCCGCGCGCACGCTCGCGGAGCTTCAGGGCTCGGTTTCGATCAATACGGGCGCGTGATCGGACGGCTTGTCGCCGCGGCGCGGCTCGACGTCGATCACGGCGCTCTTGCAGCGCGCGAGCAACGAGGCGGTCACGAACGCGTAGTCGATGCGCAGGCCCTGGTTCTTTCCGAAGCCACCGGCGCGGTAGTCCCACCACGAATAGAAGCCGGCTTGATCGTTGAAGTGCCGGAACGCATCGGTCAACCCGAACTCGAGCACGCGCTCGACGGCGCGGCGTTCGTCGGGGTGGAAATGAACCTTGCCGCGGAACAGCTCGGGATCGAACAGGTCGCGCTCGTCGCGTGCGACGTTGAAGTCCCCGCACACCACCAGGTCTTGCTGCGGCGACGCGGTCTCGTCCAAGGTGACCCGGAGGCGTTCGAGCCAGTCGAGCTTCTGCTTGAAGCTCGGTGAGCCGGTGCTGCGACCGTTCGGCACGTAGACGTTGAGGAACCGCACGCCGTCGACCGTGGCGGCGATCGCCCGGCGCTCGGCGTTCGGCGCCTCCCCGGCGAGGCCGATCCTCACGTCCTTCAAGGTGCCGCGAGCTGCGATCGCCACCCCGTTGTAGGTGGGTTGGCCGGCCATCACCACCGCGTATCCGAGGCGCAGGAACTCATCCGTCGGAAAGTCGTCGTCGTCGACCTTCGTCTCCTGCATACACACGACGTCGGGATTCCGCGCGCGCACCCAATCCAGGACGGACTGCTCGCGTGCGCGGATCGAGTTCACGTTCCAGCTCGCGATCCGCACGCCTCCCGGATAGCCTCGGCGCCGCGCTCGGGCAAGCGCTTGTCGCCGGGCCGGCGACGAACTACGAGAGCCAGCCATGCGCCCCAGGAAAGCCCGCTCGGCAGCGATGGTTTTGGGAGTGGTCGCTTTGGCGGCGCCCCTGCCCGTGAGGGCTCAGGCGGGCGCAGCGGGTGCCGCTCCCACGGCCGAGGGCGAGGCCTCCGCCAAGAAGCCCGAGGTCACGCCGCCGACGCTGACGCAGTTCGAGAACGCCGTGTACCCGCCCGAGGCCGAGAAGGCCGGCATCCAGGGCTCGGTCGTGCTGAAGCTGATGATCGACGTCGAGGGCAACGTCACTTCGGCGGAGGTGCACGAAGGCGCCGGCCATGGCTTCGACGAGGCAGCGCAGGCGGCCGCGCTCAAGTTCAAGTTCCGCCCCGCGCTGCGCGACGGAAAGCCCGTTGCTGCCGCGATCCTGTACCGCTATTCGTTCACGCTGAAGGTCGCGCCGGCGCCGGAGCCCGTCGCGGCAGCGCCCGCCGAGGGCGAGCTGCACGGCGTCGTGCGCTTGCGCGGTACCGACGAGGTGCTCGCGGGGATCCAGATCGTCGCGACTCTGTCCGACGGTAGCGAACGCCGCGCGCTCACCGACGCCGAGGGGCGCTTCCAATTCTTGAAGGTTCCCCCCGGGCAGCTGCGGATCCGCTCCGTTGCGCCCGGCTTCAAGGAGTTCAAGGCCGCGGAGGACGTGGCGGCCGGCGAGGCGACGGAGGTCGTTTACCGAGTCTTTCCGGAGTCCACGGGGATCGAGATCGTGATCGAGGGCGAGCGACCCCCGCGCGAGGTGACGCGCAGGACCATCGAGCGCCGTGAAGTCGATCGCATCCCCGGCACGAGTGGCGACGCGCTGCGCTCGCTCGAGAGCTTGCCGGGCGTGGCGCGGCCGCCGCCATTTTCGGGTCTACTGATCGTGCGCGGCTCCGCGCCGGAAGACACGAACTACTTCTTCGACGGCTCGATGATCCCGCTCGCCTACCACTTCGGCGGTCTGACGAGCGTGATCCCGACCGAGCTCTTGGATCGCATCGACTTCTACCCCGGGAACTTCAGCGCACGTTACGGCCGCGTTCAGGGCGGCATCGTCGACGTCGGGCTACGGACGCCGGACACGCGCTGCTTCGAAGACTACGGCAAGGTCGGACAGAAGAGCGGCTGCTACCACGGGCTACTGCAGCTCGATCTGATCGATGGCCGCGCCATGCTGCAAGGCCCTTTGTTCGGCAGCAAGGACTGGTCGTTCGCCCTGGCGGGCCGCCGCAGCTGGCTGGATGTCTGGCTCAAACCCGCGCTCGAAGAGTCGGGCGCGAGCGTCACCAGCGCGCCCGTTTACTACGACTACCAGGCCATCGTCGAGCGCAAGAAGGGGAACTCCCGGCTCAGCTTTCGCGGTTACGGTTCCGACGATCGGCTGGAAGTCATCGTCACCGATCCGGCCGCAGAAGATCCGGGCTTCGGTGGCGGCGTACGCCTCGGCATCTCGTTCTGGCGCGCGCAGGTGCAGTACGAGGACAAGCTGAGCCCGGGGGTCAGCGTGCAATCGATGCTGTCGTTCGGCAGGAACCAGTTCGGTTTCCGGCTCGGCACGTTCCGCTTCGATCTCGACGTGTGGCCCTTCTACGCGCGCCACGAGTTCGGCTTCGCCGTTGCCGACGGCATCAAGCTGAACCTCGGCCTCGACTTCCTGACCGCGCCGTTCACGGTCGGCGTGCGTGCGCCCGACCCACCGCGGCCCGGCGAGCCGCCGGGAGGGCCGTTCATCACCCGGCAGATCCTCGAATCTCACGACGAGGGCACGAGCTTCCGCCCCGGCTGGTACGGGGAGCTCGAGCTCCAGCCCACGCGTCGGCTGCGCGTGATCCCGGGCGCCCGCTTCGACTACGCGCGCGACAGCGGCCACGCCGACTTCAGCCCGCGCCTGAACGCCCGCTACGACCTGATCCCGGGCGCTTCGAGCGAGGAGCAAGCCGCGGGCGTCGACCGCCGTCGCACTACCCTGAAGGGTGGTGTCGGCATGTTCCACCAGCCGCCCGAGTTCCAGGAGACCGATCCGGTCTTCGGCACGCCCGGCCTGCGCTCGCCGCGGGCGGTGCATTACACGGTGGGCGTCGAGCAAGAGCTCACCCAGCAGGTCGATCTGAGCGTCGAGGGGTACTACAAAGATCTCTCGCGTCAGGTCAGCCGCGCGCCGGCGACCTCGGGCTTCAACTACTCGAACGACGGTACGGGGCGCGCGTACGGCCTCGAGACGATGCTCAAGTACAAGGCCGACGAGCGCTTCTTCGGCTGGCTCGCCTACACCCTGTCACGCAGCGTCCGGAAGGATCCGGACAGGCCCGAGCGGCTGTTCGACTACGACCAGACCCACAACCTGATCGTACTCGGGAGTTACCGGCTCGGGCGGGGCTGGGAGTTCGGCGGTCGCTTCACGCTGACCTCGGGTCGCCTGGTGACCCCGGCCGTTTCGGCGCCGGCGCTGACCGCGCAGTACGCCGCCGACGCGGGGTCGTACGTGATCCTCGAAGGCGATCCGGCGAGCCGCCGCTTGCCGTTCGCTCACCAGCTCGACATTCGCCTCGACAAGCGCTGGCAGTTCCGCACCTGGCGGCTCGGTGCCTACCTCGACGTGAAGAACGTCTACAACAACGCCGTCCCGGAGGACCTCGTCTACAACTTCAACGCCAGCGACGAGCAGTATCAGACCGGCGTGCCGATCATCCCCAGCCTGGGCCTCCGGGGGGAGTTCTGAGATGAAAAACAAGAGCTTGATCCAGCGCTGGGCGCTGCTCGCGTCGCTGTCACTCACCAGCGTGGCTTGCGGCGAGGGCTTCGACCCCGTGAGCGACCTGCGCACGCTGCGAGCGATCGGCGTGGCCAAGAACAAGTCGTACGCCAACCCGGGCGACGAGATCACGATGGAGCTGGTCTGGCAGGACGCATCGAAGGACGCACCGCGCGACGTGACCATCGCCTGGCTGCCGGCCTGCTTCAACCCGCCCGGCGACCTCTACTACGGTTGTTTCGCCCAGTTCGGAGACCTGAGCCCCGGCAACATGGGCAGCCTCGGCGAGAAGCTCACGTTCACGATCCCGGACGACATCGTGAGCAGCCGGCCTCCGGCGGACCCGGGCAACCCGACGTTCGGGATCGCGTTCGGCTTCTTCGCGCTGTGCGCGGGCGACCTGGTGCCGCTCGATCCGCCGCCGTCGAAGAACGCGTTGCCGCTCGGTTGCCGCGACCGGAGCACCGGCGATCTGCTCGGCCCCGACGACTTCGTCGCGGGCTACGCGCAGGTGATGGTGTCGACGGAAGGGTTTACCAACGCGAACCCGAACATCACCGGCTTCACCGTGGCAGGCGCCGAAGTCGAACACGACTGCATCGGTAGCGAGTGCGCCCGGCCGGGCACGCCGGCCGAGCCCGAGCCGGAGCCCTTCGACTGCACGGAGCAGGCGAACGCCGCGCGTTGTATCGCCACTTGCGAAGACGACGGCGACGACACTTGCCCCGACATCGACATCTCGCCGATTGTCTCCCGCGACAGCGCCGAGCTCGACGAAGTGGCTGCTCGCTACTACGACCGCAACGACACCGAGCAGCTGTGGATCGACTACTACTCGGATCGCGGCACGGTCCGCAGCCCCGCGCGCCTGCTCAACGACGCGACGCAGGGCTGGAACGACGACTACGGCGTCGAGTTCTGGGCGCCGAAGGAGCCGGGCCCGCTCTCGGTCTGGGCCGCCGTGCACGACAACCGCGGCGGGGCGAGCTTCGTGCGCGTACGACTGCAAGCGGAACAGCGCTGAAAGCCGAGCTGGGCACCCTGGCCCGAGGTGGAGCTTAGAGCTCTGTCTCGGGCTTGCCTGCCATCACGATCTTGTTTCCGTAGGCGGGCGGGGGGGCGATGATCCGCGGCGGCGGATCGTTCGCTTTTTCGCGCCGGCGCGGCGTGAGCTGCGATTCGGCGTCGACCAGCGGCGGCTTTGCTGGCGCTACCGGTTGACTCGCACAAGCGCTGGCTGCGCTGAGTGCGAACACGGCTGCAAGCAAAATTCGCGGCACCCTATCAACCTAGCATTCGTTTCCGTTGACACAAGGCCTTCCGCGTTCGTGCGTGGGCCTTAGTGCGCTGGTTTTCGCGCGGAGCGCGCGTGCGACGGCTCCTTCGTTTCGTGTTTGCTATCCGTTTTTCGTTCGCGATCCGCGATCCACGAGCAATCACATCCACATCACCCGCGCGGATTCGTTCGCGGATCGGATCGCCGCATTTGCGTTCCAATCGGGGGAAGCGGGAGCTTGCGGTGGCAGGCGGCGCGTTAGAGCTTTTGTTGTTTCGGGGCAAGGGCCTCGCGCGTGGCTTCGACGCGCTGTGGCGAGCGGTTTCTCTGAGGTTTTTCTGGGCTTTTTTTTCGCGCCGCATTGGGTTTTTCTGGGCTCGGGGAAGGCGCGGTTCTGCGGCGCCGAGCCGATTTTTGCTAGAACGCCGGTTTTTGGGGGGCTGGCCGGTTCCCCGCGGAGCGGTTTGGCTGTTTCACTGCGGATTGCAGTGTGCAAAGAGATCGGGGAGGCTAGCCGCGCTACCTCGACCAGCTCGATCACACTTACCGGCAGAACGGATGCCCGAGGCTCCCCGAAACGCACCCCCAATCGGCCACGGAACGGTCGTCAACGACCGCTACGAGATCCGGCAGAGCCTCGGAAAAGGCGGCATGGGCGAGGTTTTTCTCGCTTACGACCGCAGCACCCAGCAGCCTGTCGCGTTGAAGGTCGTGCGCGAAGAGTCGCGCATGCCCGGCGACGACGAAGCGCTGCGCCAGGAGCTCTTGCTCGCGCGCTCCGTGAGCCATCCCAACGTCTGCCGCGTTCACGATCTGGCGCCGAGCCCGTGGGGGCCGATCCTGGTGATGGAGCACATCGCCGGGCAGACGCTGCACACGCACATCCGCCGTCGTAAGGCCCAGGGTGGCTACAGCGCGGACGAGTTTCGCAAGATCGCGAGCGAGTCTGCGGCCGGCCTTGCGGCAATTCACTCCCAGGGCTTGGTCCACGGCGATCTGAAGCCGGGCAACGTGATGGTCACGAACGATCGAGCCATCATCCTCGACTTCGGTTTCGCGCAGGAAAGGGCGCGCCTCAGCGCCCGGCGGCCCGGCGCACCGCCCGACGGCGGCACCCCGAACTACATGGCGCCCGAGCGCTTGCGCTCCGGCGGCGCGAGCCCGGAGGACGACATCTACGCCCTCGGCCTCACGCTCTGGGAGATGTGGACTTGTCGGGTCCCCGAGCCCGGTTATCGGCCGCGCGCGAAGCCGATGCGCTCGCAGATCATGTTCGACGTTCCGGCAGGGCTGTCCGTCGACGAGGTCAAGCAGATCTTCCGCTGCCTGAGCGACGACCCGCAGCTGCGCCCGACGGGCCGCCATCTCAGGTTCTTCAACCCCACCTCGCTCACGACCAGTCAGGTGCAGATCCCGCGTGAGCGCGTCTCGCCCGGGACGCCGCTCGGGCGCGCTGCCAGCGAGTCGTTCGTGCCCGGATCGCAGGCGCTCCTCGTCACGTACTGCACGAACGCGCCGGAGGCTGCCGGCCTGCTGTTCCCGCTGATCAAGCCGGTGATTCGGATCGGCCGGCGCTCGGATCAGGACATCGTGATGCCCGAGGCGACGGTGAGCGGCGCGCACGCCGTGCTCAAGTGGCAGGCCGGGTCGTGGACGCTCGAGGACATCGACAGCACCAACGGCACCTACGCGGACCACAGCTACGACCGGAAGAAGACGATCGCGCTGCTGCACGGCGGCGAGGTGCAGCTCGGTGAGTCTCGCGTCAAGTTGGTGAGCTTCGCCGAGGGGTCTCCGCCCCACGAACGTGCGCGCGCTTACCTCGCGCGGCGCGACGGGCTGACCGGGCTCCTGCGCCGCGATCAGTTCGTGCGCGCGCTCGAGGAAGACCTCGGCTACGCGGAGTGGTCGAACAACACGCTCACGGTTGCGCGCTACCACATCCGCAGCGCCAACCGACACGTCAGCGATCGCCCGACGATCCTCGAGATGCTGGCGCTGCGGCGGGCGGCGCAGCGCGTCGTCGAGCTGACCGAGATGCTCCTGCTCAGCATCGTGCCGGTGACGGGCGGGCGGACGGGGCCGCTCAAATTCGCGATCGCCATGACCGGGCCGAGCCTCGACGAGGCGCGCAACGTCGTGGAGCAGGTGGTGGCTCAGGTGCAGGGGTTGATGCCGGAGTCGTTGGATCTGGCGGCAACCGTCGACAAGGCGGAGCCGGGTCAGCGCGTGCAAACTCTCCTCGAAGAGTGACGGGCTGACGCCGAATGCCCGGGCCGCCTTCTTCGCGATCCCCGTTTCCCTCGAGCTCGGGTGAACCGTCGCTGCGACGGCTCGGCGTGGGCGGTGGTCCGGATCGACCGCTGCGCGCGCAGATCGTCGTGGCCCTGGTGACGGCGCTCGCGCTGGTGGCGGTGCCGATGTACCTGATGCGCCGCCCGAGCGGTCGCCCGCAGGCCAAGGCGGAGGCGTCCGCCGCGCCGTCCGCCGCGGCGCTGGCCTCGGCGCTGCCTTCTGCGGCTCCCGACGCCCAAAAGCCGCCCGAGCGCTTGAAGCTCGGGCCGGCGCAGCGCGTCCGTTGCGGCAACGGGCGCGGCAATCAGGTCGAGGGCAACGCCTGCGATCAGCTACCGGTCTTCGAAGAGGCGCTGGCCAAGGCCATCCGCGACACCGAGAATTGCGCGCCGCGCGCCAAGCTGATCGGCACGATCAACCACGTGCTCACGATCGATTTCACCCAGAAGCGCCTGCACGTGTTCCCGGGAGCGAGCGGAGATTTCCGCGGACCTCAGGCGCGGCGCTCGACCGAGTGCGTCAAGCGGGCGCTGCCGAAGCCCGACTGGGCCGCCGTGCCGCACCAGTTCCGCCGCTACACGATCGCGATCCTGGCGACCTACGTGCCGGAGAGCGCCGTGCGGGATCCGAACGCGCCGCCCAGCTTCGAGTGATTCACTCCGGCAGGCGCAGTCGGCCTTCGAGCTCGACATCCGCCACCGCCTCGCCGAGGACTCGCCCGCGCTCGGCGCTCGGGGTGCGCTCGCGCAGCTCCGCGAGCTTCTGGGCGAAGGCCGCGAGCCCGGCGGCGTCGAACACGCGGCGTAGCTCCTCGGAAAGCCGCCTGCCGAGCGCCGGGGCCTTGCCCGAAGTGCTGACCGAGACCGTCACGAGCCCGGCGCGAGCCTGCGCCATGTGCGCGTAGTTGCTGGCTCGCGGCTCATCGACGGCGCAAAACCAGACGCGTCGCTCGTTGGCTGCCGCGCCGAGCTCTGCAGCGAGCGCCGGGTCGCGCTCGCTGAACACGGCCAGCCAGCACCCATCCAGATCCGAGCCCCGGGGACGCCGCTCCGCCAGTGCCAGCCCGTGCTGGGCCACGAACTCGCGGAGCTCGGCGCTCGGGTTCTCGGCGACGAGCGAGACGATCGCGCCCGCTTCGAGCAGCGCGCTCGCGCGCCGGATCGCCTCGGCTCCGTTCCCCAGCACGACGCAGGGGCGACCATCGACCTCCAAAGCCAGCGGGAAATATCGAGTCATGAGCTCTGGCTCCTGATACCTGATAGGTCGTACCCGAGTCACTCTTCACGCGAACGAAACACGCGCGGCACGGTCACGCGCGTCACGAACTTCACCTCGCGCTCGGCGTCACCCACGCGTTGCAGGAACAACCCCGTGAAGGTGCTGAACAAGGCGTCTCCCGGCGCCGCGGTTCCTGTGCTGGCCGGGCGCATCACCCAGCGCTGGATCTTCTTCAAGACCTCCGGGCTGATCGGGTTGACCTGGATCTTGCCGCTGGCGACGAGCGGGACGTCGATCGGGATCTGGCTGCGATCCCCCGCCAGCAGACGCCGAACTTCCGCGCAGCGCCGGAGCACGCCCTCGATGGTCGTGGTCCAGCGCACCTGGCTCGAGCCGGGACGCGTGACCTCGACGCGATAGGCTTCTTCCCAGACGTGCCAGGTGACCTTGCAAGTCTGGGCCGTGGTCGACAGCGGCTCGCCGCCCGTTCCTCGAAAGATCGTGGCCGTGAGCACGATCGTCGTCGGCAGACCGCGGCGTAGCTTCTCCTGGATCTTCGCGTCGATGATCTCGCGGAAGCCGAGGCTCAAGAACAACACGTTCAGATCCGCGTCCCACTCGAAGGTTGCCTCGCGCACCGGCTCTTCGGGGCGGGCTTCCTGCGCAGCGGCGGGAGTGGTGAGAAGCAGCAGGGCAGGGATCAGCCACCGGATCAGCTCCGCGCTCGAGCGCCTGCGCCGTCGTGGCCGGCTCCTTCGCGCCTCGTGCGGTTCAGTCCGCACCGGCTGGACCCTCACCGCGAACGGGGAAAAAGCCGAGCAGGTTCGAGAAAGCGAACGCGAAACCGCCCGCGCTGGTGTCGATCCGGAACCCCAGGTTGCCGGTCAGATCGATCGGAATGCGCGCGAGCCCCGAGTAGCCCTCGGGCGGGTGCGTCAGGTCGCGCTTGGCGGCGACGCCGTACACGCCGAAGCTCGCGAAGGCGTCGATACCGAACACGGAGCGGCGCCCGCGGTAGAGCGGGATCCGGTATTCCCCGCTGAGCTTGGCGGCGTACTGGCCGTAGCGGACCTCGACGATCTGCGTGCCGAGCAGGTTCGGCGGCGGACGCCGATCGAAGTTCACGCCCATCACGCGGTCGGGCAAGAAGTCGCTGAAGTCCCCGACGTAGAACTGCTCGAAGAACGGCGCATTGCCGGCGACGGCCCCGGCGTAAGCACCGATGCGCAAGACATGCCCGTGCCAGGGCAAGCGAATGTAGTGGTTGGTGTCGACTTCGACCCGCTGGTATTCGTAGTCGGGCGACGCGGGCAGCAACCCGAGCTCACCCGTGAGCGAGAGGAACGAACCGCGAGTGGGCAGGATCGGGTGATCGCGCGTGTCGTGCTCGAGCGTGGCCCGCAGCGTGCTGAGCACGCTCGAGCCGCGGATCACGTCGAAATCGATCGGCTCGCGGGCGAAGCCCCGCAGGTGCGAGGCCTGATCCGGATAGTCGGCGGTGACGCCCTCGAGCCGGTAATGCAGCCAGAGTTGCGTAGAAATCGAGAGGTCGCGCCCGACGCCGAGCGTTCCGCCGAAGCGCTTGTAGCGGACGATCGCGAAGTCGCGCGGGTCGCCGGTGTTGCCGCGATCGGATTGCAGCACGCCGGCGTTGCCGAAATAATCCTTGGCATCGGCGAACAGCAGCGTGGCGCTCGTCATCCAAGCGCTGCCGAGGAAAGCCGGATCCAGGAAGCGCAGGCGCAGCGCCGTCTGGCCTTGCGCTACCGCCGCCGCGACGCCGAGCGTCATGCCAGTGCCGCCGAGGTTGGTCTCCGCCAGATCGATGCCGGCGTAAGCCGTGAGCGGGCGTGCGTTGCCCTGGGTATCGGCGTCCGCGGACAGACCCATCGAGAGGTCGTTGACGACGATCGTGTTGCGCTCGGCGACGTCGATCACCAGCACGATCAGGCCGCGCTCGCTGCCCTTCCTGAGCGAGAACTGAACGTCTCGGAAAAATCCGGTTCCGAGCAAGCGATAGCGCGTCAGCTCGACTTCGGGATCATCGACATCGAAGACGTCGCCCGGCGAGAACGGCACGTAGCGCAGCACCACGCGCGAGCTGGTGCGGGTGTTGCCGCGGATCTCGATCGCTTCGAGCGTGTAGCGAACGCGCGCGTCGTCGAGCCGCCCGCGCCGAGCCTGCGGCTCGCAGTCTGCAGAGGGGAGGGGCCGCGCCGGGGGCGGCTCCGGAGCGGGCCTGGTCGGCGGCTCTTCGGGCGGGGGAGGCGGCGTTGCCGGCGGCGGCTCGTCGGTGCCCCAGGTGTCGAGCGCCGGCTCCGGCTCCGCGACGGCGGGCGAACCCTGGGCGCGAGCGGACGACGCCGCGCCGAGCAGCGCGGAGAGCGCCACGAGGAGCCCTAGGGCGCGCCGGATGGCGGGGGCGGACCTTCGGGGCTCGTCCCGCTGAGCTCGAACCAAGATGGCCGGGAGATTAGCACCGGAGATCTTGGCAGGACCAGATTGCGATAACCCTGCGCGGGGTGCGTCGGCAAGGCTGCGAAATCAGCGCCGGCAGGGCCGGGCGGGCTTTCAGCGAGCTTCGGGCAAGCGCTCGAAGCTGTCCACGAGCCGTCGCATCTCGAGCGCGAGCTCTTCCGACGTATCGCCGGGCGCACAGCGATACGTCCAATTGCCGGTGGCGATGCCGGGGACGTTCATGCGCGCCTCGTTGCCCACGCCGAGCAGGTCTTGCAACGGGAAGATCGCTGTGTTCGCGACCGATGCCAATGCGCAGCGCACGAACCCCCACTGCGGCGCGCGCGGGTCGCTGCCCGCGTAGCAGAGCGCGCGGTCTCGCTCCGCTTCGAGCACGCGGCGTTGTTCGGGATCTTTCACGCTGCGCGGCGTGTCGAGCCAACCCACGAGCGTGTCGTTGTCGTGCGTCCCCGTGTAGACGACGCAGTTTCTCGGGTAGCGGTGCGGCTGGTACTCGCGGAAGTCGCCCGCGAACGCGAACTGAAGCACGCGCATGCCGGGGAGCTCGAGCTCGTCCCGGAGCGCGCGCACCTCGTCGGTGATCAGCCCCAGATCTTCCGCGATGAAGGGCAGCCCGCCGCAGGCTCGCTCCACGGCGCGGAACAGCTCGGCGCCAGGCACCGTACGGAACCGTCCTTCGCGCGCGGTGGTGGCGCCGGCAGGGACCTCCCAGCAGCGGCTGAAGCCGATGAAGTGATCGAGCCGCACGGCGTCGAAGCGCTCGAGGGTGTTCTTGAGCCGCGCGATCCACCAGGCGTAGCCGCTCGAGCGCATCGCGTCCCAGTCGTAGACCGGGTTGCCCCAGAGCTGCCCGTCAGCGGCGAAGTAATCCGGGGGAACGCCCGCAAGCACGCGGCGCTCACCGCGCTCGTCGAGCTGGAAGACGTGCTGATTCGTCCAGACGTCGGCGCCGTCGTGAGCGACGTACATCGGCACGTCCCCGAGCAGCTTCACTCGACGCTCGCGCGCGTAGGCGTGCAGGCGCTGCCACTGCCGGTCGAACAGGAATTGCAGAAACTCGGCGTAGCGGACCTCCGCGTCGAGGCTCCGGCGGGCGTGGTCCATGGCCTCGGGGCGCGCGCGCGAAAGGTCCCGCTCCCAGCTCGTCCAGGGAGCCGGCCCGAGCTTGTGTTTCAGCGCCGAAAACAGCGCGTAGCCGGGCAACCAGTGCTGATTCCGCTCGCGGAATTGCGAAAACTCCCAGCCGAGCTGGTGGTTTTCGGCGAAGCGCTCGAAGGCCAGGCGCAAGCGCCGGTCGCGGAAGCGCCGTCCGGCCGCGAACCGAGCGCGGGGCGCGGTGACGAGCGCGCGCGGCGCACCGAGCTCGCGCGCTTCCAGTAGACCATCCTGAGCGACGAGCTCCAGGCTGATGAGGAGCGGGTTGCCCGCGAACGAGGACGGCGTGTCGTACGGCGAGTAGCCAGCGCCGACCGGGCTCACCGGCAGCATCTGCCACCAGGTCTGGCCGGCGCGCTCCAGAAAGTCGACGAAGCGGAAAGCGTCTGGTCCGAGATCGCCGGAGCCGTGGGGCCCGGTCAGGCTGCTCGGGTGCAAGAGGACGCCACTCGTGCGTTGTTCGAAGAGCTTCGCCATCGACCGCTTTCGTTCACCCGTCCGGGGCGCTCGGGGCACGGACCGGGCGCAGCAGCGACGCCAACACCGCGACCGAGAGCACCCCGACGATCACGCCCAATGACATCAGCGCCGGCACCTTGAGGATGGCACTCAACACCATCTTGCCGCCGATGAACAGCAGGATCACCGCCAGGCCCGTGCCGAGGTAGTGAAAACGCCCCATCATGCCCGAGAGCACGAAGTAGAGCGCGCGCAGGCCCAGGATGGCCATGACGTTCGACGTGTACACGACGTAGACGTTGTTCGAAATCGCCAATACGGCCGGCACGGAATCGACCGCGAACAAGAGATCCGTGAACTCGACCACGACCAGCACCAGAAACATCGGCGTCGCATGGCGGACGCCGTTCTGCACGACGAAGAACCTGTCTCCGTGGAACTCGGCGGTGGTGCGGAGGAACTTGCGCGCGACGCGCAGCGCGAGCTGATTCTCGGGATCGACCGACTCTTCTTTGCGCACCAGGAGCTTCGCGCCCGTGAACAGGAGGAAGCCCCCGAACACGTAGATCATCCAGTGAAAGCGCGACAAGAGCGCCGTGCCGGCCACGATGAAGATGCCGCGCATCACCACCGCGCCCAAGATCCCCCAGAACAGGATGCGCTGCTGGCGGTGTTCGTTGATCTTGAAGTAGCTGAACAGAACCAGGAAGACGAAGAGGTTGTCGACGGACAACGACTCTTCGACGAGGTAGGCGACGAGATACGTGAGCGCGGCGTCGATGCCCTCTCGCATCAGCACGTAGACCGAGAACAGCATGCCGACGGAGATGAAGAACAGGCTGCGGACGGCGGCTTCGCGGAACGCGATGTGGTCTTTTTGTCCGCCGAATACCAGGCGATCGACGGCAAGCGCGCTGACGACCACCGCGCCAAAGACGGCCCAGTCGACCGGGGTCGCGACAATGGTCATAAGTGTGGGCTTTGCTATCACGCGCGGCTTGGGCGTGCTAGAAGCCCGGCTCGATGACGCGCGCGTGGATCGCGGTAGTTTGCCTCGCAATCTCCTGTAAGAAGGACCCGGAGCCGCCGACGGTTCCGCCGCCCTTGCCGCCGCCGTCGAGCGCGCCGGCCGCACCGATCGCCCCGCCCGTCGACTCGCGCACGCCGCCGGCCGCGTTGCCGATTGCGGTGACGTGGGAAGATCCGCCGACCTTCCAGCGCCTTTCGGGCAACAACCCGATGCGGAAGGCGACGTACAAGGTGCCGAAGGCCAAGGGCGACACCGAGGACGGGGAGCTCGCGGTTTTCTATTTCGGCCCGACGATGGGCGGCAGCATCGAAGACAACGTGAATCGTTGGGTGAAGCAGTTCTCCGGTATCCAGCCCGACGACGTGAAGCGCGCCGATCGCGAGGCCAACGGCTTGAAGCAGCACACGGTCGAGATCGAGAGCGGCACGTTCAGCTCGGGCATGCCCGGCGGCCCGACCCAGCCCAAGCCCGGCTACGGCCTGCTCGGCGGGATCGTGTCGTCGCCGAGCGGGGTCTATTTCTTCAAGCTCACCGGCCCGAGCAAGACGGTGAAGGCCGCGCGGGATCCATTTTTCAAGCTGCTGGATAGCGTGAAGGTTTCGAGCTGAGCTCGGCTCGGTTCACAGCGGCACGAGACGCGAGCGCGTCTTGATGCTCACGAGCCCCACGGGCCGGCGCGTTTCGTCGAGTCGGAACGGGATCCGGCGTACCTGTCCGGCGGCGCTGACCACGATGGTGCCGCTGATTTCGCGCTCGGCCTCGGAGTCCGGGCGCACGACCTCGATCACGTAGTCGCCCGGCTTGGCTCCGCGCACCGACAAGCCCTCGCTCGACGCCGAGGTCACGTCGCGCGCGAAGATCACCGCCCTGGTCGGCGCCCCGAGCCACGAGATGCGATGGCCATCGGGATCGAGCAGCGACAGATCGATGTCAGCGCCAGAGTCCCAAGTGGCCTCGAGCTTCAGGTCACCCGCGAGCTGGGCGCTCGGCTCGGGGGTCTTGCGTGACAGGCGCTCGGCGCTGGCGCGCAGGGCCGGTGCCCCGGCGAGCAGGCGCTCGGCGAGCTCCGGCTCACCCGCTTCGCGACTGCAGCGCGCGGCGTCGGCGAGCAGCGCCGCGTCGTCGCGACGTAGCTCGGCTGCGGAGACGAGGTGCCGGCAGCCGAGCGCCGCGCGCCCGGCCCAGCGCTGCAGCCGCTCGAGCCGCCGCTGCGCGCTCACGTCACCGGGGCGCACATCGACGACGCTGCCGAGCAAGCGGATCGCGCGCTCGCGCTCGCCGCGCCGCGCCGCCAGATCGGCGCGTGCCGTGAGCGCCTCCGGATCGAGCGGATCCTTCTCCACCCAGCCGGCGACGACGTGTTCGGCCCGCTCGAGCTCGCCGGCGAGCGACAAGAGGACGTACAGCTTGCGCACGGCTTCTCGGCGGTTCGGATTCTGCGCGGCGTCCTGCTCGGCGCGCGCCATGGCGTCGCCGCTCGCCTGCGCGGGGACCCGACGGCCATCCGAGACTTCTCCGAAGCGCTCCCAGATCCGGCGCATCGGGACGAGCCGGCGAGGCTCCGACACCCACGCGCCGTCGAGCGCGAGCGGGTTCGGCTGCGGCTGGGCGCGCCGGCGCGGCAGCGCGTTTTCTTCAGGCTTTCGAGGCGTCATGGCCGGGGCGGGGGGCGCGGCGGCGTACTCGCGCCTCTCCTCGCCACGGCTCGAACGCTTGGCGCGCGGGGCACCCGCGCTGATCTCCTGCTCCAGGATCGCGTCGGCCTTGGGCGCGGACTCTGCGGCGAAGCCGTCGTCCGACAGGGCGTCGAAGCCGGCGCCCGAGCCGCCCAGCGCGCGCCCGTCCGCCAGGGCAACGCTCTCGCCCTCCGCTTCCTCTTCACCGGTCCAGATCGGCGTCGTGCGCTGGTTGTCGAGGCCGAAGGCCTTGAACATGGCCGGGCTCTCGAGCACGAGCAGCGACGTGAACCGGCTGGCGACATTGAACTGACTGGAGAGCGCGAGCGCCGTGCGCCTCGCCTCGGGATCGTCCTTGCGCTCCAGGTCGCGGATGCGCAGCGCCGCGTATTGGCGCGGCACGAAGGCGTTGCCGTCGTTCGAGGTCGCGGCCAGCCGGAGCGGGTAGCGGCGCTCGAATCGTGCGCCTCCGAGCGTGCCGCGCAACACCACGTCGCCCGTGACCTCGCGACCGCTCATGCGCGCGCCGAGCAGCGCCTCTCCTCCGGCAGGGATGGCGTCCAGGAGCTCGGGAGACGCCGCGTAGAGTCCCGGAGGCAGCTCCACCTCGACGTCGCGCAGCGCCTTTCCGTAGGCGGCGCCTAGCACGGCGTGCGCCGTGTCCGTCAGCGGCGCGCCCGGCGCGTACACGAGGGAAACGCCGCCGCCCGCGCGCGACAGCGCTGCCAGGACGTCGGAATCGGCTTCCACTCCCACCCCGACGCTGGTCAGCTGCGCGTCTCTCGGCAAGAGCCCGGCGATCGCTCGCTCGAGCTCGGCCGGGCGCGTCGGGCCCATCGTCGGCGCGCCGTCACCGATGAACACGAGCCGCGCCGCCCGCTCGCCGCGCTCGGCGAGGGCGCGGTAACCGGCCTCGATCGCGCGCACCGGATCCGACGCACCGTCGGCCTCGATGCCTCCGAGAAAGCCGAGCACGCGGCTCTCCGCGTCCGCGCCGGGCTTTTCGAGGCCGCCGGGCGCCGTGCGGCATTCGCTGTCGCAGGCGAGCACCACCAGGCGGTCATTCGGATCGAGCTCGCGCGCGAGCCGCCCGGCGAGCTTCTTTGCGCGCGTGTAGCTTTCGCCGAACATCGAGCGGCTCGAGTCGACGACCACGGCAAACGCACGGCGCGCGCCGTCGGCGGTGCGTGGCAGCTCCGGTCGTAGCGCGAGGGTGACGTAGGGCGCCGCCGAGTCCGGGACCGCGCTCGCGCCGCTCGTGCTCGGCGCCGTGCTCCCGCTCGTGGCGTAGGCCCAGGCCTTGAGCTCGGCGCCGGGCTCGGTCAGGCCGTACTCGAGGACGAGGTCGCCGCTCGGGGCGAAGTCACGCCGCTCCATGCCGAGCTCGAGCGCCTCGCCGCCGTCCTTGCGCGTGATGTCGTAACCGTAGCTCTGGACGCCGAGCGCGCGATCGTGGCCGCGTACGCGCGCATCGAAGCTGAAATGTCCGACGCGCGTCGTCGCGCTCGGATCGTGCGCGAGCGGGTAGACGTAGCGCCGGACGTCGCCGGCCGGCTTCAACATCTGGGTGTATGCGAGCACGATCCGCCGCGACCCCCGCTTCGGGATGGGAAAGATCCTGAGCTCGAAGCGACCGCCCCGCTGCCACTCGAGGAGCGCCGGATCCTTCCAGGGGCCCGGCACCCACACGATCTCTTCGCGCGGGCGCGGCGCGTTCTTGGCGGAGTTGACGATCGCGCCGCGCCAGATCGCCGCAGCTCGATCGCGATCCACGAAAGCGCCGTCGAGCAGCTTTCCGTCGACGTCGAGCGCGAGCCGCTCGATCTGAGCGTCGGGGGGCAGCGGGAAGCGGTAGATGCCTTCCAGCGTCTGATCGGTGCCGTTGCTGAACACCTCCTCGATCTCGGTGCGGGCGACGGCGCCCGCGATGCGCACCCGCACCGCGTGGGAGGTGAGCCGAACGCTGCCCTTGAGCTCGTTGTCGGTGCCCGGCTTCTTGGCGCGGAGCTCGCCGAGCCCGCGCGAGCCGAGCTCGTCGGTGGCTTCTTTCTCGGAGAAACTCAGCGCTCCGCTCGGGTTCGACGAGGCGCTGACTCGAGCCCCGTTCTGGCCGAGGCGGACCTGTTCGCCGGCCCGTGCCCGGGTCCTCGGGCCGTTGGCCCCGAACAGATCGGCGCCGCCGCGCGTGACCTCGATCACGGTGTCGTCGCCAGCCGAGCGCAGGTTGAACGTGCCGGGGCCGAGCTTGCCGCCCCCGTGGCGCACCGTGAGGCCGAGCTCTTCGCCCTCTTCTACGTCGGCGACCAGCATTCCGCGCAAGAGCTCTATCGCCGTCTTGCCCTCCGGCGACAGCACGAAGACCGTGTTTCGATCGACCAGCACACGCACGCCCTCGTTCAGCTCGATATCGGCGCGCGTCACGGCGTCGCTCTCGATCCGTGCGCCGTTCGGGATCCGATCGCCGCGAGCGAGGCGCTCGCAGTCCCCATTCGCGTCGCACGCGCGGAGCCCCGGGCCGTCTCCGACGCTGCTCAGCCGCTCGACCCGTGCACCGCGTTTGCTGATCACGCCGCCGGGGTGCGAGCCGCCGAACCAGACGCCGAGCCCGAGCGCAGCCACCACGCCGAGCGCGACGGTCAGCGCGATCGCCCTCGATTTGCGGGCGATTCCGGGAAACGCCGGCGCGTCCGCGGGCGCGGGAGCCTGCGTGGTGGTGTGAGCGGACTGGGCGGCGAGCGCCTGATTGAGCTTTTGCTCCAGCGCCGGTGACTCGCTCACGTCGTCGCCGGCTTGGCGCACGCGATCGATCGCGGCGGACAGATCATGCTTCGAGTCCCGACAGGCGTCGCAATCCGAGAGGTGCTCGCGCAGCGCGGGTGACAGCCGGTTCTCGATCGCTCGGAGCGCGTCGCTCTCGAGCTTGCGACACGCCTCGGTCTTGCCCTGGCTCTTGCCGGCAAGCTGTGACAGGCCGCGCGAGAGCCGGTTCTCGACCTCGCCGGCGCGGCTGCGACACAGCACCGCGATCTCCGCGACGTCGAGCCCGGTCAGGAAGCGCAGCACGAGCGCTTCCCGTTCGCTCGGCCGCAGCCGATCGAGCAGGGCACGCGTCGCGGTCGCGCTCCCCGCGTCGTCCGCGAGAGGCGAGGGCGCTCGTCGCTCGAGCCGCGCCCAGAGTCGCTTGCGCCCGAGCTCGTAGCCACGCCCGAGCTCGCTCTTCAACTCCGCGGCGGGGCGTGCGTCGCCGGGCCCGAGCTCCGAGCTCAGCGCGTCCACCTCACCGGCCGAGCCGAGCAAGGCCATCCAGGTGCGTCGCAAGCTGAAGGCCGGCTCGCGCACGGGGGGCATCGGCTCGGTCACTGGCGCGGGCGCCGTCGCGGTTTCGGTGTGGCTGGATGTAGGTACGGGCGGCGCATCGTCTGTCGGGGTCATGGTGGCTCCAGGCTTCCGATCCGGAACGCTCGTCCCGGCCGGAGCTTTCAGAGACTCTGTGACGTCGCACAGGGACCGAAGATTTGGGCGGTCCCGCGATTGTCCGCCGTAAACAATCTGGATTGGCGCGGGAGCGAAGCGCCGTCCTACGCTGCGCCCATGCCGGAGCTTCCCGACGTCGTGGTGTACGTGGAGCGGCTCGTGGCGCGCTTCGGCGGCCAGCCAGTCGAGAACCTCCGCGTCAAGAGCCCGTTCGTGATCCGCACCTTCGATCCGCCGGCTTCAGCCGTCGTGGGTCGCAAGCTCGCATCCGCGTTCCGGGTCGGCAAGCGCATCGCGCTGGTCTTCGACCCGGAGCTCTACTTCGTCGTGCACTTGATGATCGCAGGCCGCTTTCACCTCGCACCAAGCGGCAAGGCGCTCGGAAAGATCGCGCTGCTCGGCTTCGACTTTCCGGACGAGACCTTGCTCCTCACCGAAGCGGGAACCAAGAAGCGCGCCAGCGTGCACGTGGTCGCGACCCGGGAGGAAGCGCTCGCCCTCGGCCGCGGTGGCATCGAGCCGCTCGAGGCGACGCTCGAGGAGTTCGCCGGCGCACTCAAGGCCGAGAACCACACCTTGAAGCGCGCGCTCACCGATCCTCGACTGTTCAGCGGTATCGGCAACGCGTACTCCGACGAGATCCTGTTCTGGTGCCGGCTCTCGCCGATGAAGCGCACGATCGATCTCGATCCAGAGACGATCGAGCGGCTGTACGACACCACGCGCCGCGTGCTCACGACCTGGGTCGAGCGTCTGCGCCTCGACGCGGGCGACGGCTTTCCCGAGAAGGTAACGGCGTTTCGCCCCGAGATGGCCGTTCACGGGCGCTACAAGCAGCCCTGCCCCGTCTGCGCGTCGCCCGTGCAGCGCATCGCCTACGCCAGCAACGAGGCCAACTACTGCGCGACTTGCCAGACGGGCGGCCGCTTGCTCGCCGATCGCGCGTTGTCGCGGCTGCTCCACGGTGACTGGCCGAAGACGCTCGAGGAGCTCGAAGAGTCCAAGGCACAGCGCGCCGCGAGCGTTCTGCCCTCGAAACCGGACAGCTGAGCGCCCTCTCCCCGATCAGGTCCGCGAGTCGGCGAGGGCCGGTTCAGCGCCATGACGCCGAGCTCGGTCCGAGGGCGCCCAGCGTGCAGCGAATGGTCCACGGGTTCCAGGATTTTTCGAAAGTCCATGACGGGCGCGGGTCAAACCACGCGGAAGTGCTTTTCTGCGGGCTGGCCGCTGGTCTAAACTGGCTCGAGTGTCGGGCGACAAGTTCGGCTTCGATTCGGATTCCACGATCGTCGGGGAACCGAGCGCGCTCTCGGCGCCGGGGGCACCACGGCGGCCGCCGCGGCTCGAGCTCGTGCAGGGCCCGGGTGCGCCGCGCGAGTTTCCGTTGATCTCCGAAGAGACGGTGATCGGTCGCTCCACGCAGGCCACCATCTGCATCGAGAGCTTGCTCCTCTCCCGCCGGCACGCGGCCATCCGCCGAGCCGGCCCGGAGATCCGCGTCGTGGATCTGGAGAGCGCGAACGGCGTGTACCTGAACGGCGTGCGGGTCCACTCCGCCGGCCTGTTCGAGGGCGACACTATCCAGATTGGCGACGCGCTCCTGATGTTTCGAGAAGGTCGCTGAAGACGATGGAGACGTTCGTTCGCTTCTGGGGAACCCGCGGCTCGATCCCGACGCCGGGCCACAAGACCCGCCGCTACGGGGGCAACACCTCGTGCGTCGAGGTGCGGATGAACGGCGTGCTGTTCGTGTGCGACGGCGGCACGGGCCTGCGAGAGCTGGGGCTCGATCTCAGCGAGCGCGCGCCCGACGGCCTGGAAGCGCACCTGTTGTTCAGCCACATGCACTGGGACCACATCCAGGGCTTCCCGTTCTTCGTGCCGGCCTATGCCGCCAAGAACAAGCTGTTCGTCTACGAGACCACGCCGGGCGAGACGCGGGTGCAGCGCCTCCTGCACCGCCAGATGCAGTCCGAGTACTTCCCGGTCAGCTTCTCGGATCTCGGCGCGACGATCGCGGCCGGTCACTTCGTCGACGGAGAGCTCAACGTCGGGGACGTCAAGGTTCGTTGCCTCGAGCAACCGCACCCGGGCAGGAGCTTCGCCTTTTCCTTCGAAGCGGGTGGAAAAAAGGTCGTGTACGCGACCGACAGCGAGCTCGATCAAGTGATCCAGAACCGCGCGGAGGTCTCCAAGGATCCGCGCGCGCTCCGGCGCCTGCCCGAAGAGATCGTGCGCTTCGTGGCCGACGCGGATCTACTGATCGCGGACGGTCAATACACCGACGCCGAGTACCCCCAACGCACCGGCTGGGGCCACGCCACCGCGAGCAGCGTGGTCGATCTGGCCGCGCAGGGGCGCGTCAAGCAGTGCGCCATCTTCCACCACGATCCGATGCACTCGGACGAGGTCGTCGACGCCAAGATCGCCGACTGTCGCGAGCGCGCTCAGAATCACCACTCCGACGTGGTCGTGTTCGGCGCCCGCGAAGGCATCGAGCTCAAGCTCTGAACGGCGCCCGCGCTACAGCCAGCGGCGGCTGTAGAACCAGTACAGCATGGTTGCCGGCAGGGCGACGCACGCCGAGAGCACGAGCCACATCAAGGTGTGGGATCGAAACGGCAGCATCTCGAAGTTCTGGCCGAAGAAACCGGTGATGAACGTCAGCGGCAGGAACACCGCGGACAGCGCGGTCAGCCGGCGCATGACGTCGTTCGTGCGCTGGGACATCTGAGAGAAATGCGCGTCCAGCACGTTGCTCGCCAGATCACGGCTGGCCTCGATCGACTCGTTGGCGCGTGCGACCTTGTCGTAGACGTCGCGGAAGTACAGCGCAGTGCGGTCGCTGATCGACGCGCCCCCGAGCTTGGTCAGGGTCGCGAACAGGTCGCGCTGCGGAGAAAGAAAGCGCCGCGCCGAGCTCAGCGAGCGCTTGAGCGCGAACAGCCGCGGCAAGGCGGGCGCCTTGCCTTCTTCGAAGAGCTCGCTCTCGAGGTCCTCGATGCTGCCCGCGAGCTCCGACAGCACGTCGTCGTTGGCGCTCGCCACCATGTCGGCCACCAAGTAGTAGATGAAGCCAACGCCGCGCGCGTAGATCGTGGCGTCCTTGCGCAGCCGCTCGAGCACTCGCTCGAGCTCGAGGCACGGCTCGGCGTGGACGGTGATCAGCGTGCGCTCCGCGAGGAAGGCGTGGATCTCGTGCCCCGTGAGCTCGCCTTCCTCCTGGACGAGCCGATGGACCACCACGAACAGGTGGCCCGGGTACTCCTCGAGCTTCGGCCGCTGTTCGAAGGTCAGGCAGTCTTCGATCGCCAGGGGGTGCAGCTCGAACGGGCCCCGCAAGCTTTCCAGCTGCTCCGCGGTCGGTTGCTCGACGTCGATCCAGCGCAGCCACCCCGGCTCGGGAGGGCCCACGCCGGCCTCCAGCGTGCGGATGACTGGTGCTCCCTTCTCCGGGATATCCACGACGCGCGGCACGGTGGCCGTGGATACTAGCCGGATTTTCGAGGGCGGAAGGCGGCCGTGCGCGGGTCCCGCTCCGAGAAAGATCGTCCGCGGGCAGCTGCTCGGGCTTGCGGGGCCGAGCGATCGGCGGCTATTTTCCCGCGCCCGTGAAGCGCGTCCTGCCCTCCCATTGCGTCTCTCGTCACCCGATCCGGGTTCGGTTCGGGGAAACCGACCTGATGGGGATTGTCCACCATGGCACGTACATCAGCTACTTCGAGGTGGGGCGGGTCGAGTACATGCGGCGGCGAGGGCTCAATTATACGTCCTGGACGGAGATGGGTTTTCACCTGCCCGTCGTGGAGGCGTATGTGCGCTACCGGCGCAGCGTTCGCTTCGACGAGCTCGTGGTGATCGAAACCCGACTCACGGAGCTCGCGCGGGTGCGGGTGCGCTTCGCCTATCGCCTGCTCCGGCCGACCGAAAATGGGCTCGAAGAGGTGCTCGCCGAAGGCAACACCTTGCTCGCCTGTGTCGGGCGGGACCACGTGCCGCGCAGGCTGCCGCAGCAGGCCGAGGCAGTGCTGATGGGACCCGAGCTCGACGAGGATCTGCCGGAGCTGCCGCGAGCGCTCGGCGCTCAGTGACTGGCGCCGGCGCAGCGTTCGAAAACCGAACGCAAGGCGCCCCCCGGCGAGACGGAAGCCCCAGGTCGTATTAGACTCGTCTGACGAATGGCCGAGGATCCGAAGCGCATCCGCGCCACCTTGGTCGATGCGGGTTGGGACCAGACCCCACCGCCTCCACCGCCTCCACCGCCTCCACCGCCACCCGTGCCACGGTCACGTTCGGGTGTCGTGATGACGCCCATTCCGCCGCCGCGCGCGAGCGCCCCGCCGGCCTCGGTCGCTCCGAGCGTTCCCAGCGCTGCGAGCGTTGCCAGCGCTCCGCCCCCGGCGGAAGCGCGCGTCGAGCCCTCGCGGGAGTTGCCTGCGTACGATATCGACGGGCCGACGTCCGAGGCCACGCGCGTAGACAGCCACATGGAAGCGCGGGCGCGCATGATGAACCTGCTCGAGGGGCCGAGCTCGTCGATCCCCGCGGCACCCGAGCGCCGAGCTTCTGCGATGCCGCCGCTGGCCGAGCCGGTGCACGCGCCCGGCTTGCGCGCCGCGATGCTCACCCGCGTTCGCTTCTTGCACGGTGAGGTGCCGCTTTGGAGCCTGGTCACGCCGCTCCTGCTCGTGGCAGCGCTGGTCGGCGCTTTCGCCGTCGCTTCGGTCAGCACGGCGCTCGGCCTCGCCCCGCCCGCGGTGGCGCTCGATGCCGCCAAGGCCACGGTGCCCGAGCCCGCCTCGCCCGCGCCGGCCGTGTCACCCCTCGTGGTTTCGAAGACGGACGCGGCGACGACCGCAACCGCCAGCGTGGCCGCACCGGCGTCGGCCGAGCCGGCCTCGTCTGCCGCGCTGCCAGCGCTCGACGCACTGCCGCCCAAGATACGCGCGGCCGAGGTGCTCGAGATCGCCGGCAAGCTCGCGGGGCGAGAGCTCGCTCGAGCTCGAGCGCTCGCCGCCGAGCTCGACCGCGATCCGACCCTGGCGCAGGACGAGAAGACGCAGGCCGAAATGCGGCGTTTGCTCGATAATCCCGAGACGTCCCGGCACATGTTGGCCGTGATTGCGGGCATACCGGGCCCCGTCTCCGCCGATCTCCTGTACGAGGTCTGGACCGGCACCGTGCTGCGGAACGAGACCACGGATCTGGCGCGTGCGCTGCTGCTGAGCGAAGACGTGCGACCCAAGGCCTCGCCCGCGCTGTCCGTGTCGCTCGATTTGCGCCAGGCCGAGAGCTGCGCGGACAACGCCAAGGTCTTGCCGAGCGCGATCGAGCACGGCGACCGCCGCGCTCTTCACCTCTTGATCAAGCTCACTCGTCGCTACGGTTGCGGCGCGAACAAGCGCGAAGACTGTTACCCGTGCCTGCGCGACTCGGACGCGGTCGAGCAAGCCGTGAAGGCCGTCAAGAACCGGCGCGAGCCGAAGATCTTCGGCCGGCGCTGAGCGCGGCTCGCCATTCGAGCTAGCGCTTGCTGCCGCTCTCGACGCGTCGCTTCAGCGCCATGTTCATGTAAGCGAGCCCGCGCGTGCGGCGCGTGACGCCGGCCAGGGCGAGCTTCAAAAATAACCCGGTCTCGTTTTGCCCGTGCACGAGCCGCGTGCCGCCGCTGCTCGACGGCGAAAGCAGGAGGAAGTGTTCGTGATCGAGCACTCCCTTCATCAGCGAATGGTAGAGGAATCGGAGCTCGTGATCGGGCTCGCATTTCAGGATCCGCGCGCGGAACGAGCGCTCACGATTGCTCTCCGGTTCGACGGTGGTGAGCTCGAGGCGCGCGTCGTTCTCGAGGGTTCCCGAGGCGTTGACGATGAACGGGTTCCAGTCCGGATAGTGACGGAGATCCGCGAGCACGCGCCACACCGCGGCGGGTGGCGCTTCGATCTCGATTTCGGTTCTGATTTCCATTTGCAAAACTGGGTTTGAAGCTCGAGACTAGGCGATTTCTCGTGCGCTTGCCGATGGCGTTCGCCGGGCACACCATTCGTGAATCATGGCCAACGCCGAGCTCGAGCGCGGAAGCCAGGTCCGCCGTGTGTTGTTGCTCACGCTCGGGCTGAACGTCGTCGTCGCCGGCGCCAAGGTCGCCTACGGATTTGCGGCGGATTCCCTGAGCATCCGCGCCGACGGGTTTCACTCGCTCACCGACGCCTCGAACAACCTGGTCGGTCTGGTCGGCGCGTACTTCGGCAGTCGCCCCGCCGACGAGGGGCACCCCTACGGCCACGAAAAAGTCGAGATCCTGGCTGCCGGCGTGGTTGGGCTGTCGCTGCTCGGCATGGCGTACGAGGTGCTGAACGGCGCGTTCACGCGGCTGCGCTTCCCCGAGCAGGCGCCGGAGCTCGACGCGCTGGCCTTCGTGGTGCTCGGGCTGACGCTGCTGGTCAACGTGTTCGTGGCGAGCTACGAGCGGCGCATGGGGGAGCGGCTGAACAGCCCGTTCTTGATCAGCGACGCCTTGCACACGCGCTCCGACGTGCTCGTCACCCTCGGCGTGCTGGTCACGACGATCCTGGTCAAGCTCGGGTACCCCGGGCTCGACACCTTCGCCGCGCTGGCGATCGCGGGCTTCATCGCCTGGGCGGGTGTCGGCGTGCTGCGCTCGAACCTCGGCTACCTCGCCGACGCGCGCGCGGTCGACACGACCGTCGTCGAGCGCGTCGTGCTCTCGGTGCCGGGCGTGGCCAGCACCCACAAGATCCGCACCCGCGGCTCGCCTGGCGCGATCCACATCGATCTTCACATCCAGATCGCCCGCCATCTGAACACCGTCGAAGGGCATGCGGTCGCGCATTGGGTCAGCGACGCAATCAAGGGCGCCGTGCCGGGCGTGCGCGACGTGCTGGTTCACACCGAGCCGGCCGCGCCGGGGCAGCCCTTCAATCCGATTCCGGCCGGGGAGCCGCGGCGCGGCTGAGGCGATCGAGGATCGCGTGGCCGAGCCCGGACGCCGGGGGCGGCACCGCCACCACCACGTCCATGCCCTGGGCGTCGAAATCGCGGAGCGCAGCGTACAGCGCGCGGGCATAAGCCGAGGGGTCGGCGACGACCAGGCTCGCGCGCGCCGCGCCCGGGACCGGCACTTCAGCCGGCGCGAGCACGGCCACCCGCGCCCCAAGCTTCGCGAGCTCGGCCACGCGTGAATCGAGCGCGTTCGCCTCGCAAACGAGCACGCGCGCCTCGGGCGCGTAGTGCGACGGAAGCCCGCCAGGAGCCCGCAGCTCGTCGCGCGCGCCTTCGTGCACCGTCTCGCCGAGCGCGTCGCTCAGGGCCTCGAGCGGGACGCCGCCCGGTCGTAACACGAGCGGTGCGGCGCCCGTCAGATCGACGATCGTCGACTCGAGCCCGACCGTGCACGCTCCGCCGTCGAGCACCAGATCCACGGCTCTGCCGAGGTCTCTTTGCACGTGCTCGGCCGTGGTCGGGCTCACTCCGCCGAAGCGGTTCGCCGACGGCGCCGCGACCGGTCGCCCGAAGGCGCCGAGCAGCGCAAGCGCGAGCGGATGATCGGGAACCCGGACCGCGACCGTGTCCTGGCCTCCGGTGACGCTCGGCAGCACTGCCGCGCCGCGGGGCACGACCAGGGTGAGGGGACCTGGCCAGAATTTCTCTGCCAGCCGCTCGGCGGCCTCGCTGAGCTCGGGAGTCAGCGCGGTGAGCGCGGCTGCCTTCGCAATGTGGACGATCAAGGGGTGCGCGGTCGGGCGGCCCTTGACCCGGAACACCCGGGCTACCGCCGCGGGGTCGTCGGCGGCCGCACCCAGCCCGTAGACGGTCTCCGTCGGGAAAGCGACCAGCCCGCCGCTCGCCAGCAGGCGCACGGCCTCGCCGATCCGGTCAGGGCCATCGGGGGATAGGGAGGGCATCGGGGCCCGACCATTCCACGGCTCGGTGAGCGCGCAAGCCGCCTTCCGAAACTCCCGCAATCGTGCCACATACCGGCCCCGTGCGGCGTGCCCTCCTGACCCTCGTGACCTGTATCGAGCTGTTCCTGGTGGCGACGCTCGGTTTCGTCGTCGTGTTGTGCGTGTACATCCCGACGCGCCTGTTCGATTCGCGCCGGCTGCTCTCGGGGCGGGCGTTGCGTGGGGTCGCCAAGGCAGCGGCCACGTTCAACCCGTTCTGGCGCTTTCGGGTGGTCGGCGAGGTGCCACGCGAGCGACCGAAACGCGTGGTCTGCGTCAGCAACCACCTCTCTTATGCGGACATTTTCCTGATCTGCCATCTGCCCTGGGAGATGAAGTGGATGTCCAAGACCAGCATCTTCAAGATCCCGTGCGTGGGTTGGGGAATGTGGCTCGTGGGCGATATCGGTATCGAGCGGGCTTCGGCGCACTCCGCCCGCGCCGCGCTCGATCGAGCTGCGGCCTGGCTGTCGCGCGACGTGCCGGTGATGATCTTCCCCGAGGGCACGCGCTCGGCAACCGGCGAGATGCTCCCCTTCAAGGACGGCGCTTTTCGTCTCGCCATCGAATCTTCCGCCGATATCCTACCGCTCGCGATCTGGGGCACCCAAACGGCGCTCCCCAAGAAGGATTTCCGCCCCGACTTTTCGCGGGGCTTCGTGCGCGTCGGTGAGCCGATCTCGACGCAAGGCATGACCTTGGCCGATGTGCGTCGCCTGAAAGACCTGACTCGCGAGCGCATCCTGGCGCTGCAGGAGACGTTGAAGGCCGAGCACGCGCGCGCGGTTGGTTGAGCCAGCGTGGGTGGGGGAGAAATATTGTTTCGCGAAGCGCCCGTCGAACGGCGCCCGTACGATATTTCGCGCGCCTAAATAGCCGGAATAATTGCAAAATCTCAACTTCCCCACTCGAAACAATGGCGAAGTAATTCGGAAACACCGCAACGGCTAGTTGCTCTTCTGTCCCGCGGGCCAACCGGTCAGGCGTTCGAACGCCCCCCTGGGTCGCCGGAGTTTCCCAAGGAGTTGGAGATGTTGAAACGATTGCTCGCTATCTTTGCGCTGATTGGACTCGCGCTGGTCGCGCTCCCGTCAGTCGGCAGGGCGGAGGAGGCGGCCCCGGCTGCTGCTGCGTCGCCAGCCGACCTCGAGGCCCGCATCGCCGACCTGGAAGCGTACGTGAACAACACCGGTCGTGCGGACAATGCCACGAGCAAGGTCTTCGCTCCTGGTCCGGGCCACAACACTTGGCTGATGGTCTGTTCCGCATTGGTGCTGTTCATGACCTTGCCGGGCCTCGCGCTCTTTTACGGTGGTTTGGTCCGACAAAAGAACGTGCTCAGCGTGATGGCGCAATGCCTCGGCCTCGCCGGCGCCGTGACGCTCTTGTGGTGGGCGGTCGGGTACAGTCTGGCGTTCGCGCCTGGCAACCCGTTCGTGGGCGGGCTCGACTTCGCCGCCTTCAACGGCGTCGACGAGAAGCCCGGCCCTCTTCCGTGGGTGTCTCACAACATCTTCGCGATCTTCCAGCTGATGTTCGCGATCATCACTCCCGCGCTCGTCGTGGGCGCGATCGCCGAACGCATGAAGTACAGCGCGGTGATGCTGTTCTCGCTGTGCTGGATGCTCGTCGTTTACTTCCCCCTGGCGCACATGATCTGGGGCGGCGACGGCTTCATGAACGGCCTCGGCAACGCGGACGCGGCCATCAAGGCCATCGACTTCGCCGGCGGCACGGTCGTGCACATGAGCTCGGGTTGGTCGGCGCTCGTGCTCTGCCTGATCCTCGGCAAGCGCAAGGGCTTCGGTCAGGAGAACTTCGCGCCGCACAGCGTGGTGCTCACCATGGTGGGCACGGGCATGCTCTGGGTCGGCTGGTACGGCTTCAACGCCGGCAGCGCGGGTGCGGCCGATGGCGTTGCTTCGAACGCCTTCGTGGCAACGACGTTTGCGGCTGCCATCGGGGGTCTCTCGTGGCCCGCCATGGAGTGGATCACCCGCGGCAAGCCCACCGTGCTCGGCTTCTGCTCCGGGGTGGTCGGCGGCCTGGTCGCGATCACGCCGTGCGCCGGCTTCGTCACTGCCACGAGCAGCGTCATCATCGGTGTCCTGGGCGGTGTGGTTCCGTTCTTCGCCTGCACCAAGCTCAAGAACGCGCTCGGCTACGACGACGCGCTCGACACGTTCGGCATCCACGGCGTGGGCGGTACGCTCGGCGCGCTGCTGTGCGGCATCTTCGCGGATCCGGCGGCGAACGGCGCTCTGAACAGCGACACGATCAAGGACTACGTCGGCGGCACGCTCTGGCTCGAGCAGCTGAAGGCGATGGGCTTCACGATCGTGCTCAGCGTCGGGGCTACCGCGGTCCTCGCGTACGCGGTCAAGGCCATCGTCGGTCTGCGGCCGAGCATCGAGGACGAGGAGACTGGCCTCGACCTGTCGGACCACGGCGAGCGCGGGTACCACCTGGGCGAGGCCTGATCGAGTCTCGAGTCCGCTCCGGTTAGCGGAAAATCGAGCAAAACCACAGCGAGTTGCGCCCGTGGCGGTCTCCGTCACGGGCGCGGCGCTTTTGTGGGGTTCCGAGGCCCGCCGCGGAGGCTCGGGCCTTCGAGTTGCTAACCCGCGCAAACTCTGGTTTACGGTTCGTCATGCGGATCAGCCTGTTCCGACTCGTTCCGGTTGCTCTCGTCCCCCTGCTTTCCCTCACCGGCTGCGACAAGCTGCCGATCCCGGGGCTGTCCGGCGCGGATCCCGCCAAGTGCACGCAGGCGCTCGAGGTCACGCGTCGCTCGATCTCGCTCGAGGACTTCGCGAGCGCACAGACCTGGCGCGAGTACGCCTGGAAGCAATGCGACGATCGGGCCTCGCTCGAGGCGCTCGACAAGGAGCTGACCGCAAAGCGCACCGAGGTCGAGACCCGGAAGCACGAGCTCGAGATGAAGAACGCCAATCGGCGCGAGCTGCTCAAGGTGTTCTTGTCGTGGGTGCAGAGCAACCGCGCGGATCCGTCGCGCGCATCCGCGACGCCAACCTGTGAGCCGCCGGCCGCGGGCGACCCGAAGGGCGAGAAATCGGAAGACCGCTTCTGCAGCGCGACTCGCAACGCCGGCTCGCACGTCTTCAACGTCCGCTACTACCAGTCGCAGCCGACCGCAGCTCGCTTCTGGGTGCGCCTGCCCGACGCCACGACTTGTGAAGAGCTCGGCGCCCCGACCGTCGTGAAAAAGTGGCAAGTTCCCGCCGTCGGCGGCCGCACTACCGAGCGTTTCCGCTGCTCCTTCACGTCGGGCCCGCTCTCCGGCCTGCACGTCGTCGGCAGCCAGGCGGTCAACGCCGAGCTCTACGTCTTCGACCCGACATTTCTGGAGAAAGCGCCGGAGCAAAAGACGCTGTTGGAAGGCAGCTAGTCTAGCTAGCCGCCGGCCCCCCGGTCACTCCTTCGTCTTCAAAAAGCGAATCTCCGGTGCTTCCTTGGCCGTGGTCTCGAGGTGCCAGGCGTTGCGCGCGAGGAAAACCGGCTGGTCTCGATGGTCATCGGCCATGTAGCCCTCGTTCTTGCGGGTGAAGGCTTCGAGGGCCTTGTGGTCGTCGGCCTCGAGCCAGCGCGCGGTGAAAAGGCCCGCGCTCTCGAACGCAACCGGGATGTCGTATTCGGTCTGGATGCGATCGGCGAGCACGTCGAACTGCAGCGCACCGACGACGCCGACGATGTAGTAGCCGCCGAAACGCGGCTTGAAAATCCGCGCCACGCCCTCTTCCGCGAGCTGCTCGAGCGCGCGCGTCAGGTGCTTCGCGCGCATCGGATCGGTCGGACGCACGCGCTGCAGGAGCTCCGGCGCGAAGCTCGGGATGCCCACGAACGTGAGCTCTTCGCCGTCGGACAGCGTGTCCCCGATCGACAGCTTGCCGTGGTTCGGGATGCCGACGATGTCACCCGCGACGGCTTCTTCCATCAGCTCGCGGTCCTGCGCCAGAAACAGCACGGGGTTGTGCACGCTGAGCGTCGCCCCCGAACGCGGGTGGAGCAGCTTGGCGCCGCGCCGGAACAACCCGGAGCACACGCGCAAGAAGGCGATCCGATCGCGGTGCCGTGGATCCATGTTGGCCTGCACCTTGAAAACGAAGCCGCTGACCCGCTCCTCGGCCGGGTCCACCACGCGCTGTTTGGCTTTCTGCGGTCGCGGCTGCGGCGCGATCTCGGCGATACCCTGGAGCAGCTCGCGCACGCCGAAGCTGTTGATGGCGCTGCCGAAGAACACCGGCGTCAGATGACCCTCGCGGTAGGCCGAGAGCTCGAACTTCGGGCACAGGCTCTTCACCATCTCGACCTCTTCACGGAGCTTGTCCGCGGCGCCCTCGGGCAAGATCTCGTCGAGGTTCGGGTCTTCGATGCCGTGGGAGACACCCTTCGTGCCCTGCACACGCTCGCGGGCGCGCTCGGTCAGGATCAGCTGGTCCTTGAACAGGTCGTAGCAGCCGAGAAAGCTCCGCCCCATGCCGATCGGCCAGCTCGCGGGCGTGACGTCGAGCGCCAGCGTCTTCTCGATCTCGTCCATCAGATCGAACGGATCGCGGCCTTCGCGGTCGAGCTTGTTGATGAAGGTGATGATCGGCACGTCGCGAAGTCGGCAGACCTCGAACAGCTTGCGGGTCTGCTCCTCGATGCCCTTCGCGGCGTCGAGCACCATGATCGCCGAGTCGACGGCCGTGAGCGTGCGGTACGTGTCTTCGCTGAAATCCTGATGTCCCGGCGTGTCGAGCAGGTTCAGGATCTTGCCCTCGAACTCGAAGGTCATCGCCGACGCGGACACCGAGATGCCGCGCTCCTTCTCGACCTTCATCCAATCCGAGCGCGCCCGGCGCTGCTCGCCGCGGGCCTTCACCGCCCCCGCCAGCTGGATCGCACCGCCGAACAACAGCAGCTTCTCGGTGAGGGTGGTCTTCCCGGCGTCCGGATGCGAAATGATGGCGAAGGTGCGGCGTCGCGCGACCGCGGCCTCGAGCGGGGTCATGGCGGGGGGCTTGTACCACCATCCGCCGGCCGAGCATTCGTCGCCGCCGCCGGGACTTGGTAGCCTCGGCGCGTGAAGCTCAAGCGCGCACTGGCCGTTGCCGGGGCCGCGGCTCTGGCCGCGCTCGGCGGCTGGTTTCTGTTCGGCGGCCGAGGCGAGAAGCCAAGGCGCGCCTTTCCGCCGCTACCCTACCGAGCGGCCGGGGTCACGATCTCGAGCGTCCCGTCCGGGGGCCTGGCTTCGGGCGAGACCGTCCAGGGGCTCGGCGGCGACTACCTGGTGCAGAACGGCAAGATCGCCTTCGTCGTCGGTGGCGAGAACCCAGGTCTCGAACGCCGCGCTCGGCGCGGTGCGCTGATCGATCTGGTTGCCCGCGGCGAGTTCCTGGCGGACGAGCTCATCGATTTTCGCACCATCGCCAACGTCGACGGCAAGCCGCTCAGCCTGCACGTCATCGGCACCGAGCTCGTCACCGCCGCCAAATTTCCGCACGTGCGGGTCGAGCAGGCTACCCAGGACGGCCGCGTGAAGCTCGTCACCGATCTGCTCGCGGCGCCGAGGTCCCACGGCATCCGCGTCCAGAGCGAGCTCACGAACCTCGGGGATCGCCCGCTACGCGCGGTCGAGCTCGGAGATCGAACGCGCTGGCCCGGGGCGCCCTCGTTCGCGCCGCGCCTCGGTTTTCCGAAAGTCGGCACGCGCGCCGAAATCCCGTGGCTCGCGCGACAGGGACGCAGCTTGTCGTACGCGCTGGCGTTTCCGAGCGGGCCCGTCGCGGCGAGCTTCTTCTTCGATCGCATCGGGCAAATTGGCCAGGAAACTCTGGCGCGGCTCGGCGACCTCCCCGCCGGGGCCTCGGCGCAGTTCACGCGCGACCTGTTGGTCGTGGAAGGCGATCTCGGGCACGCCGCCGAGCTCGCGTTGAAGGCGACCGGTCGAAAGCTCGGTAAAGTTTCGGGCAAGCTCGAGCCCGCCCCGACCTGGGCTCGCCTCGACGCCCTCTACCCCGACGGCAAGCCCGCGCTGTCCGTGCGCGCCGCGGACGACGGCCGCTACTCCTTGCCGCTCCCGCCCGGCGATTACCTCGTGAAGCTCGAGGCCCCGGGAGGCACCGATCAAGCCCAGGTCCGCGTCGAAGCGGGCGCGACCGTCACTCCGCGCTTGATCGCCCCCGAGGCCGGCCTGCTCAAGTACCGCGTCGTCAGCGACACCGGCGTGCTCTTGCCGTCGCGGTTGGTGATTCGTGGCATCGCGCCGACCGCTGATCCCGAGCTCGGCCCGGGCGAGCAAAACGTCGTCTTCACGCGCACGGGTGAGGGTCAGGTCGAGCTCCGCCCCGGTCGCTACAAGGTCGTGTTCACTCACGGCCCCGAATACAATCTGCTCGAGAAGGAGATCGACGTGAGCTCTGCGATCGGCGACGCCGTGCACGCCACGCTCGAGCGTGTGGTCGACACGCGCGGCTGGATCGGCTGCGACTTCCATGTCCACGCCGCGCCGTCGCACGACTCCAGCGTCACGCTCGACGATCGCGTGATGTCGCTCGTGGCCGAGGGCGTGGAGTTCGCCGTGCCCACCGACCACAACCACGTGACCGATTACGAACCCTCGATCCATCGTGAGAACGCCCAGGCTTCGCTGGGTACGACCTCGGGCGTGGAGGTCACGACCTTGAGCTGGGGTCATTTCAACGCCTTCCCGTACCCGCTCGCCGAGCCACCTCCGCCGTACGCGGGCGTCGGGCCCCGCGAAATCTTCGCCCACGTCCGAGCGCGCGCGCCGTCCGCGGTGATCCAGGTGAACCACCCACGCATGCCCGGAGTCGGCTACTTCAACCGCATCGAGCTCGACTCCGCGACGGGGCTCGCCGCCTCCGAAGACTCCGCGCTCGAGTTCGACGCGCTCGAGGTCGTCAACGGCTACGACCTCGAGGCGCCCGGCTTCATCCAGCAGAGTTTGCGCGAATACTTCGCCTTGCTCAACGTCGGACGCCGCTACACGGCCACCGGCAACTCGGACTCACATCGTTTGATCATCAACTGGGTCGGATACCCCAGAACCTACGTGCGTGTGGCGGACGATCGCCCCGGCTCGGTGGGCGGCGCCGACGTCGCGCAGGCGCTCGCTCGCGGTCAGGTCGTGGTCGCAAACGGCATTTTCCCCGTGATTTTGGCGAATGGCACGGCCGGCCCGGGGGACACGGTCACCGGCAGGCGGGTGACGATGGACATCGAAGCCAGGGCACCCCGCTGGGTGGACGTGAGCAGCGCGGAGCTGTGGGTCAACGGCGCCCTGATCGAGTCCGCGCCCCGTCGCGCCTTCAACGGGGGCACACGGCGCCTGCTCTGGCGCACCGAGCTCGATCTCGAAGAAGACGCGTGGATCGTCCTGGTCGTGCGCGGCGAGCGCCCGATGTCGAGCGTGTTCGTGGGACGCCGCGTGTTGCCCTTCGCCTTCACCAACCCGCTGTTCGTCGACGCGAACGAGGACGGCGTGCTCGACGCGCCGGAGCAAAAGTCCCCGATGCCCAGCGCTTCGGTCGCGCCACCCTAGCGCTGCCGTCGAGCCGTGGCCGCGCGGAGCTCTGCAGCCAGCGCGATCTCACTCGTTGATTTGCCAGGCGGAATGGGGCGTATGTAGGGAACTGACGGCCTGGCGGAGCTTCAGCGAGGAGCCTTCCGCGACCACAGCTCTCGCAGGTACGGAAACAGCGTTTCGCCCATGGCGTGCAGATGATCGCAGTGAGCCGGAGCATCCATCCCCGCATACCCCTGCACGTGCAGGTTGCCGCGATCCGCACGGCTCGTGAGCGTCATGCCGGGGCGCGGCCCTTGGCTGTTCTGGCTGACGCGCGGGACGTTCTGCTGCATGAGCAAGAAGCTCGCGGTCTCCGTGGTGCTCGCGTACGGCGTCGCGATCGACGAGTGCGTGATGGCGAACAGCTTCTCGCCGGCGGCGGCGCGATCGGCGTAGAGGCTGAACGGCGCCATGATCAGCGGGTTGATCTGGCGCTGGGCCTTGTGCTCGGGGTCGAAGCCCGCATGCAGTCCGTCGGCCAGCAACACCGCGTCCACGCGATCGGCCAGCTGCGGTCGATCGAGGATCTTCCAGACCGCGCCGTAGCCGGCGCTCCAGGCGCTCAGCGCAATCCGCCGCTGCTTCTTCGAAGCTCCGGGGCAGAGGTCGGCGACGACGTCACCGAGACGCACGAGCGCATCTTCGAACGCGCCCTTCTGGGCGAACGTGTCCTCGTACTTGCCCGAGCCGATGCCCAGGTTGAAGATCGCGAGCACGCCGCCGATCCCCGAGCGCTCGTAGCTCGGCTCCATCGAGGTGGGCGCGCCGTGGAAATGCACGACCAGGTCGTACGGCTGCTCCACCGAACGGCAGCCCTCGGGGATGAACACGACGCGGCCCTGGCGGGTCACGTGGCGGAGCGGAGCGTCCGTCGCGTCGCTCTTCGTCAATGCGTCGTTCAGCGAGATGCCGAGCGCGTTGTCGATTTCGCTGCGTGCAGCGGTGGTCATGCCCACGGGCACGCGCGGCATGGTCGCGCCGTTGTCCCCGACCTCTGCGCCCACCCGACCCATGACCATGTAGTAGCCGAGCACCAGCGCTGCGAGAATACGCATTGAGTGTAAGTTATAGGGGAGTCGTTCTTTGGATGTCTACTCGAAATCTCGCGCAATGAGCGGATCCGTCGCAGGATCTACGCTGTCTCAGCGCTATCGCGCACCTCTCAGGACTCGCGTGGACGCGCGACGGACACTGTAATCATGCAGCGCTATCGAACGAAAATCGGCGGAAGAACTCGCGAAACCAGCCGCTTCGAGTTGGTGACAAATCCCTACGACGGAACACCAGTGGGTGAAGTGGGTGTCGGCTCCGAAGCCGAGATTCACGCGGCGATTGCGAGCGCAGCGGATGGATTTCAGCTGACCAAACGGCTCGCGACGCACGAGCGCGCGCTCTTGCTCACCGCCATCGCCGCGCGTCTCAGCGCGCGTGCCGAAGAGTTCACGCGCCTCATCACCCTGGAGAGTGGCAAGCCGATCCGTTATGCGCGCGCGGAGGTGCTGCGCGCGATCACCACCTTCACGCTGGCCGCGGCCGAGGTGCGCGGCATGGGGGGCGAGGTGCAGCCGATCGACCAGCAGGCGGGCTACGAAGGGCGCCTGTGCTTGCACTGCCGGGTGCCGCGCGGCCCGGTCGCGGCGATCTCGCCCTTCAACTTCCCGCTCAACCTCACCGTGCACAAGCTCGCGCCGGCGCTGGCGGTCGGCGCCGCGGTGGTGTTGAAGCCGCCCGCGCAATCCCCGCTCACCGCGCACGTGCTCTCGGACATCGTCGAACAATCGGGCGCACCGCCCGGCGCGTTCAACGTCGTGCATTGCCCTCCGGAGGTCGGCGAGCGGCTCGTGACCGACGACCGCATCCGAGTTCTGAGCTTCACCGGCAGCGCCGATCTCGGCTGGCGACTCAAGAGCCTGGCCGGCAAGAAGCAGGTCACCCTCGAGCTCGGCGGCAATTCGCCGTGTATCATCGACGCCGGTACCGACCTCGAGCGCGTGATGCCGCGCCTGGTCGAGGCCGCCTTCGCCAGCGCCGGTCAAGTTTGCATCCGCGCGCAGCGCATGATCGTCCACGCCGACCTGTTCGAGCGCTTCTGTGATCGGTTCGTGGCGCTCTCCGAGCAAGTGGTTTGCGGTGATCCCCTCGACGAGCGAACCATGGTAGGTCCGCTGATCGAGGCGCGCCACGTGGATCGCGTCCTCAGCTGGGTCCACGAGGCGCAGTCCAACGGCGCGCGCTTGCTCGCGGGCGGTCGCTGTGAAGGCCGGGTCGTCTCGCCGACGGTGCTCGTCGACGTCAAACCCGACGCCCGTCTTTCTCGCGAAGAGATCTTCGGCCCCGTGACGATCATCGAGCGCGCCCTGAACTTCGACGAGGCCATCGCGATCGCCAACCGCGGTCGCTACGGGCTCCAGGCCGGCGTGTTCACCCCGCGCCTCGAGCACGCCATGCGCGCCTTCGATCAGCTCGAGTTCGGCGGAGTCATGGTCAACGACACTCCCATGTTCCGCAGCGACGCCTACCCCTTCGGTGGCATGAAAGACTCGGGCTTCGGCCGCGAAGGCGTGCGCTTCGCCATGGAAGAGATGACCGAGCACAAGACCCTCACCCTGCGCTCCGGCTAACCCGTCACGGCAACGTCGCAGTGCGGCGTTGGGAGATGGATGCAACAGGAAGGCCGGAAAACAAGAAGGCCGGACCCAAGAGATTGAGCCGAGCAGGGTCAGGCAAATCGAAGCCAAGCGTTGCAGCGCCTAAACATCGCCGAACAAAGTCGCGCATTGCGCCCCCCCCAACAATCTGGGCTTCCCATCTTCCCGGCTTCCTGTTGCACCCCCTTTTTCCGCCGCCCGCGCCGTCGCTGAGCCGTCAGCTCTCCATTGTTTTTACCCGAGCGAGCTCCGGGAACAAAAACAGGAAGGCGACCACGACGAGGCAGGTGCCGGCGCCGCCGAGGACGACGGCGGGGACGACGCCGAGCCAGGCGGCGGTGACGCCGGATTCGAACTCGCCGAGCTCGTTGGATGCGCCGATGAACAGCAGGTTCACGGCGGAGACGCGGCCTCGCATTGCGTCGGGCGTGCGGAGCTGGACGAGCGTGTGGCGGATGACGACGCTGATCATGTCGGCGGCGCCCGCGACGAGCAGCGCTGCTAGAGACAGCGCGAAGTCGCGAGATAGACCGAAGGTCAGGGTCGCGGCCCCGAACACGAAGACAGAGCCGTAAAGCCATGCTCCGGCGTTGGCGCGCAGCGGGCGCCGCGCGAGGACGATTGCGACCACGGTGGCGCCGAGGGCGGGAGCGCTGCGCAGCAAGCCGAGCCCGCTCGGGCCCGTGTGCAGGATGTCGCGCGCGAAGACCGGGAGCAGGGCAACGGCGCCTCCGAGCAGCACGGCGAACAGGTCGAGCGAGATCGAGCCGAGGATCAGCCGGTTTTGCCAGACGAAGCGCAGTCCCGCGATCACGTCGCCGCTGAACGGCGCGCCGCTCTTGGCATGCCCGGGGCGCGCCGAGAGCCGAAGCAACAACAGCAACGAACCAAGCTCTGCCACCGCGCACACCGCGAACAGGCGTGGGGCGCCGAGCGGTCCGTAAAGCAGCCCTCCGAGCGCGGGACCCAGCACGACCGCGACGTGGAAGATCCCCGCGTTCCACGCCACGGCGTTGCTGAAGTGGCGCGTCGAGACGAGGTTCGGGAGCAGCGCTTGACTGGCAGGACCCGAGAAAGCACGCGCCGCCCCGACCAGCGCGAGGATCGCGTAAATCGTGAGCACGGAGGGGGTCGGGGCGCCCGCCGCGAGCGAGAGCGCGAGCGACGCGACACCGAGCATGCCGTGGCACAGGGCGGCGATGATCCGGCGATCGAAGCGATCGGCGGCGTAGCCCGTGGCCGGAATCAAGGCGAGCATCGGCAGGAACTGCGCGAGCCCGACCAGGCCGAGGTCGAGCGCGCTTCCGGTGATCTCGTAGACGCGCCAGCCGACCGCGACCCCCTGCATCTGAAATGCGACGACGCCGAGCAGACGTGCGGCCTGGAACAGCCTGAAGTCGCGGTAGTGAAAGGCGGCGACCGCGCCGTCCGTGCTCGGAGCGGGGGCCGCCGGATCCGGCAAGGTCACGCCGTCACAAGCCTCGCGGATCGCTCGGAACCAGGTTGCGCGCGGGAGCCGGTCGCACGACCTTGGCGGGCACGGTGCCGCTGCCCGGGAGCGCGAACCGAGCAGTCCCGGCTGCGGGGAGCGCCGGGATCGGTGCGGGTGGAGCAATCGCGGGCGGCGACGGCGTGGCGCCGGCGACATCGAGCGCCGGGGTCGGTGCTGCGGGCGGCGCGTTGGGTTCCTCGTCGTGCAGCTCGTTCTCGGCGTGGGCGCGACCGCGAGGGGACTTGCGCGGCGGCTCACCCGGGCGCGCGTAGTCGACCCAGTACGCGGAGTACTCGCGCACGTCGAGGTGGATGAAGCTCGAGTTCGGGTAGTAGCCGACGCCGACGTTCTGCATGCCGCGCACGTAATCGCGCACGACCTCGTTCGGTACGCCGGGGATGCTGAAATCCACGGCGCGGCTCGCCTTGTGCTTCGAGTCCTTGAAGTACGAGCTCCGGCGGTAGCCGCTGACGATACGCAGCGGGCGCCCGCCGAAATGATCGCTCACGGTGACCAGCGAGCGCAGCAGGCGATCGTCGAGCCGGGGATCGCTGGAGCCGACGCCGAGCACGCGAGACACACCGCGGCGCGCTCCGGGCAAGACCCGCCCCTTCTTATCGAAGACCTCGCCCTTGAAGCGCTGAGTGTGGCCCACGAGCTCGAGCCGGCCGCGGTGCTTCGGGGTCCGTGAAAAGGCCTTCGCGGTGCCTGTGGCCGCCGGCCCCTTCGGCTCCGGAATACGCAGGACCTGGCCGACCTTGAGCACCGAGCGGCGATCGATGCGGTTGTGCTCGGTGATCGACGCGACCGTCACGCCGTAGCGCCGCGCGATCGACTCCAGGCGTTGGCCCGACTCCACGCGGTGGAAGGCCTCGGCGACCGGCTCGGCCTCGCGGCGAGCATCCCCCTTCCGAGCGCTCGGGCTCTTTCCGCGGCCCGGGATCACCAGACGTTGCCCCGGGCGGATCGGGTCGCGGCGACGTATGCCGTTGGCCTCGCACAGCGCTTCGATGCTGACGTTGTAGCGCTTGGCGATACTGCCGAGCCGTTGGCCCGAGCTCACCACGTGCGTGGAGGCCGAGTCTTGGGCCGGGGCCGCACCGGCCCAGAAAATCATGGCAAAAAGCCAGGGGATCGCGCGCCGCAGCATCGGATCGGCGGGAGCATGACCCCAGGTCGGGGCTCCGTCACAAGAAAAGAGCAGGCCGGGCCACTCCGCGAACCAGTCGACAGGACCGTTGGCCGAATTTTCGCAGGAGTCGAGGCGCTGGCGGCTCGTGCTGTGGTAGGCGGTCTGCACGTGCGGTCGCGCCTCCGGTTGCTCCTGTCCTGTCTCGTCCTGATGCTGTGCGGGACCCGTGTCTCGATGGCGCGCGCCTCGGAACCGCATTTCGCCGAGCTCACGACGCTCGCCTCCGGGCTCCGCGTCGCCCTGCGCGCCGAGCGCGGTAGCGGCGCCGTGACGGTGTGCAGCTCGTTCCCGGCGGGCCTCACCCGCGACGGAGGTCACCGCGGCAGGCTGTCGCGCGTCGTTGCCGAGACCGTGCGCGAGGGCGGACGGCGCTCGCAGGACGCCGAGTACACGCGGTTGCTCGAGAGCCGCGGTGCGCGCTCGCATCTGTTCCTCGGCCCCGACCGAGCCGAGTTTTGCACCGAGGTACCGTCGCACGAGCTGCCGCTCGCGCTGTGGCTCGAAGTGGGGCGCGCGGAGCCATACGCATTCACCGAGCAGAACTTCGCCGAACGCCAGCGCGAGCTGTCGCTGGGGACCGCCGAGGACACCTTCGCCTGGGTCGCACGCACCACGCGCGAGCTCGCGTTCCCGCTACTTTCACCGGGTTCTGCGCGGGTATCGCTCGAGGCGGCGCGCCGCTTCCACGCCCAGGCGTACCGGCTGGATCGCGCCGTCCTCTCGCTCGCCGGCGATTTCGAGCCGGAGGCCGTGGTGACGCAAATCGAAGCCGCGTTCGGTGCGGTACCGGCACGCGAGCCCGCCGCGGAGGTCGCGGCCGAGGCTCCGCCGCGGCAGACCAGCCCGCGTTACCTCTCGTTCGAAGATCCGACGCTGCTCCTGCCGATCCACGAGCGCGCCTGGGTGGTACCGCGGGCGGGCGTCGCGGAACGAGCAGCGCTCGCGATCGTCGGGGAGCTGTTGGCCGGCAACTCGGATTCGGTGCTCGAAGAGGCGCTGATCGCGCCTGGCCTGGCCCGCAGCGTCGTCACCCGGATCGAGCCCCGTGGGAGCGATCTGCTGTTTTCGATCGTCGTCGAAGTTGCGGCCGCCCGCCACGAGACCGATCTGGTGACGCTGCTCGACCAGGCCGTGCACGGATTGCGGAGCGGCGCAATCCAGACCAGCCAGCTGGAACGTGCCAGGAAACGCCTGTCTTTGCGGCGCGCCTTCCAACTCCAGAGCGGCCTCGGACAGGCCCGATGGCTTGCCGCACGTGCGAGCAGCGGGTTCTCGGTGGAGCCGGCCGAGATGGTCGAGGCCGAGGCTCGGGTCGGCGCGGCCGAGGTGCGTCGCGTGATCGATCAATACCTGCTCGAGACGCGCCGGGTGGTGGTCGAGCTCTTGCCGAGAGAGGCGCGCGAGCCGTTTCGAGCCGCGCAGCCGCGCTTTCATGTCGTGGCGGAGGGCGAGGCCCTGCTCCGGATCGCGAGGAGCGAGGGCGTTTCGCTGGAGGAGTTGCTGCGGCTGAACGACCTCGACAAGAAGAAGAAGCTCCAGCCGGGGCAGAAACTCAGGCTGCCGCCAGCCAAGCCGAAGAAGATCCACCACGTGAAGAAGGGCGACACCTTGATCGGCATCGCCAAGCGTTACGGCGTGAGCGTCGACGCAATTCGCCGCAACAACGGGCTCAAGAAGAACAGCATGATTCGGGCGGGGACCGAGCTGACGATCCCGCGGAGCTCCAATGCCAAATAGCCTGGCGGGGTCGGCCAAAAGGCCAATCCCCACGAATCAAGCATCCGGCCCGCGTTTCGGCCCGACAGAGTGGTCAGCCGAGTCAGACATGAATTTGAACCCCATGCCCAGAACCTCAAGGACCACCCGCCAGATACCGGGGATGCCTTGAACCCTCGCTTCTCTCTCTGGATCCGAAAGTTCGGCTGCTGCTTGATGGTCCTCGGCGCAGTGCTTGCGTTCCCGCTGCGGGCGTCTGCGCAAGAGCCGTCGCCAACCGAGCTCGCGGTAGCGCGCCGCCTCTTCAACGAGGCAGAGGCCCTGGAGAAGGAGGAGCGCTGGTCGGAGGCTGCGCTGAAGGTGCGCGAGGCCATCCGTATCAAGGAGACACCGGGGCTCCGCTTCCACCTCGCGTTTTGTGAAGAGCACATGGGGCTCTTGGTCGAGGCGATGAACGACTACGCGCGCGCCCGCGACCTGATCGCCGGAGGCATGGCCGCGAGGGACGTCGAGGGCCTGCTCCCCGACAAGCAGAAGGCCTTGAGTCGCCGCGTGCCGTCGATCGTGATCGTCCCGCCTGCGGGTATCTCGCCGATCCGGGCGTCGATAGACGGCCAGCTCGTCGCGCCCTCCGTGCTGGGCCGCCCCGCCCCGGTGAATCCGGGCATGCACCGCGTGGTCGTGAGCGCCGAGGGTTACCGCGAGTTCGTCGCCGACGTCACGCTGACCGAGGGTGAGCGCCGGGTGGTCACGGCCAAGCTCGGCAAGGCGAAGAGCTCGGGCAAGAGCTCCGACGCGCCCGCCCCCAGCGCGCGGACCGAGAAGAAGGAAAGGAGCTCGCCGATCACCGCGCGCACGTACGTCCTCGTGGGCGAGGTCGCGGTCACGGCGGCGTCGTTGGCGGTCGGGGTCACGTTTTTGATTGCAGGCAGCCGCGCTGACGACCGCGTGACGCGCTACAACGGCGTCGTCGATCGCGTCGCCCGTGAAAACGGCGTGACCTCCCCGGTCTGCTCGCAGGTTCAAACGGTCAACGACGTCGTGGAGGCTTGCGCCGACCTGGCGATCGCGGTGAACGACCGAGACCGCTACCGGCTACTGTCCACGATCGGCTTCGTCGGCGCCGGCGTCAGCGCCTTGGCGACGCTCGGCACCTTCATCTTCTGGCCGGAGCAAGAGCAGGCCGTGGCCATTGCTCCGTACAGCGACGGGTCCGGGTTCGGCGTGGGCGCGCGCGTCGCGTTCTAGAAATGCCGAAGGGCGCCGCGTTCAGCAAACGTGGCGCCCTCATCGGAGCGGGACGTAAGACACCCGCGGAGATCCGCGATCAGCTCACTTCGGAAAGTACTGAGTGGCCCGCTTCTGGCCTTTGGTCCGAATCGACTTGTTGCCGAGCAGCTTCTTGGCAGGGAGGTTCAGCTCGCGAGTCGAGACGCCCATGCCCTTGGCGATCTGCTCGATGCGCTGGCCGGCGTTGCCCTTCACGTAGGCGAGCAGCCGCCCGGTGAGGCGCTCGAGCTCGTCCTGCGAACGCTTTGCGCCCTTCGGGCGAGCGCGGCCGCGACCCTCGGCTGCGACCGCGCGCGTCGCACCGCGGCGGCCACCGCGACGGCTCTCGCCTTCGCCCTCGCCACCGAGAACCCTGGCCACCGTGTCCATCGCGGACTGACGGATGAGCGCGCTGAGCTCATCCACGAATTCTTCGACTCGGGAGCGGATCTGATCGGACACAGCGTTGTTAGCCATGCGCGGGGTCCTATAAATTATTTGAGGCACTGTCAATGTAAGCGCGGCAAAAAATCGAGTTGCGAATTCACGCTCGCGCTCCGACGGATTCATCGCGTCCGTGAATCGACAAAATGTCTTAACGTTCGAATCCTCGGAAGAGGACATGCGTTCTGAAAGCTGTCTCGAATCGATGCATGTCGGCGCGATTGCGACGCACGCAGGACTCGCGATGCATGCTGCCGAATCGCCGCCAACGACGATGCACGCTCGCCGGAAGCGACTACAGTCGCTGAATTAGCAGAACTCGGAAAATCTCCCGATTGGCGGAATAAGCCCCGCATTAGAGACGTTTGGCGGCCCGCTCCGCGGCGGCAGTGTGTCAAGAAGATAGAGGCAATATGACCCAGATCGTCGTGCTCGACGGGCAGACCGTGAATCCAGGTGACAACGATTGGGCGCCCCTTTCGGAGCTGGGTGAGCTCCTCGTTCACGAGCGCAGCGAACGAGAGCAAATCGTGGAGCGAGCGCGGGTCGCTGCGGTGGTGATCACCAACAAAGTGCCATTGGACCGAGAGATCCTGTCGTCACTCCCCGGGTTGAAGGGGGTGTGCGTGTTCGCGACGGGCTTCGACATGGTGGACGTCGTGGCCGCGCGGGAGCTCGGGATCCCCGTCTGCAACGTGCCGGAGTACAGCACCGAGAGCGTGGTGGAACACACGTTCGCCCTGCTCCTCGGCCTGGCCCGGCGCGTGGAGCTGCATTCCGGGCTGGTGGCCGCCGGGGAGTGGTCGGCGTCGCCCGATTTCAGTTTCTGGAAGACTCCTCAATTGGAGCTAGCCGGGCTCACGCTCGGGGTGATCGGGTACGGCAGCATCGGCCGCCGAGTCGCCGCCATCGGTTTGGCGTTGGGAATGCAGGTCCTCGCCACCCCCTCGAGGCGGCACCCGCCGGACCCAGGAGTCCTGTCTCTCGATATCGACGCCATCTTCGAGCGCGCGGACGTGGTCACGCTGCATTGCCCGCTCCGGCCCGACACCGCGGGCCTGGTCCGGGCGGACCGCCTGAGGCGCATGAAGCCGAGCGCGTTCCTCGTCAATACTGCGCGGGGTGGGCTCGTGCGCGAGCCGGACCTCGCGCTCGCCCTCCGAGAAGGCTGGATTGCCGGGGCCGCCCTCGACACGCTGTCCACGGAGCCGCCGCCGCCCGATCACCCGTTGTTGTCCGGGCCGAACCTGATCGTGACACCGCACTTGGCGTGGTCGAGTCTGGCGAGCCGTAAACGGTTGTTGACGATCACGGGGCAAAACGTGCGGTCGATCCTGGCCGGTGCGCCGATCCACGTCGTGAATCCTTGAAACTTTCGCGCTCCGCGGCCCGGGTGTTGAATAGGCCCGGTTCGTGCAACGTCCGGCAGTAGTATCAGGAAGGTGCTTTCGATATGGCCCTCAAACAGTCGCTGGTTCTTGGTGCGGTTACTCTGGGGTTCTCGCTGTCGTTCTCGGCCGTTGCTCTGGCCGAGCCGCCTCCTCCCTCCGGGCCGCCGCAAGGGAAGATCAACCTGACCACCGCGGCACCGGCGCCGGTGGTGCCGCGCAGCTATCACATGCACGACGGCTTCTACGCTCGCGGGAGCGTCGGGTTCGGCACCCTGGGCGTGTCGTTCGACGACGGGGACCCGAGCGGCGACAACCTGAGCGGCTCTGGTGCCTCACTCGGCTTCGATCTCATGTTCGGTGGCTCCCCGAGCCCGGGCATCGCGATCGGCGGCGGGTTGATCACGCAGGGTGCGTTTTCAGTGAACTTCGAGCGTAACGGCTACGACGTGGACCGCTCGGTCTCGATGGCCTTGATCGGCCCGTTCATCGACGGCTTCCCGAACGCCAACAAGGGCTGGCACGTCGGCGGCCTGGTCGGGCTCGCCGCAGTCAACGTCGAGGACGGCGACGACGAGGGCCTGAGCAAGACAACCGGCTTCGGCGGCTCGGTGTTTCTCGGCTACGACTTCTGGGTCGCCGACGAATGGTCCGTCGGTCCGCTGGTGCGCTTCTCGGGCGCCCTCACCAAGGACGGAGATGGCAACGTGGACGCGCAGACTTTCTCGACGGTCGTGTCGTTCACGGCGCTGTATCACTGACGGGCCCGGGGGGCCCGGGGGGAAGTTTGTTTTTGTGGGTTCCGGTGTCTGAGGGCGTCTCGCGACTCCAGTAACTTGAGACCAGGCCGCGCCGGGCTCGCCGGTTTTGTTTCTGGAGTGCGGGTTTTATTTTTTGGGGGTTCCGGTGTCTGAGGGGTCTCGCGACTCCAGTAACTTGAGACCAGGCCGCGCCGGGCTCGCCGGTTTTGTTTCTGGAGTGCGCCGCAAGGGATGATCGAGATCTGTCGTGCTAGGCGGGTGAGGCTTCGCGACGACTCTTCGCGCTCCTACGTCGGAGTGCGCCGGCGATTTTGGGTTTTGGCTTCGTTTTCGCTGCGCTCCGGTGCTCACGTAGTCTGTCGTGCTAGGCGGGTGAGGCTTCGCGACGACTCTTCGCGCTCCTACGTCGGAGTGCGCTGACGGCGGATCCCAGAGGGCCGATGACTGATGGCCGGGGCAGTGGGCGGTGGCTGACGGCTGACGGCTGATTCGGAGCGCTGATTATGGAGCGCTGACTACGAGCGCTGATCGCGGAG
>JAICQO010000227.1 GCA_025937835.1 Polyangiaceae bacterium
CTCGCGCTCGCTCGGAATGCCGTGACAGACGACGTGGTTGCGGCTCGTGCAGACCGCGGCCGGGAAGCCCTGGTACCCGAGCTGGCTGGGCTTCCCACCGCGCCGAGCGGTGTCTTCGCGCACCAGGCGCTCGATCTCGGCGGTGGACATACCAGCGCGCAACTGGGAGCCGACGAACCACAAGGTCTCGGCCGCCGCGCGCCCGGCCCGGCGCATACGCGTGAGCTGCGCCGGGCTCAGGATTTCGATCGCCATTCGGTCTTTCGTGCCGCATCCCGGCAGAGCGCGTCCAATACCGTTTTGATCTGGTTGATCTTCTCGGCGCGCGCCATCACGCTTCCCGGCGTGAGCCTGTCCCAGATCCGGTACTTCGTGGCCGTCGCCGAAGAAGGCAACGTCGGGCGCGCCGCGCTGCGCTTGCACGTGGCGCAGCCGCCCTTGAGCCGGCAGATCCGCGCCCTCGAGGAAGAGCTCGGGACGCCGCTGTTCGAGCGCACGCGGCGCGGCATGACCCTGCTCCCCCCCGGCCGCGTATTCCTTTCTCACGCGCGCGAGCTGCTCGCCGCCGTCGATCGGGCCGTCCTCGCCACGCGCGCAGGAAACGCGCCGCCACCCGAGCCGGACGCTCCGACGTGAGGCTCTTGCTCGTCGGAGCGACGGGCCTCGTCGGCAGCCACGTGCTCGAGCAGGCCCTCGCGGACTCGCGGATCGAGCAGCTGGTCGCCCCCACGCGCAGGCCACTGCCGCAGCGCCCGAAGCTCGAGGCCCACGTCGTCGATTTCGATCGCCTGCCCGAAGACGCGCCGTGGTGGAAAGCGGACGCCGTCGTCTGCACGCTCGGGACCACGATCAAGACGGCCGGTTCACGCCAGGCTTTCCGGCGCGTCGATCACGACTATCCGCTCGCCGTCGCACGGCTCGCGCGGCGTCATGGGGCCGAGAGCTACGTCTTGAACTCCGCGATGGGTGCGGACGCTTCCTCCGTCGTTTTCTACAACCGGGTCAAGGGCGAGCTCGAGCAGGCGCTGGCCGGCGTCGGGTTCAGCTCGCTCACATACGTGCGCCCGGGTCTGATCGGCGGAGAGCGACGAGAATCTCGCCCTGGCGAACGCCTGGCGGTTGGCGTGGTGTCCGCGCTCGGCGGGCTCTTACCGCGGCGCTTCCGGCTGAATCCGGCCGAAACTATCGCGAAGGCGTTGCTCGACGCGGCAGCACGCGCCGCCCCCGGCGTCCACGTCGTCAGCTCCGACGCGCTGGTTTGACCCGGCCGGCGTGACCGGCGACGAACTCGGCGAGGTACTTGCCGGTCAGCGTCGATTTCGCCGCTACGAGCTCGGCGGGCGTGCCCTCGAAAACGACCTTGCCGCCGTCGTGCCCGGCCCCCGGCCCCAGATCGATGATCCAGTCCGCGTGCGCCATCACCGATTGGTGGTGCTCGATCACGATCACCGATTTGCCAGCGTCGACCAGCCGGTCCAGGAGCCCGAGCAGCTGCTCGAGATCGGCGAGGTGCAGACCGGCGGTCGGCTCGTCCAGCACGTAGACGCCGCCCTCTTCACCCATATGGATGGCGAGCTTGAGCCGCTGCCGTTCGCCCCCCGAAAGCGTGGTGAGCGGCTGGCCGAGCGTGAGGTAGCCGAGCCCGACGTCGCTCAGGCGCTGCAGGATGGCGTGCGCCGGAGGTATGTTCACGCCCTCTCGACCGAAGAACGCGAGCGCGTCGTGCACCGACAGA
>JAICQO010000043.1 GCA_025937835.1 Polyangiaceae bacterium
CGCCCAGCTCAGTTCGGCTTGGATTCCGGGACCAAGGGCTCGATCGGCAGCGGCTCGGAGACCTTGTACTCTTCGCTCAGCCAGTTGTGCAGGTCGGCCAACTTGCAGCGCGGGGAGCAGAACGGCCGCGTCGGAAAGTCCTCGGCGACGTCGGTGAGGACGGCCTTGCAGATCGGACACTCGAGACGCACGCCCGAAGCCTAACGCAAGCTTCGGGCTCTGCCAGTCGTTCGGGCTCGGACCGAGCACGAGCTCGGTCTGGCCCCACGTTCAGCTCTGTTCCAGCTTTTGCGCGAGGAATTCAGCGACCCGGTCGATGCCGATGCGTTCCTGCGCGCCGGTGTCGCGGTCGCGGACGGTGACCGTCTGCGCGGACGCGGTCTCGCCGTCGACCGTGAAACAGTAGGGGCAGCCGGCCTCGTCCATCCGCGCGTAGCGCTTGCCGATCGACTGCTTCACGTCGTGCTCGATCGGGCCGAGCCGGTAGAACTTGCGCACGAGCTCGGCGTGGAGCTTCTCGCTGATCTCGGGCATGCCGTCCTTGTTGACGAGCGGGAACACGGCGCCCTTCACCGGGGCGAGCCGCGGGTGCAGGCGCAAGAGCTCCGGGCTCGGGCGGCTCGGATCTTCCGTGTACGCCTCGCAGAGCAGGGCCAGGACTCCGCGGTCCAGGCCCGCCGACGGCTCGATCACGTGCGGCAGGTACTTTTCCCCCTTGCGGCTGCCGTTCGGCAAGAGCTCACCGCGATCGGAGTCGAAGAACTCGAGGTTCGTCCTGGCGAACTTCTGGTGCTGGCCGAGGTCGAAGTTCGTGCGGTGCGCGATCCCCTCGAGCTCGCCGAAGCCGGGGTCGGTGAACGGGAAGCGGAACTCGACGTCGCTGACGCCCGCGCCCTCTTTCGCGTAGTGCGCGCGCTCCTCGCGGTCGTGCTCGCGGAGCACGAGGTTCTCACCCTTGAGGCCGAGGCTCTGCCACCAGGCCATGCGCGTGTCGCGCCAGAAGCGGTACCACTCGGCCGCCTCCGACTCGTGGCAGAAGAACTCGATCTCCATCTGCTCGAACTCGCGGCTGCGGAACGTGAAGTTCCGAGGCGTGACCTCGTTACGGAAGGACTTGCCCGTCTGCGCGATACCGAAGGGCAGCTTGACGCGCGTGGTGTCGAGCACGTTCTTGAACTGGACGAAGATGCCCTGAGCGGTCTCGGGGCGGAGGTACGCCACGTCGTCCTCGCCAGCGGTCGCGCCGACGTAGGTCTTGAACATCAGGTTGAACGCCCGCGGCTCGGTCAGGCTCCCGACCTTCTCGGCGTCGGGGCCGAGCACGCGCGCCCAGGCGTCCTTCGGCACCTCGGAAAGCGCGATCGTGATCACGTCACCGAAGGCTTTTTCGGCCTTCTTCTTCTGCTTCGCCTCGCTCGGGCTGTCGGTCAGGTAGGCGAAGTACGGCTTGCCCTGGGTGTCGCCGCTCGCGGGGGCGAACACCAAGAGGTGGTCGAAGCGGTAGCGCGCCTTGCTCTCGCGGCAGTCGACCATCGGATCGCTGAAGCCCGCTACGTGTCCGCTCGCCTCCCACACCTTGGGATGCTGGATGATGGTGGTGTCGAGCGGCACCATGCGCACCGGTTCGCCGTTCGGGCCGAGCGCGCCGCGGCACGGGAACAGCACCACGTCCTGCCACCAGGCCTCGCGCAGGTTGCGCTTGAGCAGGGTTCCGAGCGGACCGTAGTCCCAGAAGCCGTTGATGCCCCCGTAGATCTCCGAGGCCTGGAACACGAAGCCACGGCGCTTTGCCAGCGCCATGATCTTATCCATCGATTTTTTGGTCATCACTCGCTCGTCTGCTCAGCCTGCGGAAAGCGCCTCGCGCGCCGCGTCGATCGTGCGGTCGAGCTCGTCCTGGGTGTGGGCCAGAGAGACGAACGCGGTCTCGAACTGCGATGGCGGAAAGTACACGCTCCGCTCCAATAAGCCGCGGTGAAAACGCGCGAAGCGCTGGGTGTCGGAGCTCTTGATCTGGTTCCAGCTCTGAACCGGGCCCGGGTTGAAGAACAGCGTCAGCATCGAGCCGATCCGCTGCACCACGCCGGTGGTTTTGGTGTCACGGAGCGCGCGCTCGAGGCCTTCGGCCAGAGACTGACCGAGCCGGTCGAGTTTCGCGTAAGCGTCCCGATCGAGCTCTTCCAGCGTGGCGAGCGCCGCGCTGACCGCGACGGGGTTCCCGCTCAAGGTGCCGGCCTGGTAAACCGGGCCGAGCGGCGAGACCTGACTCATCACGTCGCGGCGGCCGCCGTACAGCGCGAGCGGCATTCCACCGCCGACGATCTTACCGAGGCAGGTGAGGTCCGGTCGCACCCCGAAGTGCTCTTGCGCGCCGCCGGGAGCGAGGCGACAGCCGGTGATCACCTCGTCGAAGATGCTGAGCGCGCCGTGAGCCCGGCACAGCTCGACGATGCTCTCGAGAAAGCCGGGCACCGGCGGCACGCAGCCCATGTTACCGGCCACGGGCTCGACGATGACCGCCGCGATTTCCGACCCGCGGCGTCGGAAAAGCTCCTTCAGCGCGGGGAGGTCGTTGTAGCCGAGCGTGGCGGTGTGCTCGACGATGCTGGACGGAACACCGGCCGAGTCGGGATTGCCGAAGGTGGCCGGGCCGCTGCCCGCCTTGACGAGGAGCGCGTCCGAGTGGCCGTGATAGCCGCCGTCGAACTTCACGATCACCGACCGGCCCGTGAAACCGCGCGCTACGCGCAGCGCGCTCATCGTGGCCTCGGTGCCGCTCGATACCGCGCGCAGCATCTCGATGCTCGGGTAGAGCTCGCCGATGCGCTCCGCGAAGCGCACCTCGAGCTCCGTAGGCGCACCGTAGGTGAGCCCGCGCTCCGCCGCGCGCTGCACGGCTTCGACCACCTTGGGCGCGGCGTGACCCAGGATCGCGGGGCCCCAGGAGCACACGTAGTCGAGGTACTCGCGCCCGTCGGCGCCGTAGATTCTGGAACCCTTGGCCCGGTCCACGAACACCGGGTTCCCGCCCACGGCGCGGAACGCGCGCACCGGGCTGTTCACGCCGCCGGGCATGCGGCGCTCGGCACGCGCCAGCAAGTCCATCGACGCCGCGTCGGCCATCACTGCACCGGCAGGCCGGGAGCCGGGAAGCCGGCGCACAGCTCGCGCACTTCGCCCGCGACGCGGGTGAGCAGCGCCTCGTCGTCGGGGGCCTTCACGACCTCGGCCATCCAGTTGGCGAGGCGCTTCATCTCCGGGATGCCGAGGCCGCGCGAGGTGATCGACGGCGTGCCGATGCGGATCCCGGACGGGTCGAAGGGCTTCCGCTGATCGAACGGCACCGCGTTGTAGTTGCAGACGATGCCTGCGCGATCGAGCGCCTTCGACGCGACCTTGCCGGGGATGTTCTTGTTGGTGAGATCGATCAGCACCAGGTGGTTGTCCGTGCCGCCCGTGACGAGCGTGAAGCCGTGCGAGAGCAAGCCCTCGGCGAGCGCCTTGGCGTTGTCGACGACGTTCTGCGCGTAGGTCTTGAACGAGGGCTCGGCCGCTTCTTTCGCCGCCACCGCGATCGCGGCGGTCGTGTGGTTGTGCGGCCCGCCCTGGAGCCCGGGGAATACCGCGCGGTCGATGTCCTTCGCGTATTGCGCCTTGCACATCACCATGCCGCCGCGCGGACCGCGCAGCGTCTTGTGCGTCGTGGTGGTGACCACGTCCGCGAGCGGAAAGGGCGAGGGGTGCACGCCGCCCACGACCAGCCCCGCGATGTGCGCGATGTCCGCGCACAGCTTGGCTCCGACCTCGTCGGCGATTTCGCGGAACTTGTCGAACTCGAGCACGCGCGGGTAAGCGCTGGTCCCGCACCACAAGATCTTCGGCTTGTGCTCGAGCGCGAGCTTCCGGACCTCGGCAAAATCGATGCGGTGCGTGTCGCGCGTCACGCCGTAGCCGACGCTCTTGAAGTACTTGCCCGTGATGCTGACGTTCCAGCCGTGGGTGAGGTGGCCGCCCGAGGGCAGCGAGAGGCCCATGATCGGATCGCCCGCCTGACAGAACGCCAGGTACACGGCGAGGTTCGCGGGGCTGCCGCTGTAAGGCTGGACGTTCACGTGCTCGGCGCCGAACAGCGCCTTCATGCGCGAGACCGCCAGCTCCTCCACCTGATCGATGATCTGCTGGCCCTCGTAGTAGCGCTTGCCCGCGTACCCCTCGGAGTACTTGTTGGTGAGGATCGAGCCCGTGGCCTCGCAGACCGCCTTCGAGGCGTAGTTCTCGCTCGGGATGAGCCGGAGCTTCACGGCCTCCCGCTGCTCTTCCTCGCGGATCAGTCGGGCAATTTCGGGGTCGCGTTCAGCGAGGGAGGGATCACGGAAAGGGAGGGGGGGCGCCATGGGGCGCACAGGGTAGCCGCGCAAGCAACGTAGCGCCAGGGTAGACTAAATATTGGATTTTACACATGTTTATAGGTTCCAAAGGAGTTGGAACCGCCGTTCGCTGCGGACCTCGACGACACGGGCGAGGGGACTACACTCGCGCGCGGGCATGGCCGAGGCCAGCGAAGCTAAAAACCCCAGGCACCCTGCTGGGGACGAGACCTCGACCGAGCGACGCAGCGCTGCGCGCTCTGACGCCGCCGAAGAGCTCGAGCTCGAGGAGATCCTGGCGGAAGACGACCCTGCCACGAGCCCGGCGGGCCCCGCGTCACTTCATCCATCGGCGCGTGCGCCGCAGGCTCCCGAGCTGCAATCCGAGCCGGAGGAGCACAGCGCCCCGCCCAGCATCCCGTCGGCGGCTGGTGTAGACGCGCGCGCCCCGTCGACGGGTCAGACGGGCGTCCCGGTGCTGCCGGGGCAGGTGATCGCGGGTCGCTACGAGGTCCTCGGCCTGCTCGGCGAGGGCGGCATGGGCATCGTCTATCGCTGCCGCGATCAGGCCACGAACCAGGTCGTGGCCTTGAAGCGGGTCATTCCGCCTCAGGGCAACCTCGTGAACGAGTACCTGATGTGGTTCTACAAGGAGGCCCGCGCTCTCGCCGCCCTGGACCACCCCAACATCGTGCGCGCCAAGGACTTCGGGCAGCTGCGCGACGGCTCTCCGTACCTGGCGATGGAGCTCGTGCGCGGCGCGTCGTTGCACGATCTGTCGCACTCGCGGCTGACGTTCCCAGTGATCTGGACCGTGGCGGATCAGATCCTGTCCGCGCTCGCTCAAGCCCACGCGCGCGGCGTGATCCACGGCGACCTCAAGCCCTCCAACATCCTGGTCGAGTCGCAGGGCAGCTCCGTGCCGCCCATGATCCACATGCTCGATTTCGGCCTCGCCTGGCTGCGTCAGGATTGGCACGACGAGCGGCTCGACGGCGCGAAGGCGCTGGAGTTCGCGCCGCACGCCGGCGCGGGCACGCCCGGCTACATGGCGCCCGAGCAGATCCAGCACGAGATGCACCACGTCTGCGGCGCGACGGATCTCTACGCGCTCGGCTGCATTCTGTACCGGCTGTTCTCGGGCAGGCCGCCGTTCAGCGGCGAGTCGCGCGAGCTCTTGCGGGTGCACGCCTTCGAGCCGCCGCCCCCGCTCAAGCTCGCCATCGAGGCGCCGAGAGAAGTCGAAGCGTTCGTCAACCGGCTGCTCGCGAAGCGTCCCTGGGATCGCTGGGACTTCGCGGCCGACGCGCGGCGCGCCTGGGCCGAGCTCGAGCCGGAGGCCAAGGCGGCGGTGTACAGCCTGCCGCCGACGGCGCCGGGCTCCGAGCAGTCCTCGGATCTGAAGACGCGCCCCACCGGGCCGCGGCCGAACAACCCCGAGCTCGGCTCGGCGCCGGAGCGCGCGCCGGGTTTGCTCAGCATCCGGCCGAGCCCGCTCGTCGGTCGCAACGACGTGCGCGCGCGTTTGCGCGCCGTGTGCGAAGAGACGATCGAGGGCAAGGGCGCGCCGCACCGGCTGGTGTTGCTCGTCGGCCCCGCCGGATGTGGCAAGAGCCGCATCGCGGAGTGGCTGTGCGAGACGATGCACGAAGAAGGCCTGATGGTGCCGCTTCGCTCGCGCTACCGGAAGATCAGAAGCTCGCTCGACGGCATGTTGGGCGCGGCGATCCACCACTACAACTTCGAGCGCGTGGACCGAAACGTGATCGAGCGCTCGCTGCTCGATCGCTGGAAGGTGCGGCGCGACGACAAGAACGGCCGCGCCTGGGTCGCCGGCACCGCGGAGTGGTTCCGCCCGATGCAGGCCGGCAACGAGCAGCCCGCGGGTCCCTCGGGTATCCGCTTCACGCTCGACACGCTGGATACGCGGCGGATGGTGATCCGCTACACGTTGCGCAAGATCGCCAACGGGCGCCCGCTCTTGTTCTGGCTCGACGATCTGCACAACGCGGCTCCCACCACCTACGAGGGCTTGCGGCGCATCCTCGACGAGGAGCCCGATCAGCCGATCGTGATGGTCGCCACGGTGCGCTCGGAGGACGTCGCGCTCGGTACGCCCGCGGCCGAGCAGCTGCGGCAGCTGCGCGACGCGATGTCCGGCAGCGTGATCCAGATCGATCCGCTGCCGCCCGAAACGACGATCGAGCTGATCCGCGCCTCGCTGCCGCTCGACGACGAGGCGGTGCAGGAGGCGGCGCGCCGCAGCCGCGGCAACCCGCTGTTCGCGCTGCAGCAGCTCCACGCCTGGGCGCTCGGCGGCAGCCTCGAGTTTCGCGACGGCATGTACCGCGTGCCCCAGGAGGTGCTGGCGGTGCGTCCCGAGACCACGGCCGAGCTCTGGGACACCCGGCTCACGGCGGTGCCCGATCCGCACCGGCTCTCGGCTTATGCCGCGGCGACGCTCGGCGGCGACATCCGCCGCACCGTGCTGCACGCGCTCTTGACGACGCTCGGCCAGCCCGCGGACGCCGCGATCCTGAGCCTGCAGAACGCGGAAATCCTGATCCCGCGCGGCCCGGGCCGGCTGTCGTGGCCGCACGAGCTCTTGCAAGAGCACCTTTTGTTGCGGCTCGAGACGCGGCCCGACCGCGAGCGCATCTACCGCGCGGCCGCTGCGGCGCTCACCCAGCACCCGCTCGCGAACACGCGCCGCATCGTGCGCCAGCGCGTCGTGAACCTGATCCAGGCCGGCGACGCCGACTCTGCGGCGCATCTGTTCTTCGAGTTCCTGCAGGCCAGCTGGAACGGCGCGCGCGAACCGGTCGCGACCCTCGCCGATCTCGAGCTGTTCAAGGGGCGGCTCTCGGGGCGCACTCTGGCGTTCAAGAACCGCTGGCAGGCGGAGGCGCTGCGCAACGTCGGGCGCACCAGCGAGGCCAACACCTACGCGGAGCTCGCCCGCTCGCGCTTCGAGGAGCTCGGCGACAGCGAGAACATCGCGCACTGCCAGCGCCTGCTCGGCCACATCTCGAGCGAGCTCGGCGCGAGCGGCGAGGGCCTCGAGCTCGTTCAACGCGCGCTCGTCACCTTCGCCGAGCTCGGCAACGTGCAGGGGCTCGCGCAGTGCCAGGCCGTCGCCGGCGAGATCCAGTATTCGCTCGGCAGCTACGAGGAGGCACGGGAAACGGTCGAGCGCGGCGAACAGAGCTTCGCGGCGCTCGACCAGCCGCTCGGGCGCGGGCAATGCTTGCTGCTCTTGAGCTGGATCGATCACTCGGAGGGCGCGACCGAGCGTTCGCGCCGGCTCGCTCAGGAAGCCCGCGCCGAGTTCGAGCGCGCCGGCTATCGCCTCGGCACGGCCCAGGCCGACGCCGCGATCGCGCACGTCGAGCATCGGCTCAACAACTACTTCAGCGCCGAGCGCGGCGCCTCCGAGGCGCGCACCGTGTTCGGCACGCTGCGCACGCCGCGCGGTGAAGCCGCCTGCGATCGGCTGCTGGCGATGATCGGCATCGACACCGACGAGCTCGACATGGCCGAGACCCACGGCGAGCGCGCCCGCAAGGTGTTCGCCGAGCTCGGCGATCCATGGGGCGTGGTGGAGACGAAGCTCTTGCTCTGCCAGGTGCGGCTCGCGCGGGGCGACCTGGTGCTCGCCCAGAAGCTGTTCGACGAGACCCAGCAGGTCTCGACCGAAGAGGCGGAGCCCCGGCAGCACTTGCTCCTCACGCGTGCCTGGCTCGAGGCCGAGCGCGGCGCGCTGGAGGCGGCGATGTCCAGCATCGAAGCCGCCGAATCCGTATTCGGGACCAGGACCCGGGCCGGGGATCACACGCCGCACCTCCTGGCGCGGCTGTCCCGCTTCGCCTGGCCGAAGGCCGGCCGCGAGCGGCTCGAAGCGTGGCGCCAGGCGCTGAACGATCGTACGCGCAGGCAGGCATGAGTCGCTCGAGCTCGCGGGTCCATTCCCTGGGGTTGGTCGGTTGGTTTTTCGCCGCGCCGTTCGTGGCCGGTTGCGAGGGGGATCCGCCGACGGCCGAGTACTACTGCAGCATGGGCAGCGACTCGATCCCGACCACGGGCACGACCGAAATCGAGTACGACGGCTTCGTCGGAGCTGCGCCGCGCTCCGGAATGGAGCTGTACGTGAGCCTCGAGCAAGCCGAGCGCGTCTACCTCGAGGGTTGTACGAGCTCGGGCGGCGACCTGTGGTGGCTCGATCTCGACGTCGAGCTCGCCGTCACGGCCGAGCAGCCCGCGACGCTCGAGTTGCTCGAGCCCGAGGCCGGCCGCGTGACGGCGCTGATCTCGCGCTGCCCCGGCGGCGACTGCTCTCAATCGCGGCGCGCCTTCTTCGGCGGCACCCCCGCCGAGATCCTGCTCGAGGGCAGCTTGCGCGAGTTCGATCCCGTCGCCGGGCGACTGAACCTGAGCGCCACGCTGGTCGACGTCGCCGCGAAGACGCTGGAAACTTCGCCGCTCGGGATCTCCACCGACTTGAGCTGGGAGCCGAGCTACGTCCCGATCTTGAAGGGACCCATCGACGGCCGCTGGGTGATCACCACGACCCAGGTTGCCGCAGGCAGCGCCGACGTCACGCGCTACCTCGAGCTCGAGCAGGACGGCGCGCTGATTTCCGGGCAGCTCTGCAGCGAGGATTGGGAGTGCGAAGATGCCGAGCTCAGCGGCGCCGTGGCCGACCCGCGCATCCGCCTGCGCTGGACCGAGCCCACCGCGAGCGGCGCCATCGCCTATCAGCTCCAGGCGAGCTTCTCCCCCCGCGGCGACGAGTTCAACGGCGCCCTGACCAATGACGCCGGAGACGTGTCGTGGGTCGAAGGCAAGCTGGAGTAGGCCGTCAGCCATCAGCTACCAGTAAGTTGCACGGGATCAGGGATCACCGATCGCACCCAGTCGCATTTCGGGAAGTGACGTTGGATCGCAATGACGTCGGTGAGACCTCACCCGCCTAGCAAGACAGATCTCGATCAGCGCGTGCGGCGCACTCCAGAAACAAAATCCTGCGAGGCCGGCGCGGTCTGGCGTTGATCAAGAAGGATCGCGAGGCGCAGCAGGCACCGAACCCCAAAAAAATAAACGGCCGGCGCGGTCTGGTCTTGATCAAGTAGGATCGCGAGGCGCAGCAGGCACCGAACCCCCCAAGCAAAATCCAGCGAGGCGCCGCTAGGCGCCGAAGCTCCACGCTACAGAGCCTTCGAGCTCCGCGCCGCCTCGATTGCCCGATCCAGAGCCGCGGTCGAGAAGCCCTGCAGGATCCGCCCCATGACGTCGATGACCGGGATCGATGCGCCGCCGAGGCCGGCGCGCTCGAGCTTGCGGCGCATTTCGGCGGCGGCGGCTTCGTTCTCTTCGATGTCCTTCTTCACGACGTTCACGCCGCGCTGCTTCAGGTAGCGCTCGGCGTCGTGGCAGGGCTTGCACCAGGCTGCGCCGTAGATCACGGCTTGAACGCCGCTCATCGGTAGCTTCTTGGCGTCGCCGGCGCTGGGCGCGGCTGCGGGCGCCGAGGGCGAACCGGGCGCGGACGGCGCGAGCGGAGCCAGGGCCTCGAGGCGAGCGGCGCGGCGGCTGGCCCCGAGCTCCTCCCAGGCTGCGCGGCTCAGCGTGCTGAGCCGGAAGCTCCCGTCGGGAGCGCTCTCGTTGAGGTTCGTCACGTACACGGAGTCGCCGGTGCCGACTTCCTTGTCCGCGATCGCGATCCGCACCTTTTCGCGAGCGCTGCTCGGTACGTCCGCCGGCTTCGTGACGACCTTGAAGTCGCCCTTCTCGTCGATCCAGGTGATGAGCAGGTTCGGCGTGTCCGCCTTGACCACCAGCGCCGGTAGCTCTTTCGGCTTCGGCGCCGCGTCACCCTCGGGCGCAGGATCCTTCTTGCACGCCACCGCTCCGAACAGGAGCAGAGCGCAGAAGAGGAGAGGGATGGGGGCGCGGCGCGGGGCCACCGGCATGGTGAATTCGTATAGCACGCGGGGCAGAGCTATCTGCCAAGCTCCTCGGAGAGCTTCAGCCATTCGGCGGTCAGAGCTTCCAGGATTTTCGCGGTGTTCTGCTCCTTCTGGGCGAGCTCGTGGAGCCGCTCCCAGTCCGCCTCGGGGTTCTTCAGCGCGTCGCGTAGCCGGCCGAGGTCCGACTCGGCGGCCGCGACCGCCCGCTCCAGCTCGACCACCCGCTTCTTCTTGCGCTCGAACTCGCGCGCCTCGGCCTTCTGGTTCTTGTGAGCCGGAGGCTCGGCTTTCGGCTCGCTCCGCTGCTGCTTGGGCGCAGGCTTCGGGGGTCGTCGCGACGCCTCGGCCTCGGCGCGCCGTCTGCGCTCGAGGGTCGCCGTGTAGTCCCGGAACCCCTCCTCGTACACCATCGGGCCGCTCTCGCCGAAGGCCACGATTCGCGTCGTCACCGTCTCCAGGAAGCGACGATCGTGCGAGACCAGGATCACCGTGCCCTCGAAGCCGACCAGCGCCTCCTCGAGGATCTCCGCGGCGGGGATGTCGAGGTGGTTCGTGGGCTCGTCGAGGAACAACAGGTTGCGCGGCTCGAGCAGGAGCTTCGCCAACGCGAGCCGCGTGTGCTCACCACCGGAGAAGCTTCGGACCTGGCGGAGCGGATCGTCGCCGTAGAAGCGGAAGCGCGCGAGATATTGGCGCGCGCCGTCGGTGTTGAAATCGCCGCGCACCGAGCGCACCTCTTCGACCGCGCTGCGGTTCGGTTCGAGCGAGCCGAGGTGTTGGTCGAAGTAGCCCTCGCGCAAGTTGGTGCCGCGCCGGACGCTGCCCTGATCGTCGGCGTGACCCTTGCCAGCGAGCAGCTTCAAGAGCGTCGACTTGCCGGAGCCGTTGGGCCCGACGATGCCGATCCGATCGCCGCGCCGGATCAGTAGATCCAGGCCCGAAAAAAGCTGAATTTCGCCGCGTTTCGCGCCGAGGTCCTTGCCCTCCAGCACGATGTCTCCGCTGCGCGGCGCCTCCGCGAAGCGAAACCGCACGCGCTCCGCTCGCGCCCACACGTCCTCCGGGCGCTCGACGCGCTCGAGCTTGTCCAGCATCCGCCGCCGCGACTGCGCCTGCTTGGTCTTCTGCCCCGCGATGTTCTTGCGGATGAAGTCCTCGGTCTTCTGCACGAACGCGGCTTGCTCTTCGGCGAGCTTGCGCTCCCGTTCCAGATCTTCCGCGCGCTCTCCGTGGTACTTGGAGTAGGGCAGGGGGTAGGTGCGGAAGCTCTGGCGGCCGAGCTCGAAGGTGTTCGGGCACACGTTGTCGAGGAAGGCGCGGTCGTGGGAGACGACCAGCAGCGCACCGCGATGCTCGCACAGGTGGCCCTCGAGCCAGCGGATCGTCTCGAGGTCCAGGTGGTTCGTCGGCTCGTCGAGCAAGAGCACGTCGGCTTCGATGGCCAGCACCACGCCGAGCGCGAGCCGCCCGCGCTCACCCCCGGACAGGGTCGTCACCTCGCGCTCGAGGTCCCGGGGCGCGAAGCCGAGCCGCGTCGCGATCGCTTGCACGCGCTGCTCCAGGCGGTCCGCCCCGGCCTGCTGGTAGCGGTCCATGGCGCGCGACAGGCGAGCCAGGGCGGCATCCGTGCCGCTGGCGGCGTTTTCCTGCGCGGACTCGAGCTCGGCTCGCAGCTCCACGAGCTCCCCGAAGCCCGACATCAAGGCCGAGAAAACGCTGCCCTGAGCCTTGAGCTCGTGGCTCTGGCGGTAGTACCCGAGCCGCGCGTCCTTCGCGAGCACGACGGTGCCCTTGTCGGGGGACACCTCACCCGCCAGGATCCGGAGCAGCGTGCTCTTTCCGGCGCCGTTCGGCGCGACGAGCGCGGCACGTTCGCCGGCTTCCAGGCGAAACCCGACCTTGGTGAACAGCGCATCGTTCGTGTACCCGAACGTGAGGTCGACGGCTTCCAATAGGGACACGCAGGCTGCATTAGCACTGCTCCGGGCCTGGCCGACAGTTCGATGCGGCTCGATGCGAGACGCTGCAAACCGGGCGAAATCGGCGCTATGGTCGGAACCGGTGACCGATTCCGCTCCGCCCCTCACCGCGCCGCCACCGGCCGGCGGCGTGGCTTGGCCTTCGCCGATCCTGATCCCGAACCGCGCGTTCTTCGCGCTGCTCGACGACGTGCCGGGGGCCTGGTACTTCGCGCGCCGCGACGGCACCTTTGCGTTCGCGAACCGCGGGGCCTGGTCGTCGCTCGGCTACACGCCGGAAGAGTTCGCGCGCTGCACGATCTTCGACATCGACCCGACCCTAGAGCCCGAACACTGGGGCGTGCTCTTCTCACACAAGTCGGCGTCGGACTCGATGGTGGTGCGCACGCGCCATCGCCGCAAGGACGGCAGCGAGTTCCCCGTGGAGATCCGCGCTTCGCGCGTGAGCTTCGAGGGAGAGGAGCTGTGCGTCTCGTACAGCGTGGACCTCACCGCCAGCGAGCGCGCCGAGACGGCGCGCGTCGAGACCGAGATCGTCAATCGCCGCCTGCTCGCCGCCATCGAACAGGCGAGCGAGGCCGTGGTGGTGACCGACGCCGCCGGCCGCGTCGAATACGTGAACCCCGCTTACGAAGCCACGAGCGGCATGAATGCGGCGGACGTGCGCGGCCGGGCCTGGGCAGAGCTCGAGGTCAACCAGGACCTCGTCTTCCTGTCCGAGATGCCCGGCGTGCTCGGCGGTGCGGGCTTCAAGGGGCGCATTCGCAGCCGCCGCAACAACGGCGAGCGTTTCGACGAGGACGTCAGCGTCTCGCCGATCCGCGACGATCGCGGCGAGCTGGTCGGCCACGTCGCGGTCAAACGCGACATCACCGAGCAGCTGAAGCTCGAGCAGCAGCTGCGCCACGCACAGAAGATCGAGGCCGTCGGCCAGCTCGCGGGTGGCATCGCCCACGATTTCAACAACCTGCTCCAGGTCATCCACGGCCAGGCCCACCTGATCCGGCTCCAGAACACCGACGGCCTGCCCGAGCCGATGCTCGAAGAGATCGCGAAGGCGGTGGCGCGAGCCTCGAGCCTCGTGCGCCAGCTCCTGGCGTTCAGCCGCAAAGGCACCATCGAGTACACGGAGCTGCGCTTCGACGAGCTCGTGTCCGCGCTCCACGGCATGCTGAAGCGGCTGCTCGGCGAGCACATCGAGCTCGAGTGGATCTGCACCACGCAGCCCATCCACGTGCGAGGCAACGCGCCGCAGCTCGAGCAGGTGGTGGCGAACCTTTGCATCAACGCCCGTGACGCGATGCCGCAAGGCGGTCGGCTCACGGTGCGCCTGTCGCTCGCCGGTGAGGGCGATCTCCCGTCGCCGGCGATGGGCCTGAGCCCCGGAAAGACGCTGCTGCTCAGCGTGACCGACACCGGACACGGCATGAGCGAGGAGGTACAGAGCCGGCTGTTCGAGCCGTTCTTCACCACCAAGGAGCCCGGGCGCGGCACCGGGCTCGGCCTGGCCACGGTCTACGCCATCGTGCAGGCTCACGGCGGCTCGATCGACGTGCGCTCGCGGGTCGACCAGGGCTCGACGTTCCGCGTGTTCTTGCCGACGATCGACGCCGCAGCGCCCGCGCGGGAAGCGGGCGTGAATGCGCGGCTGGTCCGCGGCGGAGGGCGCGTCGCCCTGGTGGCGGAAGACGAGGCATCGGTGCGCCGCGTGACGGCGGGTTACCTCGAGCGCGCGGGCTTCCGTGTGCTCTCGGTCAAGGACGGCGTGGAAGCGGAGCGGCTGTTGTCCAACCCCGACCACGGCATCTGCGTCGCGATCCTCGACGCGGTGATGCCGCGCCGGGGCGGTCAGGCCGTGTACGAAGCGCTGTCGGCGCGCGGTCGCTCGATCCCGGTCGTGTTCGTCACGGGCTACGACTACGAATCGCTGGTGCTCACGGCGCACCGACCCGGCGTCGGGATCCTCCAGAAGCCGTTCTCCGAGGACGAGCTGCTGGGTCAGGTCGCGCACGTCCTCGACGACGCGAAGAGCTGAGACCGCTCAGGCCTCGAGCTGTGCGATGTACTCGGCGTGCTGCTCCCGGACCAGCTCGGCGCGCTCGAGCGGCGAGAGCTCGGGCGCGTCACCGGCCGTGCCATAGGGCTGCCAGACCTTGCGCTTCATCGCCACGAGCTTGGCGTGGGGTTCGAGCATCGGCCGCTTCAAGTCTTCGAGGATCTCCGCCGCCGCCAGCGCGCCGCTCTCGGCTGCCCCCTCGAGCCTTCCCTGGAAGTCGATCGAGCAGTGCTCTCCGCAGAAATGCAGGGCACCGTCGCGCCGCGCGATCTCGCCCTGCCTCGCCCACTGCCCGGGGCGCAAACAGCTCGCGCTGCCGCGCGCGAACGGTAGCGACGGCCAGGCCACGCGCACCGCGGAACCGGGGCGGTAGGCGTCCCCGACGTTGACCGTCGGGAACAGCTGCTCGAGCTCGGCCAAGATCGGCTCGAACTGGTCGTCGGCGCTGCCGCTCAGCGCGGCGAGCCCGGCGTCGCCGCCGAGCACCGCAGCCAACAAGCCGATCGTGCCGCCGCCGCCGCCGCTTTCCCAGATCCGTCGCGTGTCGTCGAGCACGTCGCCCGTGGACCTCTCGAAACGCCACGGCTTGCCGTTGAAGGTCGCAGCGAGCTTGACGGCCGTGCCGTATCCGAGCTCGGCGATCAATTGCCGCTTGCTGCGCTCCAGGTTGAGGCCGGAAAAATCGACGTCGCGCAACGCAGAGAACGGGATCGCCAGCACCACGTGCTCCGCCTCGGTCTCGAACCCGAGCCCGTTGCTCTGCTCGAAGGACAGCGTGAAGCCCGCCGAGTGACGCGTTATCCGCCGCAAGCGGCACTCGAAGTGCAGGTTCTTGAACAGCGCTTCCTCGATTTTGGCGGTGAGTCGATCCATCCCGCTGTTGTCCGAGTTGGCCGTCGTCTCGCTGCGCAGCGCGGCGCCGCGCATCGGGAAAAACTCGAACGGCGCGCCGTCCGCGCGGCCGAGCAACGCCGACAGGTGCATCGCCGACAGCTCGGAGGGTTCCAGGCCGAAATGCGTGCGGTAGGCGGCCGACAGGGCGCGCAGCAGGTTGGTGTCGGCGTCCGTGTTCGTGGACAGCCATTCGGCCAGGGTCGTGTTGTCGAGGGTCGTGCGCCCGGCCTTCGTGGCCATCGCGGCCCCCACCTTGGGCAACAAGACCGACAGCTCTTCCTCCAGCTGACCTTGGCTCACCTCGACGCCGCCGAGCCAGAAGCGCCTCGGGGTGAAGCCGTCGGGGATCGCGATCGGGCCGAGCTGGACGCCGGCATGGGCGGCGAGCGTGTGCATCGCTGCGTCGTACGCGCCGAGGAACTCCGCGCCGAGCTCGCAGATTTGAGCCGGCTGGAAGGCGTTGCGCGCCGTCAGCACGCGCCCGCCGAGCCTCGGCAACGCTTCGTACAGCTGCACCTCCACGTTGGCTCCGATGAGCCAGCTCGCGCAGTACACCCCGGCGATGCCTCCGCCGACCACGGCCACTCGCTGCGTCGTCGGAGCTCGTACGCGCGGGGTCTGTTCGGTCTCGCCGCAGCCCACGAGCCAGGCGCCCGCAGCGCCCAGCCCGAAACTTCTCCGATCGATGCGTGCCCCGCTCATCCCGGCTGCGGCGGAGGCAGCGAATCGTGTTGCGGCACCGATCCGCGGAACAGCCGGATCACGAGGGCGCGCGTGGACTCGAGGATGCCGATCGATACGTAGAAGGACAACAGCCAGATCAGCACGAACTCGGGCTGGAAGCGCAGCCACACGAACGTGCTGGACCCGAGCACGAACAGCACGAGCAGGATGCTGCCCGCGTCGAGCCGGAGGTCCTTCAGCGAGCGGAAGCGCACGTTCGAGACCATCAGCAGGCTGAGCAGCACCGTGACCCCGAGCAGGATCCACGTGTATTGCTCGGCGCCGAGCGCGCCGCCGGCGGCGTGGTTCGCCACGACCAGCGAGATCAGCACGCCGGACGACGGCGGAGTGGGCAGGCCGATGATGTACCGCCCCGGCTTGATCGGAGCGCCGCTCGGCGCCGACGAGAGCACGTTGAAGCGGGCCAGGCGGATCGCGGCGCAGGCCACGAACAGGAACGCCGCGATCAGGCCCGGGATCGGCTCGCGGTGCAGCACCCACTTGTAAACGAGCACCGCCGGCGCGACGCCGAACGAGATCACGTCCGCCAGGGAATCGAGCTGCAACCCGAACGCGCTCTGGGTGCGGGTCATGCGCGCGACGCGGCCGTCCATCATGTCGAACAGCATCGCGAAGATCAGCAACACGGCCGCGCGATACACGTCGTTTTCGGTCGGGTTGTCGCGCGCTACCAGGCGGATCGCATTGAACCCGCAAAACACGCTGGCCAGCGTGATCAGGTTCGGTAGCACGAACAGCGTCTTGCGCAGGTCGAGACGCGGTCGCTGGCGGCGCGGCCTTCGCAATCGCACGCCCGGAGCCTAGCCGCGCCAACTCGCTCCGTCCAGGATGGCCGGAATTGGCCTAGCGGTCGGAGCGGGACGCGCAGAGCTTGGCCCTCGGCCTTTGGCCGCCGTACGATCAGCCAAATGCCGCTCGCTGGCCTCCGTATGGGGATTTCCTTGCTGGTTTGCCTCGCCGCCGCCGGTTGCGCGAGCGATCGAGACGCGATCGATCGGCGTCTCGAGGGGCTCTCCGAGGACATCACGCGCCTCCAGGTCACCAACGACCGACTCATGCAGCGCCTCGACCAGCTCGAGGTCGAGCGCGCGTCGCGCCGCCAGGTGAAGACGCCCGCGGCCGCACCGCAGCCGGAACACGCCCCGCTCAAGGTGGTGAAGCTCGAGCCCGAGCCCAGCTCGCCCGCGGCGCCCGCAGGCAGCGCCATCTCCCCGGCGGAGCTTCCGGACGCGCCCGGCGACCGGCCGGTGATCCGCCTCCGCGGCAGGTCCGACGGTAATTCGAAGTCGGACGCGCCGGCCGTCTCCGTTCGCGTGGTCGACGAGGGAGCTGCCAAGTGAAGCGAGGCGCGGTGCTGGTTCTCGCGCTGGTAGCGCCCCGCGCCGCCGTCGCGGAGCCACCTTCGGCCGAGCCGGCTCCCGCTGCGCCGCCCGCGCCAGCTCAGCCGCAGGAGCCATCGGTTCCCGGCGCTGCGCCTCCGGCTGCGACCCCGGGTCGGACGACGACGATCTACACGCCCTACGGTTTGCCCGCGCCCGGCACCGACATCAACGCCGGGCTGCCCTCGAGCTCTCGCCCGATCAGCGGCGAGACGCAGGACACCTTCGACCTAGCGCCCAAGAGCAGCGGCAAGACGGTCGTCCACGGCAGCAGCAACGCCGCCGGCATCCTCGGCGCCGAACCGACCAGCAGCGCGGCCCCCGCGCTCGTGCCCGAGCTCCACGTCGTCACGAAGGGCGAGACGTTGTGGGCGTTGTCCGGGCGCTACTACGCGAGCCCGTGGCAGTGGCCGAAGCTCTGGAGCTACAACGCGCAGATCAAGGATCCGCACTGGATTTACCCTGGCGATCAGATCCTGCTCCGCCACCCGAACAGCCTCGGGCAGGGCCCGACCGTGGCGACGCGCAACGTCGGTGGCGCGCGCGGCCGGCTGACCCGGGCCGGCAGCAAGCGGCTCGCGAAGGATACCGTGTTCCTCCGCGACCAGGGCTTCATCGGCGATCCGGAGAAGGACGAGTGGGGCGAGGTCGCCGGCGCCGTCGAGGAGCAAATGCTGCTCGCCGAGGGCAGCCACGTCTACCTCTTGCTCGAAGAGGGCAAGACCGTGAGCCCGGGCCAGGCGCTCACCATCTATCGCGCCGTGCGCCAACCGGAGAACGTGCCCGGCGCGCGCACCCCGCCGGGCGCGATCGTGCGCGTCAACGGCACCGTGCGCGTCGACAGCTTCGATCCGAAGACTCGCGTCGCGCGCGGCGTGATCACCGAGTCGCTCGACGTCGTCGAACGCGGCGCGAAGGTCGGCCCCGTGCGTCGCAACTTCGAGGTCGTCCCCCGCCGCCCGAACTCGAAGGAGGTCGAAGCGCGGATCCTCACTAGCTTCTACCCGCACGTCTACCTGGCTCAGAACCAGATCATCTTCCTCGACCGCGGTCAGGAGGACGGCCTCGCCGCCGGCAACACGCTGTACGTGCTGCGTCGCGGCGACACCTGGCGAAAGAGCCTGGATACCGGCTCCAAGATGGTCCGCGATCGACTCAAGATGGACTCGCCCGAGATCGTGGACATCGAGACCACGCCGCTGTCGGGTAAAGAGCAGGACTTCCCCGAAGAGGTGGTGGCCGAGCTCCGCGTGCTCACCACCGAGCCGAAGAGCTCGGTCGCGCTCGTGATCCAGAGCCGGCGCGAGCTCGTCCCCGGCGACCGCGCCGTCGCCCCTCCGGGTCGCTAGCTCGGCGGCGCCCGGGTTTTTCCGGCTTCCGGCAGGGGCCGGGGTTGTGGGCTAAGATCCGCGACGTCCCCATGACGCAGCTCGTGAACGCCGTGTTCTTCCTGACGGTGATCGCCTATTCCGCTGCGTCGACGCTGTTCTTCCTCGACCTGATCCGTCCCGGGGCCAAGACCGCCGAGGCCGCGCCGCGCGTGCTGGTTTCCGCCGCGGCCCTGCACTTGTTGCACATCACGGGGGCGAGCCTCCTGACCAAGACCTGCCCCGTCGAGTCGCTGCACTTCGCGCTGAGCTTCAGCGGTCTGCTCGCGGTCGGCGCCTACGCGTTCCTGCGCCGCCGGCTGCGCGTGGATGCGCTCGGCGCGCTGCTCGGGCCGCTCGCGCTGGCGTTCTTGATCGGCGCGGAGTTCGTTGGCGAGCGCCCGGCTTCGTCGCTCGCTGCCGAGCCGCTCTTGATCTTGCACATCGCCGCCAACGTGTTCGGCGTCGGCTTGTTCCTTTTGGCAGGCGCTTCCGGAGCGTTCTACGTGGTGGAGGAGCGGCGCCTCAAGCAAGGCCGCTTCGGGCTGAGCTCGCATCTGCCTCCGCTCGCGTCGCTCGATCGCGCCACGCACCGCCTGCTGTTGGCGGGCTTTCCGCTGCTCACGTTCGGCATCGTCACGGGCTCTCTGTTCATCGGTCACCTCGGCGCGGCCACCGGTCCCGACGTGGCGCGGCTGCTGCTCGGCTACACGAGCTGGCTCGTGCTCGGCGTGGTGCTGATCGCTCGAAGGCTGGTGGGGTGGAGCGGCAAGCGCGCGGCCTGGGGCACGCTCGCTGGGGTCGCCTGCGTGTTGCTCGTGATGCTGGTGTACGTGGTTCGGGTGCCGGCCTGATGATCACGGTCGTCGGGCTCTCGCACAAGACGGCGCCGATCGACGTTCGCGAGCGTTTGTCGCTGCAAAAACAGCGCATCCCCGCGTTCCTCGAGGAGCTCGTCCAGAGCGGCGCCGCGAGCGAGGCGCTGCTCGTGTCGACCTGCAACCGCGTCGAGCTGGTCGCGGCCGGCGCGGCCGGCATCGAGCTCGGCACGATCCGCGACGCGTGCATGCTGGCGCTCGAACGCGAGGCGCCCGGCATCCACTCGCACCTCTACGGTCACACCGGCGGAGCGGCGGTGCGCCACCTGTTCCGCGTCGCCTCGTCGCTCGACTCGCTCGTGCTCGGCGAGCCGCAGATCTTGGGTCAGGTGAAGGACGCCTTCGAGGTCGCGCGCCACGCGGGCACGCTCGGCCCGACCCTGCACCGCACCTTGCCGCGCGCGCTCCGCACCGCCAAGCGCGTCCGCAACGAGACGGCGATCGGCTCCGGGCAGGTCTCGGTGCCGAGCGTCGCGGTCGATCTCACGCAGCGCATCTTCGGCGAGATGCGCGGCCGCACGGCCCTGTTGATCGGCTCGGGAGAGATGGCGGAAGCCGTGGCCCGCCTGCTCGGTACGCAGGGCGCGAAGACCCTGGTTTTGGGCAGGACCAGGGAGCGCGTGGAAGAGCTCGCCCAGGCCGTCGGCGGCGAACCCCGGCGCTGGGAAGAGCTCAGGGCCTCGCTCGTCGAAGCCGACGTCGTGGTCTCGAGCACCAGCGCGCCCGGCTACGTCGTCGATCACGACATGATCGTGCAAGCGCGTAAGTCCCGCCGCGGCCGCGAGCAATTCTTCATCGATCTCGCCGTGCCCCGCGACATCGATCCGCGAGCGCTCGGCATCGACGGCGTGTTCGTCTACAACATCGACGGCCTGTCGCAGGTCGTCGCCAAGACGCTCTCGCAGCGCTCGCGCGAGGCCGAGGCCGCCGAGCGCATCGTCGAAGAAGAAACGCGCGGCTTCGAGCGCTGGTCCGAGGCCGAGCAGGCCACGCCGACGATCGTGCTGCTTCGCGAGCGCTTCCGTCAGGTGCTCGCCGCCGAGCTCCTGCGCACGCTGCGCGGCCGCCTGAAGCACCTGTCGACCGACGATCGCACGGCGCTCGCCAAGATGATCGAGGCCGCCGAAAATCGGCTCCTCCACAACCCCACTGTGCGCCTGCGCCGCGCGGCCAGCGAGCGCGACGCGGAGCCCGGGCTCGACGAGCTCGTGATCGCGCTGCGCGAGCTGTTCGCGCTCGACGAAGAAGCGGAGCTCGGCTACGACGAGGCCGAGCCGATGAACGTGCCGCGCACGAGCTCGGGGATCCGTTGATGCGAAAGCTCACCGTCGCCACCCGCAAGAGCCCGCTGGCCCTGGCGCAGACCCGCGCTTTCGTGGCTGCGCTGTGCGCGCGCCACCCGGGGCTTACGGTGGGCGAGCTGCAGGTCACGACCAGCGGCGATCGCATCCAGGATCGGCCGCTCAGCGAGGTCGGCGGCAAGGGGCTGTTCACGAAAGAGATCGAAGAAGCGCTGCTCGACGGCCGCGCCGACTTCGCTGTGCACTCCCTGAAAGACGTCCCGCCCCTGCTCCCGCAAGGCCTGGTGATCGGCTGTATCCCCGAGCGTGAAGACCCGCGCGACGTGTTGATCGCCCCGGGCGCTCGGAAGCTCGCCGAGCTCGCGCCGGGCAGTCGCATCGGCACCTCGTCGCTGCGCCGCAAGCTGCAGTTGCTCGCCGCGCGTCCCGACGTCGAGGTCGTCCCGATCCGCGGCAACGTGGACACGCGCCTGCGCAAGGCCGAGACCGGCGACGTCCACGCCGTCGTCCTCGCGCGGGCCGGCTTGGTCCGCCTCGGTCTCGCTGAACGCCCAGCCGAGGTCCTTCCGGTGGAGCTGATGATCCCGGCCGTGGCCCAGGGCGCCCTCGGCATCGAGCATCGAGAGGGAGACGACGTCACGGCGGAGCTGCTCGCGCCGCTCTCTCACTCAGAAACGAAGATTGCCGTCACGGCGGAGCGCGCCGTGCTGCGTGTCGTCGAGGGCAACTGCCAGCTCCCCGTGGCAGCCCACGCCATTCGCGCCGGGAACGAGCTCCGCATCGTCGGTCTGCTCGCCGAGCCCGACGGTTCCCGGGTCCGCCGCGCGGAAGCTCGGGGGACCTACCCGAGCACGGACGGGGAGGCGGTCGCTTTGGGAGAAGATCTGGGCCTGAAGTTGAGGTAGAGTCCGCGGCCATGTCGAGTCTGCGCGCGGCTTTGTTCAAATCTACCGTGGTTTTTGGGCTTTGCTTGAGCAGCGTCGCCTGCGGCGGCAGCGGCAAGGACCCGAAGGTCGCTGCCCCCAAGGCCGGCGAAATGCCCGCGGGCGGGGAGTGGGCCGGCGTCTATTACAGCCAGCTCTACGGCTACCTGCACATCTTGAGCGACGGCGGCGCGGCCAACGGCGCGTGGCGCACCACCGCCGGGGACTCCTACGGCGAGATGAGCGGCGAGGTCGACGGCAACCTCTTCAAGTACGCCTGGACCGAGCGCCGCATCGGCGCCATCGGTGCCGACGCAAACCGCGAGGGCAAGGGCTACTTCGTCTACGCGATCCCGAAGGAAGGCGAGGCGCACGTCATCAAGGGTGAGTGGGGCCTCGGCGACACCGACAACGGCAACCCGTGGGAAGCCGTGAAGCAGAAGAACATGCCGCCGAACCCCGACTCCGTGCGCCCCGACGAGATCGAGGGTCGCGTCACCGGCGCCGGCGGTTGGGACGAAGGCGAGGGCGGCGGCACCGAGGGTGGCGGCGAAGAAAAGCAAGAGTCGTCCCCCGATTCCCCGGGCGGCGATCCGCTCTCGAAGTGAGCCGGAGCCACCGTGCCCGCTGAAGCCTCGAGGGGCCTCGAGTTCGAGGAGCTCCCGATTTTCGAGCGAGGTGCGCCGGGTCGTTCCGGCGCCTCGCTCGCACCGCTCGACGTGCCCGAGGTCTCGGCGCGCGCGGCGCTCGGCGCTCTGCACCGCCAGAAGCCCGCGGGGCTGCCCGAGGTGAGCGAGCCCGAGGCCATTCGCCACTTCGTCCGCCTCAGTCAGAAGAACTTCAGCATCGACACTCAGTTCTACCCGCTCGGTTCGTGCACCATGAAGCACAACCCGAAGGTGAACGAGTGGGCGGCGCGGCTCGATGGCTTCGCCAGCCTGCACCCGCTACTTCCGGACCGCCTGATCCAGGGCGCGCTCGAGCTGATGAAGCGGCTGGAAGCCGAGCTCGCGCAGATCGTCGGGATGGACGGCGTCAGCCTCCAGCCGGCGGCCGGCGCGCAGGGCGAGCTCACCGGCTTGATGATGATCCGCGCGTACCACCGCGCGCAGGGCCGCTCGCCGCGCAAAGTCTTCATCCCCGACAGCGCGCACGGCACCAACCCGGCAAGCTGCGCGTTGAACGGCTTCGAAGCGGTCCCGTTCCCGTCGGGGCCGCGCGGCGTCGTCGAGCTCGAGACGCTGACCCGCGCCCTCGACTCGGCTCCGAACGACGTCGCGGCGCTGATGATGACCAACCCCAACACGCTCGGCCTCTACGAAGAGGCCATGCCGGAGATCGCCGCGCTCGTGCACGCTCGCGGCGGCCTCGTCTACGGGGACGGCGCCAACCTGAACGCGGTGCTCGGCCGCGCGCGCCCGGGGGACGCCGGCGTCGACGTGATGCAGTTCAACCTGCACAAGACCTTCACCACGCCTCACGGCGGCGGTGGGCCAGGCTCGGGTCCGGTCGCGTTCAAGCGCATCCTCGCGCCGTTCCAGCCCTCGCCCGTGGTCGAGCGCCAGGGGGACCGGTACGTCGTGGTCCACGATCGGCCCGACAGCGTCGGCCGCGTTCGCTCGTTCTACGGCAACTTCGGGATGATGGTCCGGGCCTACGCCTACATTCGCGAGCTCGGGCCCGAAGGCCTGCGCGCCGTCAGCGACATGGCCGTGCTCAACGCCAACTACCTCGCGGCGCGCCTCAAAGACCGCCTCAGCGTGGCCGTAGACACGCCGCCCTTGCACGAGGTCGTCTTCACGGATCGCGACCTCGAAGCCAAGACCGGCATCCGCACGCTCGACCTCGCCAAGCGCCTGATCGACTACGGCGTCCACCCGCCGACCGTGTACTTCCCGCTGGTCGTCCGCGGCGCGCTGATGGTCGAGCCGACCGAGACCGAAACCAAGCAGACGCTCGACGCCTTCGTCGACGCCGTCCAAAAAATCCTGCGTGAGGCGGAAGAGACGCCCGATCTCGTGCGCCGGGCGCCGCACAACACCCGCTTGTCCCGGCTGGACGAGGCGCGCGCGGCGCGCAAACCCAGGCTGCGCTGGACGCGCGAAGCCGGCGAATAGGCCCGGTTCGCCGCTCAGTCCATCCCGAAGAAATCGCGGATCGCTTCCAGGATCCGCTTTCGTTCGCTCTGAACGCGCCGGCTCCGTGAGTCCGCGTCCAGGTTCTCTCGCGCGCTCGTGAGCTCGACCCGCCGCTGCGCCAGGGTCTCGGAAATCTCCTGCGCGAGCTCGGGGCGGCGCGCCAGCACCTCGCGGAAGTCGTCCTTGTCCACGCGCAGGCACTCGCTGTCCACGCGCGCGATCACCGTCGCCTCTCGCGGCGCCCCCGTGACGAGCGCCATCTCGCCGAAAAAGCTAGGCGCCGTGAGCACTGCGACGTGGCGATCGATGCCGTCGCTGTTCGCGACCATCACCTCGACCTCGCCGCGCGTCAGCACGTACAGCCAGTTCGCCTTCGCACCCTGGCGCGTCACCACCTCACCCCGCACGAACGGCGCAGGCTTCGCCGAATCTGCCAGGCGATCGAGCTCTTCCGCCGAGAGCTGTGCGAACAGGTCCACGCCGCGCAGCGCCGAGCGCATCGCTTCGACGAGCTTCTCCCGCTTGCGCGAGGCCTTCTCGTCCTCGTGATTGACGAACACCGTCTGCGCGGGCAAAGCCAGTGGGATCTGCGCGCGCTGCAGGGCGGCGTAGATCCGCTCCCGCACCAGCGAGCTCGTCGGATCGTCGCGCGCCAGATCGAGCAGGTGATAACGGACCGCGTAGTAGCAAAAGCTATCGCGGTGCTCGCGAGCCAGGTCCAGGCACACGATGTCCGGCGGCGGGTTCGTGCTCACTCCCGGGATCGGCGCCGCCGTCAGCGCCTCTTGCACCGTGCGCATCACCTCGCCCGGCGTGAACCGGTGATCGACGTTGAAATGCACCCACATCCGGTGCTGCGTGGGCCGCCCCTCGCGCCGCCCGAGCACCTTGATCGTCTGACCCAGCAGCTGGCCATTCGGCACCACCAGCGTGTCGCTGTCGCGCGTCTCGATCACGGTGTGCCGCCAGCGCACCTTCTTCACCTGCCCCTGCTGCTTGTTCTCGAGCTCGACCCAGTCCCCCTCGCGGATCGAGTCGTCCACCTGTAGCGCGAGCCCGCCGATCACGTTGCCGAGCGTCGACTGCAGCGAGAGACCGATCACGGCCGTCACCACGGCGCTGGTCGCGACGATGCTCGTCAGGTCGAACCCCCAGCGGTGCATCGACCAGAACAGCGCCACCGCGTACGCCGCTCCCACCGTCAGATCGTGCAGAATGTCCGGGAATCCGAGCCTGAGCTTGCGCAGCACCAGATCGAAGATCGTCAGCGCCGCCAGGTTGATAACCAGGAACAGCGCGACCAGGTCGGCTGCGAACAGCAGGTACTGAGCGAGCGACTCCTGCCCGAAGCGCCGCCCAACCCCCGCGAGCGCGAGCAGCAACGCGTACAAGCAGTAGAGCGCCACGCTCCGGCTCAGCCGCCGCCGCGGAGCGCTCGCCACCCCACGGAAGATCGCGGCGAGGCCCACCACCACGGCGCCGAGGAGCGCCAGCCGCAGCAAGTTCTCCGGAACGGGCATCGCAAAAGTAATACCCGAAAGCCTCTCAGGCCGGCGGACCCACGCACAAACCCGCCCCAAACCCGCGTGCCTGGCGTTGACAGCCTCGAAGCTCCCTGCCACATTCCGCCGCGGAGAGATGACCGAGTGGCCGAAGGTACCTGATTCGAAATCAGGCGTACCCGCAAGGGTACCGTGGGTTCGAATCCCACTCTCTCCGCTAGGGTTGCCCCAACTCGCAGGTGCTCGCCCTTCGGGCTCCGCGCCTGCGGTCTTCCCCAAAGCCGTGCTCGCCCTCCGGGCTGCGCGCGGCAGGGGAAGACAAGCGGGGTGCGCCTCGGTATAGACGGGGCGCTGAGATCAGCTCACCTGGAGAGGTGACCGAGTGGCCGAAGGTGCATGACTGGAAATCATGTGTACCCGTAAGGGTACCGAGGGTTCGAATCCCTCCCTCTCCGCAACATAGTTCTGCTTCGCTTCGCTCGCTCCTCAGTGGGCGGCTTCTAGTGAGGCGGAGCGAACGCTAGGCATCCAGGGTTCGGCCCGAGGGTTCCTGCGGTGCTCGGAGCCTGGCGGCTCCTGCGCTCCTCGGGACCTCATGGGCGTGCGCATGGCGCGCAGGACGCAAGGGTTCTGCATTTTTGATCTTATCAAGGCCGGTGCGAATCCCTCCCTCCGTCGTGGACGGCTCCACGTCGCGGACGCATGGGCGCGGGCAATCCCTTCGCTTCGCTCGTTCCCTTAGTGAACGGCTTCTAGTGAGTCGGAGCGAGCGATAGGCATCCGGGGTTCGGCCCGAGGGTTCCTGCGGTGCTCGGAGCCTGCCGGCTCCTGCGCTCCTCGGGACCTCATGGGCGTGCGCATCGCGCGATGAGCGCAGCGGTTCCGCATTTTTGATCTTAGGGAGGCCGGTGCGAATCCCTCCCTCTCCGCAACTAATTCCACGCTGAGGAGCGCACGCCGTCGCGGCGGATGCCACGACCATAGGTCTCGGCCGAGTCGAAGTATTTGGTGGGTTGGCCCCGTTCTTCAACGACGCGAGTTCACGTAGACTTGCCGAGCTCGACGACGTACGCTCGGAGCTCGGCGAGCTTTCCGTCTTCGAAGCGCCAGACGTCGCAGTAGGCGTATTCGGTGGTTTTACCTGACTCGTCCGTGAGCGCGATTTCGCCGATGGCCGTGAGAAAGTCGCCCTCGGCTATCATGCGCTCGACGTGGAAGCGCGGGGGCTGCTTGTACGCATCGGCCATGTATTCACGGACGGCGGCCTTGCCCTCGAGCGTTCTTTCTCCGACGAAGGTCCATTTCGTGTTGTCGGTGCAGAAGGAGAGGAACGCTTCGTGGTCGCCTCGGGTGACGGCTTCGTTCGCCTGCTGCAGCGTCTTCTTGTGAGCTGATGACATGCATGATTCTCCGGGAGCTCTCGGTCGAGCTCAGTGTTTACTTTTCGGCCAGGTCGCTCGCATTGCGCGGTAAGCGGCGTCCGACTCCAGCTTCCGCCACATCCGGTAGAACACGGCAGCGGCTCGCGCCTTCTCCGAGGCTTCCGAGCGAGCCGCGATTCGCCCGGCCTCGTCGTACTTGCGGCCGCTTCGACGGTTCGCGTCCGAGCCGGATGGGGCCACGCACCCGCTTCATGTCGACCTTTTCGCCCTTCTGCAGGATATCCAGGCGGCCACGCTTCGCGAGACGTTCCGCCGCTTCGCGCACGGCCGGCATCCATTCCCGCCACGCTTTCGCATCGATAAGGCGTGCCGCTTCGGAGGGGCAGATCGTGCGTGGCGCACGCTGTTCCAACAGCTTCAGGATCACCAACTCGACGCCTCGCGGTGTCACGTGCGTCAGTAAGCGAACTCCGTGCCACCCATCCTCGTGTCCGCTCGATCGCCGGTCGAAAACCCTCCGACGTGTGAGCTCATCATCGGCTAGAGCACGATCGCTGGAGCGAAGGCGAGGAAACGATCGAAGTGGCCGAAGGCACGGTTCGACATGAAGAACTGGAGAGGGCCGTCGATCTTGAAGCCGCGACCGAACAAGTGAGCGACAGCGACGTCGTTGACCATCGGCACCGAGAGTGACATTTCCTCGAGCCCGGCCGCATGCGCACGATTCTCCAGGTCGAGGAGGATCGCGCGCTGGTCCGCGGGCTCGAGCGAGGTGACGGGTCCCAGCCCCGTCTTGCTGAAAAACGCAGAGCCAACGGCCCGACCGTGGCGGCGATAGAGCAGCGCCTCGCGCTCGCGGAAGAGCCACGGATAGTCCGCATCGCGCGGGTAGCCAACGACCGCCCTTTCCAGCTCGGCGAAGACGGCAACGTCGCTCGGATTCGCAGCGACGACCTCCAGCTCGCAGCTCGGCGCCGGCTTCGGAGCTGCGCTCAGCGTAGCCATCGGGAAGCGCGCCACGGTGCCTGCGGCGTAGTACCGCGCGAGAGCGCGAACGTCGTTCGTGGCGATGATCACGCGGACCTCACCGCGCCCCTTTGGAAACACGCGGTCGATGAGCTGCTTGCCGAGCCCTGAAGCCTGGAATCCGGGGCGAACGAAGAACTCGGAGAGCTCGAATAAACCCCCGCGCTCCAGCGAACGCGCGTGCCCCACGAGCGATCTGTCGGACGGATCCTCTGCGAGCCACCATTCTGCCGCGTGCACGGCCAGATGAGAGAGATACGATTCGAGCACCTTCCAGAAAGACTCTGCGTCGATCTTCATCGGATGGTTCTGGCGAGTCATCAGATCGCCCACCGCCGCGATCGAGAGCTCGAACGCAGCACGTGAATCCGCGGGCGTGCCACGACGAAGACGGAAGTCCTTGCTCATTTCCGCAACTGTAACGCCCGCTGCATCGCGCGAGATCTCGTCATTTAGCGCGCCACCTGGGACGTGGTCGGCAGAGAACGACGGCTGCGCTGTGCGAGATGGCGCTGCTACGGCGGCATCGCCGGCGGCGAATGGGGCATTTCGGGGGACCCCCCGGTGGATTCGGGGGAACCGGCTTCGTGACACCGAGCGGCGGCGTCGCGAACGGCGGCGGATTCGCCACCTCGACGCGCAAAGCGAACGCCTGCGTCCGATTCGGTTCGGACGCAGGCGACGCTCGCCCGGAACGCATGCGTGAGCTGCTCACGCGCGGAGGCGGGTGACCTCAACTTCCGTCTAGAGCGGTTGCACGCTCGGGTTCGGGATGTTCGTGAGCGTGATGTGCTCGTTGGCGGATCTCAGCGCCCAAACCTGGGGCGTATTGCAGGTGCCGAAGCCCCAGTCGCCATCGGAACCGGAGTGGAGCTTGCATTGCAAGATCGTCCCGTTGCTCGCGTCGATCATTTGCTGCGTGATCAGTTCTCCGCGAATGAAGGGGTTGATGAGCTTGTTGGGGCTGGGCTTGGGCGCCCTGAGCACCGCAGCGCTCTTGCCCTGTTGGCACTCGAGTGATCCCGACCACGTGCTGCCAGCGTCGTTGGTGCTGTTCCAAAAGCTGATGCAATGCTGAAAGCCGCCCCTAAAGCGTCCGATGACGCCTGCTCTATCCGCTGGCGCGCCGACCACGGTGACCGCACCGTGGGAGACGGCGTGATCGAGCACATTCGCCATCGAGCTCAGGGAGTCGTTGATGGCCTCCCCGATGACGCCGCCAGCGTACCCGCGGCCCAGGACGTTGCCATGGGAGTTGATGTCTCTGATCCATGCTCCCTGGGCCTGTCCAACCAAGCCTCCCGCGAGAATCGAGTAGTTGGTTCCGAAAGCCCAGCTTGGGCTGACGTTCACGTTGGTGAAGATTTCCGAGAGGGTGGACATCGTGCTCAGGGTGTTGCCGCCGGTGACCTCGCCGACGAATCCACCGATCGTGGTCGTGCGACCCGTTACGGTGCCCGTAGCGTAGGCGCGGCTGACCATGACGCTCTCGCCCATGGCTCCAAACACCATGCCGACTGCGTTGACCGCGGCCCCACTGGTGGGCCCAGACACGGTCCCGGTGACGTACGACGACGCGACCTCGGAGTTGCCGATTGTTCCGGCGAGTGCGCCCGTGAAGCCACCGCCGGACACGTTGACGTTCACGAGACCGACACGCTTGATGATCGCGCCCGAGACCGCCGAGAACATCCCCGCGTACCAGCTACCGCTCGTGATCCTCAGGTTGCTGATCTTTTTATTGTTGCCATCGAACGTGCCCCGAAACGGATTGAAGGGACCTCCGATCGGCACGAACTGTTGACCTGGCTGGTTGGTCTGGGACGCATCGATGTCGTTGCCGAGAATGTAGTTTCCCGTCACGGTCATCGCCCGGAGCTGAGCCAGGGTCGTGATGGTTTGACGTTGCTCGGTCGAACCGAGCGCCTCGGCTGCCTCCCCGATCGGGGCTTCGCGCAGCAAGCCCGCGTCCTCGGAGCCACAGCCGCCGAGGGTCAATGCGAGGACCGCCGCCCCGAAAAGCCGTGCCGGACGGCGCACGCGTGCCCAATAGCCATGACATCGATTCATTTGACTCTCACCTTCGTCGTATGCCGCGCCCCGGAAATTCCGGACCGATTGTTGATGACTTTGCCGCAAGCCGACCAAAAATTGGTCGGCTCGAACTGATGGGTGACTTCGTCGAGGCACCTCCCGCTGGCGCTGCTCTGCTACGAGCGGGGTACCCCAGCGACCGCTCCGATTTGAATCGAAGGAGCTCTGAAGTACCCAGCCGCCCCGGCTCCCCAACGGCCGAACGCGTCCGCTACCCCGTCGTTCCACCAGGGCGCCTCGAGAGCTCCTGTCTAGCTCGCCTCGACGTCTCGGTCATTGTGGGAGCGCGCCAAATCATTGCGTCGGCGCGCCACGGCTCGTAACCCGACCGGGTGAGCCGTGCGCGCTGCGACGGGTCAGCCTACTCCGCGGCGGCGCGCGGGCCGGGCCGGCCGTGGCTGGGCTCGCTGAACGATTCACCGAGCGCGGGTTCTGATTTCGTTGGGAGTGATGCGTCCAGCGCACCCGTTCCCTCGTTCTTCGACATGCGCTGCAAGGTGCGGTGAAGATGAGACCTTTTTAGATGGCCTTCCCGCACCCCGACCATATCCTTGACAGGTTCGGACCATACTGTACTCTGGCGCATGGCCGACACCGTGAAGAAAATTACGGCGAATCTTCCGGCGGAATTGCTCAGTCGCGCCCAGCGGACGACGGGCCTCGGGATCACTGAAACGTTGGTCGCCGGTCTCGAAGAGCTCGAGCGGAGCCGCAAACGCTCGGCGCTCCGGCAGCTGCGTGGGCGCGTCAAGTTCGACCTGGACCTGGCCTCGACACGTCGATGATCTTGATCGACACGTCGGCCTGGATCGACTTCTTCCGCGGTCGAGACCCCTGCGCGAGCTGGGTCGATGAAGCGCTGGCGACCGGTGAAGCGGCGCTCTGCGGTCCGGTCGAAATGGAACTCCGCCGCGGGCTCCTGAACGAGCGGGAGCGCAAGAAGGTCCTGCCTCTGCTGGACGGCTGCCATTGGCTCTCGACTCCCGACAACCTTTGGGTAGAAGCGGGTGAACTGGGCTACGCCTTGCGACGCCGTGGGGTCACGCCCAAGACGCTCGACCTCCTGATTGCGATCTATGCCGTCGCTCACCAGGTCCCGCTGCTAACTGCAGATGGCGACTGCCAGTACATGAAAAAGGCCGGAATCGCGCTGACCGTGCTGTCCGGATAGCGCGAAACGGCTCGCAAGCAAGAGACGCGGAAAGGCGCTGCCGTCCGACGGTGGCGATGCGGGACTCCAACATGCTCTGTGACCGATCAGCGACGCCGGGATGCACGGGACTGTGGGTCGTGCGACTGGCCCGCTGGGTCAGGCGAGCGTCTTCTTGAAGGCCGCCGGACGGCAGGGAAGGTAGACGAAATACGACGTGCGCGCCTACTGCGGGGGCGCGGCACGCAACCTGCGCGTGGGGGCCGTGGCTACGGGCAGATCCTCGCGACCGAGACGTCGTCGGCGAAGAGTGTGATCCCGGGTGCAGGACCCTCGATGTAGACGGCGAGGGACGCGAGTGAACAGCTCGGGACGGTGAACTGACCCGATACCTTGGTCCAGCTCCAGCCGTTGCCCGTCGCGGTGCCGAGCTGGGTGTACGTCGCCGGGCTGCCTGCGCACTCGGACTTCAGGGTCAGTGCCAGTGGCTGGCTCGACGGACCCTGCACCTTCGCCCAGCCTTCGGCGGCGTAGGTCTGTCCGGCCGTGACCTTGCCGAGGAGGTCTTGCACCGGCCCTTGCCACGACGCCGTGCGGCTCGTCACCTTGCCGCTCAGTTCGCCGCTGCGCACGGGGAAGCCGGTCGTGCCGAGGGAGCCGCCCCACGTCGTCCAGCCCGAGGTGCCGGACTCGAAGCCAGGATTCAGCAGCACGTTGGACGGATCGCACGCGGGTGGCGTCGTTGGCTCCTGCGAAATTGGGAGGATGCGGCTGGCAACGTTACCACCCTGAATGGTGATTGTAGCCGCCCTGGTCGCTCCCGTGTAGTTGGGCGTCGCCGTGAGCGAGATTGTTCCATTGCCGGCGCCGCTTCCGCCCCCGATGCTGAGCCAGCCGCTGCCGTCCGTGGTGTAAGCACTCCACCAGACGGCGTTCGAGTACACGTCGACCGACTGGCTCTCGCCCTCGGCGGCCACGCTGAGCGACATCGGGTCGTTGTAGAGGAAGAGCGCCGACTGGCTCACCTGGAAGGTCTTCGTCTGGCCGCCTCCGGTGACGGTCACGGTGCCAGTCCTGGCCGAACCGGTGGTGTTCGGGGTAGTCGACACGTACAGGTTGTAGGTGCCGTTGGTGCCGCTGTTCGGCGTCACGCTCAGCCAGGCAGCGCTGGTTGACGCGGACCAGTTCGAGTTGCGGATGATTTGGAAGGACGAGCCACCGCCGCCGCCGGTGGGGGTGGCGCCCTGGCCCGCGTAGAACTGGAACACTTGGAGGACCCCCACCGATCCGCTGGTGCCTTCGAGCGCGATGTCCGCGCCTCGCTCGTTGTCGGTCAGCGGGTTCGGCGTCACGGTGACCTCGATGAAGCTCACTCCCGCCCCGCCGGACGTCGGCGAAATCGTGAGCCAGCTCGGCAGAGGGGTGGTCGTGATCGTCCAGGGCTCGGTGGCCGTGACCTTGTAGACCAGCGGATTGCCGGCGGCCGTGCCCTCGGGAGGCGCGCCGTGGGCGATGGGATTGAGGCTGATCTGCTCTTCGAAGGTGATGTCGGTGACGACCGAGAGGGCGTGCGTCCTGCCCCAGATCTCGGTGGCGACGGCGCAGTAGTTCGAAACGGCCAGCGGATACCACTCGAAATCGGCATCGATGAGAGCCGTCTGGGTGGGCCACCAAGCCAGCATCAGCTGCTCCCACGCCGCGAAGTGCTGGGCCAGATCGACGGGGCCTTGCGACGAGGGCACGCCGTCGAGGGACTCGGCGTTGAACTGGAGAAACTTCAACCGCAGCTCCGGGTTTCCACTCGGATTGAGGATGTTCTCTCGCTCCGCGGTTGTGACATGCAGCCGATACATGCCCTGCGACGTGATGTAGTCTCCGACCACCGCGCCGCCCGCCTTCCCGATGTAGTACTCGACGAGAGGCTGCTCCATCCAACCGTAGACACCCAAGTAGGTATCCGAGAGCATGGGAGTCGTTTCGACTTCGGTGAGCTCACCAGTGAAGTCGATGATCTCACCGAAGCAGGGCCTCCTCCCTTTGCCTACGACGAAGTTCGGCCTCGCGATCTCGGTGACGTCCACGTTGTTCACGATCGTCATATACGCTTCCGGGGCCGTCTCCATCAGAGCCGACCCGACGGTGAAGATGCCGTCATCGTCGCCTTCAATGTCTCTTTCCCAGTAGGTGATGAACAGGCCGTCCTCGGGATCGATGATCTCCTGATGCACCCGGGGGACGACGATGGCCTGAGTCTGCGAGCCGACCGCTTCCGAGCCAAGGCGGTCCGGAGTGCTGCACCCGAGGCCCAGGAGTGCCACGGCCATCAGCGTCGCCACGGCACCGAACGATTGGGGTTTCGCTCCACGATTCTTCATTGTCAGCTCCTCGGGTGCGCTGTTTGGATGACCCGAGCGGCCTGCGTCGTCCGCGTAGGCGACGCACCAAGGTCCACACGGGCAGCGCTGTCGCGCTCACCCTGGTGAGCGGCCGCACCCACGACCCGCCCACCGAGCGCATCCTAGACCCAGCACGTGTCGTCCGCCAAGGCGTTTCCTCCTGCGCGCGCTACGAGGAGTCCAAATGGTTGCGTGAAGGGTCTGCGGTCGTCACGAATCACCGAGCAGATCGCGGGTTCGCGCGGCTGCCAGCGGGAACGTTGCAGTCCTAACGACTCTGCGAAGCTGCGCACAGCGCGCTTGCACGGGAACAAATCGGTCGAGCAACGGCGGGGAGGCATTGCTCGCTTGAAACTACGTCAAGCACATGCCCTGCGGGGCTCGAAGCCTGCGGCTGCCAGAAAGAGACGCGCCTGGTTGCAGCCGCGCCTCAGCTAACGACGCGCCTATACCGGGCTTCGACGAGCTCGTAGAACGCAAAGGCGAGCAGGCCGAGCGCGACCACGGCGAACAGGATACCGCCGAATGGAGCTTCTCGCACCGAGGCCAGCGACTCGCCGAAGCCCTTGGCTTGGCGGGGGTCGGAATTGACGGCGGCTACCAGCAGAAACACGCCGGTGATCGCGCCGACCGCCGCGCGCGCGGCCATGCCGAAACGACTGAGCCTGACGACCCAGCGCCGCACGCCGCCGGACAGAGGGGAGAGATCCAGCTGCTCGTCGAGCCTGGATTGCCAAGCGCACCAGAGGTCGCGACACGAGACACCGAGCACGATGGCGCCGAGTGCGGCGACGAGCCAGGGTCCAAACGGCGTCCAACTCAGAAGCGTCGCAGTCGCGCCGCGAGTCTCGTCCCCGCTAGCGCCGCCACCGTCACCGCTGGCGAGCCTGAGAGCCAGTACTCCCAGCCCGGCGTGCAACAGCGCAATCGCCGCCCACCCGAAGCGTTTTACAGCGCGGATCCCGCGGGCTTGCTGTTCCGGATCCACGGTCACCTGGTAGCCGCGAAATAGCGCAAACCCGAACAAGCCCAGTGCGGCAAGCGCCAACAGCCCTCGCCCGAATGGCTGCCGATAGAGCTCGAGCAGGGCGCCCTTGCCATCCGTGGTGTCGCCGCCATACCCAAACGCGGCCATCGCGGCCAGGCTCCCGATGGTGAAGTAGAGCAGCGCGCGGGCGGCGTAACCCGCTCGCGCCAGCCACTCGAAGGAGCGCCCGTGCTGGCGAACCGCTTGACGAAGTTGCTGCGCGGGAGCCGGCGTGACCGATGCCATCAACCAAGGTGGGAGCAAACCTGGTGCCCGCCGCTCACCGGCTCGGGGTCGCGGTTGCACTCTCTCACACCGGCGACGCAGGCGGGACACCGCGACCAAAGCGCCTCGCGACGCGCAAATTTGTCGCGGTCCGAAAATCGGTCGCGACCTCCGTCGCACTACCATGCCAGAGCGACCCCGAACGGGTCGGGTAGTTCAAACATCTGGTCAACGGCGAGTCGATGATGTGAATCGATGATCGAGGGAGTGGCCGATCCGTCCTGTTCGTGGCCGAAACGCATCTGGCCGCCGGACGGTGCCGTCCTAAGTTGCTCGTGACGAGGGGAGTCGCATGAGCAAATATCGCCACCATCTGCCGCTACTGGATCCCGGAGTGTTTCTGTCGGACGGCGGACTGGAAACGACCCTGATCTTTCACGATGGCTACGAGCTGCCGCACTTCGCGGCGTTCGACCTGCTGAAAGACGAGGAGGGGCTTGCAACGCTCGCGCGCTACTACGATGGCTACGCAGAGCTCGCGCGCGCGTCTGGCACGGGCTTCGTTCTCGAGACCCCGACCTGGAGGGCGAGCGCTGACTGGGGTCAGCGTCTCGGCTACGACGCCGCGTCGCTCGCCCAGGCGAACCGCCGCTCGGTCGACCTGGTGCTCGAGGTGCGCGAGCGCTTCGAGGCGCCGTCGTGCCCCTTCGTCGTCAGCGGCAACGTCGGCCCGCGCGGCGACGGCTACCGCGTGGAAGCGCGCATGACGGTCGACCAGGCGCGCCGCTACCACGCCACACAGATCGAAACCTTCGCGCAGACTCACGCCGATCTCGTGACGGCCGTGACCCTGAACTACGTCGACGAAGCGATCGGCATCGTGCTCGCCGCGAGAGACGCCGGCATCCCTATCGTCATTTCCTTCACCACCGAGGTCGACGGGCGCCTTCCGTCGGGCGAAACCCTCGCCGGCGCGATTTCGAAGACCGACGCCGCCACGCGGGCCTACCCCACGTACTACATGATCAACTGCGCGCACCCGACCCATTTCGAACGCGAGCTGCGCGACGCCAGCGACTGGACGTCGCGCGTGTCGGGCGTTCGCGCGAATGCCTCGAAGCGCAGCCACGCCGAGCTCGACGCCAGTCCCGACTTGGACGCCGGCGATCCCGACCAACTCGCCGGCGAATACCGAGCTCTCCGCACGCTCCTACCCAAACTCAGCGTCTACGGCGGCTGCTGCGGCACCGATCTGCGTCACCTCCGCGCCATCTCGCGGCACCTCCTGCCGTGAAGCGGATGGTTCCTCGGCCGGGCATCCCCGCTCGTCATTCCCGCGCCGCCCTCGACCGGCGTCCCCGGCATCTCGAGCTTTGTGTATGGGGCTAGCGCCTGGAGGAAGGCTGCGCCTGAAAGAGGGGAGGGTCCATGGGTTCCCCGAGGGGGTAGTGGAACAGGTATTCGTACTGACTGAGCGCTTCTTCTCGAGCAGCGGTTTCCAGTGCAGCCCGTCGATGCCCGCCAGCAAGTCGGCCGCAGCTTCGATGAACGCTGCGAGCGGACTAGATCGCGGCGGATACTTGGAACTCGGCGCGGGCTGCGTCGTCGGCTTCTGACCGCAGACGGGCGACCGCTCGCCCCACGTTTCGAACCGTTTGTCCCCCGAACCCCTCCGCTCGGGACGAAGCCGTGGTGTCCGCGAGGCGGATGCCGCAGATTCCCCGCGAGACCGGAGTTCGTTCCCGCTTCGAAACGCCTCGGGCTTCCGTCCGCCTTGTATCAGGAAAGCACCATGGGTAATGAGAACTCCGATCGAGCGGCGCGCACCGAAAAGGCCATGGCGGATACCAAGCTCACGGCCATCCTGGTCGAGGACGAGCAAGCCTCGCGGGAGCGACTGAAGCGCCTGCTCGCGCGCCACGATCACGTGGAGTTGCTGGCGGAGGCGGAGCAGGGCGAGCAAGCGGTGGAGCTCACGAACCGGCTGCGGCCAGATGTGCTGTTCCTGGACGTCAGCTTGCCGGGGGTGGACGGGTTCGAAGTCGTGGAGCAGATCCCGAGCCAGACCCGCGTCATTTTCACGACCGCGCACGAGGAATACGCCGTCCGAGCGTTTCGCGCGAACGCGGTCGATTACCTGCTAAAGCCGATCGACCCGCTGCACCTAGAGTCCGCGCTCGCGCGCGTGACCGAAGCGCTGGCGACACGCGGCGATATCGTGCGGCTCCTGTGCCGCGACCGCGATCGGACCCACGTGGTCGACGTCACGGACGTGCTGTTCCTGCGAGCTGAGGACGGGTACACGCACGTCCAAACCCGGAACAGTTACCATTTGACGGGCGAGCCTTTGGCCTTATTCGAGAAGCAGCTCGCGTCGAGCTTCGTTCGCGTCCACAGAAACACGCTCGTCAACGTCAAACACGTCCTGCAACTCAAGCACAACGACGGAGAGCTGATCGCGGTCCTTTCCTCGGACCACGAAGTGGCTGTCAGTCGCAGGCATTCTCAAGAGTTCCGGCGTCGACTCGCGTACAACTTCTGAAGAAGAGGTCCGTTCATGTTCGAGTACAACGATGTCGAGGGCCGAGCTGCGCTCCGGCTCAGCGCCGCCGCGCGCGCCGACCTGCAGTGCAACATCATCAATTCTACGAAGCGTGTGCGCTCACTACAGCTGTTCGTGCGCTTCGACACGGTCGCTGCATTCCGAGACTGGCTGGCCACCACCCCCGCCGTCACCCGCGAGGCGGATCGCGGGGCCTCGGATCGTGACGTCAACTTGCTCTTCACCGCACAGGGCTTGGCCAAGCTCGGAGCGCCGCTGGCGGACATCGCCGCCGCCGATCCGGCTTTTGCCCGGGGCGCGCGGCACCCGCAAACTCGGGAGCTGCTGCGCGATCCCGACCCGGCGAACTGGCCGAACCACGAGCACATCTGGGACGCCGCGCTGCTGATCCACTCCGACTCCGACGCAGTCGGCGTCAATCCCCCCGCGAGAGGTGAATTCCAGATCGAGCGCGGAAACTCGATCGGAGCCGATGGGATGCCGCTGAACGATCCACGAGCGCGCCGTTTCAACCACTTCGGTTACGTCGAAGGCCTGAGCGCCATCTACTACGAAGATCCACCTGACGGTTTGCCCGCGATGAAAAACTACGATCCGCGGCGGCGACTCTCGACCGTGCTGGTCCGCGATCCGTACGCCCGGGCACCCAGCAGCTTTGGCTCGTTCTTCGTGTTCCGCAAGTATGCGATGAATCGAGCCGCGTTCGACCTCAAAGTCCAGAACATCGCCCGCGCGATCCAGGAACGAGAAGCGGATCCGAACAGCAGGGCCGCCAAGCTGACCCAGCGCTTCCCCGAGTTTCGCAATCCGAAGACGCGCGAGGAGCTCGAGGAGCTGGTCAGGGCCTGGCTCATGGGTCGATATCCCGACGGCCGGCCCCTGGTGGCGCCGAACGAGATCGGCAACGACTTCACGCTGGACGCGGCCGGGGTTCAATGCCCGTTCCACGCGCACATCGCCAAGATGAATCCTCGCGGACGCACCGGTGACCTGGATAGCGAGCACCGCGCGACCATCGCGCGTTGTGGGATCTCCTACGGCAACCGCGACAGCCCCGAAAAAGGCCTGCTTTTCTGGTGCGCCCAGGCCAGCATCGCCAAGCAGTTCGAGTTCGTTCAGCAGCAATGGGCGAACGACCAGGACGTCGACCTCACCAAGCGCGCCACTCCCGACCTCGACAACGTGATCGGTAAACGGGTGGACCCGCAACCCTTCGAGTTTCCGGTCGATCCGTACCCGAACATGAAGCGCTACGACCGCTGGAAAGATCGAATCGACCAGGACTTCGGCGTGTACGACACGATCACGCTTCAAGGCGCCGAGTACCTGTTCGCGCCGAGCGTGTCCGGAGTCGAGAACCTCAAAGCGATCACGACGGTGAGAGCATGATTCCGCGCACCCCCCTCTCGTTCCTCTATCACATCACCGAAGCGGCGCCTTACCGGGACGAGATGCACCACGACATGCGCCAGGCGTTTCGCCGCTTCGAGATCGCGGAGGTGTTGCGGCCGGCGGCGTTCAACGTCGAGCGCGCCTCGTTCGAGCAGCGCGTCGACGAGCCGGAGGAGCTCACCGTACCGCTCGATGTCGCGACCGATATGCTGTTTCTCGGCATCGTGCCTGCGCTCGATAGCGAGCTCCAGCTCGGAACGGACGCTGAAGACCAGCCCGTCAAGACGGCGTACGACGACCCGCGCATGACGCTCCTGCACGCCACGTACCTGCTATTTTACTCCCGTGCGTACCGGGACGAACACCCCGAGCCGCCTGCCGTCGCCGGCCCGCCCTACGCGAAAGTCGATCTGCCGGCTTTTGCCGAGTCCTGGAGCTTCATTCGAGACGCGCTGCGGAAGCCCGTCGGCATGCGCCCGAGCCCGGCCCAGACGACGCCCCATCTCGCGCGGATGATGCGCAGCCTGGCCGCCGAGTTCGCCGGCGGGATCTGGGCTTTTTGCTGGTAGAACGATGGCGTTTGCGTCGGGGCTCTTTGCTGAGGTCGGCGGGTTCCTGCCCCGGTTTCTGGAGCCGCACGCGCTTGCGTGGTGCGAGCGCGTCGCGGCGACGGTGCCGGGGGTAGCGCGCTCGCACTACGTCGAGTGCCGTCTCGAGGGCTCGCCGCGCGTGGACTTCATGTCGTGTTTCGCGCGCGGCACGCTGGGTGCCACGTTTCGGACCCGCGTGCACGAACTCGGCGCTCGCAGCGCTGCTTGGCGGTCGAACGGCAGACTGATCGACGAGTGGCAGCGTCCTGGCGGCAGCCTGGAAGGTGCCCCCTTCTTGTGGCTCGAGTACGACGCGCCGGCGACGTCCGGCCGTGGGGTATTGGAGGCGAGTCCGTCGCTCGCAATCGAGTCGAACTATTACGAACGCCATCGTCAGTCTCGCGCGGGCCTGTGCGCCGCCGAGCGCTCGCTCGTCCACGAGACGCTGAACGCGGCCGCTTCGGGTCCGGCAAACGCCGGGCCCGCCGTGACCCGCTGCCTTGACGCGCTGCCGCCCCGCGGCTCGATCGGCTACGTGTCGGTGATGTCGGCGCGAGCGCCGATCACCGTCAAGCTGTTCGTGATCCTGCCGCGGGCCGATGTTCGGGAGTTTCTTCAACGCGCCGAGTGGAGTGGCGACCTGCCGAACGCGCTGGAGCTTCTGGACTCCTTTTACGAGCCCTCGGTCCGGACCGCGTACCTCGACCTCACGATCTCGGACCGGCTGGAGGAGCGTCTCGGGATCGCCTCCTCACAGTTTCAGAATCGAGAAGGGGCGGGTGGTAGCGGTGCGCGCCGGTCGCGTCCGCGACTTCCGCCGTCGCTTGCAGCGGAAGCGCGTGAGCTCGAGCGCTGGCCCGGCCTTCAGCTCGGCTGGTTGGAGGGGATCCCGTGCTGGGTGCTGCGCTGGCTCGACATCAAAGCGGTACTCGATGGCAATACCGTGGAGTACAAGGCCTATCTCGGTTTCATGCGTCGCTTGCCGCGGGATCGGAACTAGAGGATAGACGACGGCATGCACGCGCTCCCTCGAGGGTACGAACCGGTCGGGGCGCTGATCGACATCGCCGGGGGCAGCCTGCAGCGGGTGCAATTCGAGCAGGACGGGCGAAGCTACTGGCTGAAGGGCTTCCACGCTGAATACCCGTCCGACGCGACGCTGCGCCGGATCGAAGCCGAGCTCCGGGTGAGCGTCGTGGGCGACTCGATACTGCCGGCCCTGACGCGGATCGACGGCGAGCGCACGTGCTGGGTGCTGTACGGCGACCACGCCGGGTCCCCTCTGCGTCTGGACGGCGACTGGACGGTGGAGGCGTTCTTTCGCGTCGCGCTCGGGGTTGCCGCTGCGCTCTCGGACGCCCACCGAGAGGGTCTGTTGCTGGGCCGCCTCGAGCCGGGCTCGATGCTCTGGGACGAGGCGAGCCAGTCCGCGGCGTTGCTCGGCGCGGTCACACGAGCCGACTGCAGCACGCTGCGCGCCTCGAGCCGCTCGCGTTACGACGCGCCCGAAGTGCTCGAGGCACCCGAGGCGGACGTCACCCCCGCCGCGGATGTCTACTCGCTGGGCTTGATCCTGGACGCCATCCGCCCGCAAGTGAACGGCCGCATACCGGAAGCGCTCGTCGAGCTGCTCGAGCGCATGTTGAGCCGCTCCCCCGCCGATCGACCGGCCACTGCGCAAGTCGTGCTCGACGAGTTGCGGGCGTGCGGCTCGAGCGGGGGCGGTCCGCGCCCGAGGCCGTCGTTGCCGCCGGATCCGAGCGTGGGTCGCGAGCGCGAGTTCGAGGCGCTCACCCGCCTCGCTGCGAGCTCCGACGACGGCCCAGGGAGCATGATCCTGGTGTCGGGCGAACCAGGGATCGGAAAGTCGTCGATGCTGGCGAGGCTGCGGAGCTGGGCAAAGTCGCAAGGGCGTCCGGTCGCGCATGGCAAATTCGATCAGTACAAGCAAGGCCGACCTTACAGCGCGTTGCTCACCGCGCTGGAGGGCGCGATCGACCTGGCGCTCGCCCGCGAGGAGGCGAGCTACCAGCGTCACCGGCAGCGGTTTGCCAGCGCGAACCGCACGCTGCTCGCCGTGCTGCGGTCGGAGCTGCCGCGGCTCGAGCACGTCATGGGCTCACTGCCGAAGCCCGCGCAACTCGGGCCTTCGGAGACCGACGTGCGATTCAAGGGCGCGTTCCGCCACCTGCTCGATTGCCTGAACGAGCCGGCGCGACCATTGCTCTTGGTGCTCGACGACATGCAGTGGGCCGACCGCGCGACCCTGGACGTGCTCAAAGATTGGCAGCTCTCGGGCCTCCCGGAACGGATGGCGCTGGTCTGCGGCTACCGCGAGGGTGAGCTCGGCAACCAGGCCCGCGATTTCCTCGACTCGCTCGACGGGGTGCCCCGCGTCCGGCTGCTCCCGCTCGAGGCCGAGGCGATCTTCCACCTGTGCTCGAGGCTGTTGCCGGACACGCCGGAGTTGCAAGAGCTGGCCAGCGCTGTCCACCGCCAGAGCCGAGGCAATCCGCTGCATGCGCTCGAGATGCTGAAGAGCGTGGCCTCGGGAAACGGCGCGCACGAGGGCGGCGACCCGCACTCGCGGCTGCGGTTGATCAACGCCTCGGACACCGTGCTCGATCTCATGACGCTCCGGCTTCGCGAGTTCGACGACCTCACGCAAGCGACGCTGATCGCGGCGTCGTGCGCCGGTCCTCAGTTCAGCTCGGTGCTCCTCTCCGTGGCGCTCGACGAGGAGGCGCGCGCGGTGGCGGGCGCGCTGCGCGCGGCCGCGAACGCCGGCGTGGTCTGGGCAAGCCCCGACGCGGAGGATTCGTACTCTTTCGCTCACGACCGCATGCAGCAGGCCGCATTCTCGCTAGGTTCCGAGCCGGACAAGCAAGCGGTGCGGTTGCGGCTGGGGCGTCACTACCTGAAAGGGGCCACCACCAGCCGTGAATGCCTGTACGGCGCCGTCGAGCACCTGAACCACGTGAGAGAGGCGTTGCTCGCGGAGGAGCGGAAGGAGCTCGCGCGCCTGAACTGGAAGGCCGCGTTCCTCGCGAAGGAATCGATCGCTTACGAGCGGGCAGTCACGTTGTTCCGCGCATTTCAGGAGGACGAACGAGCACTGAACGAAGAAGAGCGCTTCGCGGCCGCGCTCGCGCTCGCCGAGTGCGTGTTCCTCACGTCGACGCTGGAGGTCGCGGAGGTCGCGCTCGGACAAGCGCTGCGCACGGCGCCGTCGCCCCAGCGCGAACACGTGGTGATGCTCACGTGGCAGGAGATTTGCCAGCATCAACAGCGTTACTCCGCGGCGATCAAGATCCTGTTGAACGGACTGGCTCAGCTCGGACGTTCGCTGCCGGAGCGCCCCAGCATCCCGCGCGTGCTGGCCGGGCTCGCTCGCCTCTTGTATCGCACGCGCAAGCTCGAGCCGCGCACGCTGGCAGCGCGAGCAGACCTCGCGACGCCGGAACAACGCGCCGAGCTCGAGCTGCTGTTGATGCTCTGGGGACCGTCACTCTGGACCAACCAGCTCTTGAACGGGCTGGTCGTGATCCGGATGATGACGCTGACTCTGAGGATCGGCAACGCGCCGGGGACGGCGATGGCCTACGTCTGCTTCGCGGTGTTGAACCACGTGCTGCTGCAACGCCACGAGCGAGCCCTCGAATTCGCGAAGCTCGGCGTGGCAGCGCTCGACGACGAGGGCAACGCCAGCGTGGCCACGCGCGTCCGCTTCCTTTCCCTCACGTTCTTCGGGGCTTTCGAGCGAACCCCCCAGGAGAACGTGGCGTGCTACGAGCGAGCGCTGCAGCAGTGTCTCGCCCGAGGCGAGCTGCTGGCAAGCCATTTGCTGGACGGGATCGTCACGACGCTGCCTTGCCACGGGTACTCGCTCGGCCAAGGGATCGCGGCCTTGAGCCGTTACGAACGCGAGGCAAGACAAGTCCGAGCCGAGTCGACGCTCGAGCTTGTCGCATTGGTGCGGGAATGGGCTGGAAAGCTGTCGGAAGACGTGGCTCGCCCGCTCGCCGACTTCCCAATCACGTTCCCGTCGTACATCGGCGTGCGCGGCCTCCTTTCCATGGAGCTCGAGTATCTGTGGGAACACGACGACCAGGTGCTGTCGATAGCCGAGTCGATCCGGAAGGACGTCGTGACGCGGGCGAACCCGCTCCACGCCGCGACTTACGGGCTGTTCTTGGTGATGGCGCAGTGTCGAGGCCCCCGCCGGCTCGACCGGGACGGCCGGCGCGCGCTGAAGACGCTGGCCCGCTTCGCTGCCATCTACCCGCCCAACTTTCGCTCGCTGCTGAGCCTGGCCCAGGCCGAGGTCACCGCCCTCGAGGGCCGGCCGGAGCTCGCGATCCCCGCTTATCGCGTGGCCATCGCCGAGGCCAGCGCTGCCGGACACGAGCTGTTTCACGCGCTCGCGCTGGAGCGGTTGGCGTGCTTCCACGACTTGCACGGAGAGCGCGAGGCGCGGGACGACTGCTTACGTGCCTCGACGTTTGCTTACGCCCGCTTCGGAGCACAGGCCAAGGTCGATCAGCTCCGGAGCCGATACCCGGACGCGGAGTTCCAGCCTTCGGGCGCGTCCGAGCCGACCGCGGCCCTCGTCGATCTGCGTCTCGAGGCGGTGATGAAGGCCGCATGGGCGATCGCGGAGGAGACCTCGAGCGAGCGGCTCGCGCCGACCCTGGTGCAGATCGTCGCCACCGCGGCCCACGCCGGGCGCGCCGTGCTGTTGCAGCGGCTCGGTGAAAACTGGATGACGCTGTCGGCGTGGCAGCTCAACACGGGCGACCTTTTAGCCAAGCCGCTCGCGCTCGATCGCTGCGAGCTCCTGTCCCACTCGGTGGTCCGCTACGCGACGCGGACCAATCAAATCGTGAACGTGGCCGGCGCCGACGATCGGTTTACGGACGATCCCTACTTTGCCCGTGTCCAGCCGCGCTCGGTGCTGTGTGTGCCCGTTTCGCACCGGGGCGCCGTCAGCGCCATCCTGTACCTCGAGAACAGCCTGTATTCGGCCATGTTCACGGCGGACCAGGCGCGGCTCGTGTCGCTGCTCGGCACGCAAGCCGCGATCGCCCTCTCAAACTCGGAGACGCACCGGCTGGAGCTCGAATCCGTGCAGTCGCGAGTGAACCCGCATTTTCTCTACAACGCGCTCAGCGTGGTCGCCGAGCTCGTGGCCACACAGCCGGAACGCGCGGAGGGCGTGATCTTGAAGCTCGCCCGGCTGTATCGAACCATGGTCAACAGCTCGGCCGACAGGATGGTGACGCTGGGTCAGGAGTTGGAGCTGGTCCGCGACTATCTGGAGCTCGAGCAGGCGCGATTCGGAGCCAAGCTGCGCGTGGAATGGCAGGTGGACGGGGAGCTGTATCCCGCCAGCATTCCGTCGCTGCTGCTGCAGCCGCTGGTCGAGAACGCCGTGCACCACGGGATCCGGCGCAAGGTCGGGACGGGCACCGTGCGTGTCTCCGCCGCGAAACGCGAGTCGGCGTTACACCTGTCGATCAGCGACGACGGGCCGGGATGGTACGGGGGCAACGGCGGGTCGGGCTTCGGGCTGCGCAGCGTCGAGAAGCGAATCAAGCTCGTCTACGGCGAGGGGGCCCGGCTTCGAATCGCACACGAGGGCGGGGTCAGTGTGCAGCTCGAGCTGCCGCTGCCGGGTAGCAACTGAGCTCGACGGCGCACGACCGCCGAGAGAACCAGATCTGCCGTCTGCCCCGTCCAAGCAACCGTTGGGGGTATTCCCCCTTCGGTGGCGGGCGGGCGGCGCGTAGATCGAGTCACGCCGTGCACTTTCCGCCGACCGGCTGGATCCGCTTCTCGCACGGCAGTGGGAGGACCATGGACATTTCGAGCCTAGTGTTTCGGGACCAGGTAGTGGCCGCGGAGACCCTGCGTCCGGAGCCCGTCGACGCGGCCTCCGTCTGGGATTCGTTGTGCGTCGGCACGACCGAGATCCGGGGCGTGTTCTCGACCGTCGATCGTCACTATTTCGTAACCGCCAGCCGAGCGGTTCCGCACGGCCGTGTCGAGGGGCGGCAGCGACGCATCCTCGAGGCCGTGCTGCACGGCGCGCCGCCGAAAACGCTCTCGTACGATCTCAACCTCTCGAACTCGACCATCGCCGGCGAGCTCAAGCAGTGCCTGCACTGTTTCGGGCTCGATTGCCTGCCCTCGCACACTCCGATTTTATTGCTCATGATCGCAAACGCCGCTCGCGAGCAGCGCCTGCTCGAGGGCGGCATCGCGGCGGAGCTCGCCTGGGAGGGCACGCAGTACCGGAGCATCAGCGCGAGCCGTCCTGAAGCGACGCTGCGGAAGCTGCTACCGCCGGCCGAGTTCAGCGTGATCTCGATGTTGATCAACGGCGCGAGTCACAAGACGATGGCTGCCGTGCGCCACCGCTCGCCGCGCACGATCGCCAATCAGCTCGCCTCCGCATTCCAGCGACTCGGCGTCTCCGGGCGCGGCGGGGTGCTGGCGCAACTCGTGGCGCAGCGCGCACCGGGCGCACGAGCGGCGTCGTGACGAGGGCGACCAAGCCGAACACGATGCCGGCATGGGTTCGCTCTCCGTGGGCCGGCCCAGCACCTCGCCGAAGTCCCTCTTGCGCTCGTCGCGACGCTACCTGCATCGGGGGCTGCCTTCAAACTGCGCGGATGGCTGCCGCCACGAGCGCGCGCAGTTCGACGAGCGCGGGGTCGCGGTGGGTGCGTTCGTGCCAGCACAGGGAGAGCGACACGTCGTGCCTGGGCACCTGACCCGTCGCAAGGAGCAGGCGAAAGCGGGGGCCGTGCGCGGCGTACAGGGAGCGAGGGATGGTCGCGGCGAGGTCGGTGGTGGCCGCGACCGCTGCGGCGACGCTGAAGGAAGAAACAGTGAGCGCGACGCGGCGCTCGACGCCGGCTCGCGCGTACGCGGCGCTGACGGGGTCGCGAAGGCCGCGGCCGGGGGCGACCTCTACCGCGACATGGGCTAGCCCTTCGAGCCGTTCGCGAGAGAGCTTGCCTCCGCCCTTCGAGTGCTTTCGTCGCATCACGAGCACGGTCGGCTCCAGACAGAGGGGTTCCGCGCGCACTCCTGGGCCCGAAGCGCGGACGCCGACGTGCAGGTCGACCTCGCTCGACGTCAGGTTGCCGAGGGCGAGCATGGTATCGATCCCGACGACGCGGAGCGCTGCCCTCGGCATCCGCTCGCGCAAGCGCGCGGCGATGCGCGGCAGCCAGGCCATTTGCAGGCCATCGGCCATGGCGAGCGTGAAGGTGCGCGTGCAGCGCTCGGCATCGAAGGCCCCGGGAGCGACGGCAGCCTCGAGCTCGGCCAGCGCTGCCGAGAGGCGCGACCCGAGCTCGAGCGCCCGCGGCGTGGGAACGATGCCGCGACCTCGCCGGGTCACCAGCGGATCTCCGAGCGCGGACCGGAGCCGCGCGAGCGCGTTGCTGATAGCGGATGGTGTCACGTGCAGCCGCTTGGCCGCGCGGGCGACGCTCTGCTCTTTGAGCACCGTGTCCAGCACCCGAAGCAGGTTGAGATCGAGCGACTCAATACTCACGGAGAGTGATCTTATAGCTCATGAATCATGACTACCCGTGATGAAAGAGAGGTCCCATGCTCTCGGCATGCGAATCAATCAGCGACTTGCAGCGGCAGCGACGATGCTCTCGGCCTGCCACCCGACCACGGAGCTTCGAAAAGGCCGGCCGCCCGCGGCCCAGGACCCCGCCCCGAGAGAAGCCCCGGCGGGCGAGGTGAAACGGAGCGCGGTGCTCGACTCGTTCCTTGCCTTTCGCGAGGCGGGCTCGGCCTCGGCCCGAACCGTCGTGTTTCTTCACGGCAATCCGCTGTCATCGCGCGTGTGGCACGGGGTGACGCCGATCGTCGCCGAGCGTGCTCGTTGCCTTTCGCCGGACCTGATCGGCATGGGCGACTCCGGAAAGCCCGACATCGACTACCGCTACGCCGATCACGCGCGCTACCTCGACGCGTGGCTCGAGGCGCAGCGGCTCACGGACCTCGTGCTCGTTGGTTACGATTGGGGCGGCGTGCTCGCGATGGACTGGGCTGCTCGTCATCCAGGCCGCGTGCGAGGCCTGGTGGTGTTCGAGACGTTCTTGCGTCCTCTCGAATGGTCCGACTGGAGCGCGCCCGGAGCCGAACTATTCCGAGCTCTGCGCACGCCCGGCGTGGGCGAGAAAATGGTGCTGGAAGAGAATCTGTTCCTGGCCCGCTCGCTGTCGAACGGCATCCGCCGCCCCTTGTCGGAGGAGGAGCTCGCGGCCTACTACGCGCCGTATCCGACGCCCGCCTCGCGCCGCCCGCTGCTCCAGTGGCCTCGTGAAATCCCGATCGACGGGCAGCCGGCGGACGTGGCCGGCGTCGTCTCGAGCAACGGCGAATGGCTCGCCGTGAGCTCCGAGGTACCGAAGCTGCTGCTCGCGTTCGAGCCGCCCGAGGGCCTGCAACCTTCTCCGATGAGCTCACCGCAGCTGATCGAGTGGGCGCGGGCGCACGCCCGGGCGCTCGAAGTCGTGGAGCTCCCCGCCGCAGGTCACCACGCCGCCGAGGACCGCCCTCGGGAGATTGGCGAAGCGATCGTGGCTTGGATGGAGCGGAACGGTCTCTGAGTGGCGGAGCTCGTGCACGACCGCCGCTCGAGCTTCGTGGCTCCAGCTCCTCGAGCTCGCTCGAAGGTGTATTCAGGGCACCAGTGCGAAGCAGTAAATGCCGCCGTAGCCGCCGCCGGAGCCGACGGTAGGTTCGGAAGGGAGCTCTTCGACCAGCGTGCCGCCCGGCGCGCAGCCCTGGTTGCGGTGCGCTTGGAGCCAGCTCGGGATAGCTTGCGAAGCCCATGAATGGCCGACGATCGGGCCGCCGGACTCCGGAGCGGCACTGGTCCAATCCTGGCAAGTGTCGCGGAGCGTCAGCGACCGTTCCGGCTCGACGAAGCCGGTGAGCGTGTCGTGATTGTCGAGGCACTTGCCGGTCGCGCAGCGGTTGGGGGCGCCGTTCTCGTCGGGGAGATCGTCGGAGATCGCCGTGTCCGCTCCCGCGGGGCGCACGCTCCGCAGCGCCTCGCGGTTCGTGGCGACGAGGCGCCCGAGGCGGTCGTACCAGGGGCCGTTGCCGACGCGATCGATGGCGTCGATGCGCCCGCCGCCGCAGCGGCCGTCGCTGGTGGCGCTGAGGAACGCGCGCCAGCCCTTGGCGCCTGCGCCAGGCATCGACTTCTCGGCGATGGCGCTGCAGATCTTGTCGGCGCCGCGCAGCCCTGCGCCGGGTCCGGTCTCGCCGAACCGGAGGTCGCCTCCGAATCCCTGGTCGTTGCCCGACACCCAGCGCATCGCGTCCTGGCTCGTCACGAAGAAGCTGAACTTTTCGGTCGTGCTCGACGGGCCCGCGGAACCGCCGCTTCCGGCGTCGACGCATCCAGCGCTTCCGTCTGCACCTGCGCTACCCGAAGAACCGCCCGAGCCCGCTGCGCCGCTCGTACCCGCCGAGCCGCTCGCTCCGGCCGAACCCGCTGCATCGGGCGCCCCGGCACTGCCCGCTTCCTCGAAGCTGCCGGCCGAGCCACTCGTGCCAGCAAGGCCACCGCCGGAGCCGGTCGTTCCACCCGCGCTGCTCGTTCCGCCCGTGCTCGTTGCCCCCGCGCTCGTTCCCCCGGCGCCCGTCGCTCCACCGGCGCTGCTCGTTCCGCCCGTGCTCTTGGTTCCCCCGGTGCTCTTGGTTCCGCCGGAGCTCGGCGCGCCCGCGGAGTCGGACGTTCCACCCGAGCCGGTCCTTCCCGCAGAATCGAGAGCGCCCCCCGAGCCCTCGCTGCCGGAGTTTCCGGCTGCTCCGCTGCATCCCGCCCAAACGATCCACAGCGCGAGCGACGGGCTCAACCTGGCAGTTCGTGTCGGGCGCATGTGCCTCAGCTGCCGGCGCCGCCCATCAGCACTCGCGTCCGGGCGTCGATCCCTCCCTCGGACGCGCGCGCGGATTCGAAGGGCGCCTCGCCCAACAGCCATTCGCTTTCGAGCGGCGGGCCGCGGGTGAGCAACAGGTGTATGGCGGCGATCAAGTCGAGGGGCCGCATGTCGAGGCCGTAGAGCTCGAACAAACCGAGCTGCAGACCGACGCTGAGCGACAGGGACACGCGGACCGGCACCGCAAACGCATGGCCGGTCGCTGGATTGGCGAGGAACTCGTCACGCGCCGCGGGGTCGCTCACGATCCGCGCGCAGGCTTCCGCGTCGCGCGAATTCATGCCGCGGCAGACGAGCGGCCGCACGTCGTAGATGGAACACTGCCCGGCCTCGAGGAACGGGCACGGCTGCTCCGCCGAGAAGCGCTCGGCAGTTGACGCACCGCGAGCCTTCTCGCGCGCCTCGGCGACGCGCTCCGCGACGCGCGAGAGCTCGGTTTCCGAGAGGGTTTGTCTCAACCGGTCGACGATCGCGATGGCCTCGATTGCCGTGATGCCCACGGGCTGATGGCAGCAGTGTGCGCACCCGCTCTTGCAGGCCACGGTCCCGGCCGGCAACTTGTCCAAGAACTGTTCGGACATCTCGGAGGCGAGGTGCATGGCGCTCCGCGCGAGCTCGACCGCGGGCGGCAAGTCCAGCTCGTCGCGCAGCGTGCTCCAGGCTGCGTTGGCGGCCACCGTCACCAGCTCGTTCTGCCACTTCTCCTTGAACACGGCCGCCGTCAGCGTCAGCTGTGCCGCGCCGGTCTCGGGATCGCGGATCAACCGCAGGTGCGCGCGCCCGTGTTCGTCGCGGCGAACGGCTGCCTCCTGCTCGTGCCTCTTGTGCACGGCCTTCCGCAGCTGCTTACTTCGACTCAAGGTGCGGAAAAGCTATCATCCGTGCCAGAGCGGGGCCACTTCGAGCGCTGTGGTCGTCGCGACTGCGAGCCGCTATTCTGCCGTGACCCGGGCGTAGGGGAAATCGATCTGGCCGGTGCCACCGCCCGATTCGACGAGGATCTTCGCTTCGAGCAGGCCGCCCATCGGTAGCCCCGCCGCTTCCCAGGCCTTGAAGTGCTCGGAGATGGTGATGGTCCCGCATTGGCGCGCCTTCTGCCGGATGCTCCAATACTGGTCCCACTGACTCACGCCGTCGCAGCGTGAGCCGCCGCTCCCATTGGTTCGGTTCTGGAACAATTTGTAAACTTCGCCGTCGATGGCCGAAGTCGTTCCCTTCTCGGTCGCCATGTAGGCGTTGAAGGGAA
>JAICQO010000138.1 GCA_025937835.1 Polyangiaceae bacterium
CAGCGCGTTTGCCCCCGCGGTGGATGGTGGGGCATCGTCACTCTCGGGTACGGAGTCCTCGAGCTTGGTCACGGAACGCCACCAGGGCGTCAGCGGCAGCTCGAGCGCCGGCTCGATTGCCTGACCGATTTCGGGCATCAGGAGCCGCGCGGATTTCTCTGGTGCGCGCTTGAGAAGCACTTCGGCGGGTTCGTCCCACGGATGCAGGGCGAGGTTGAAGGTGCCCCAGTGGATGGGCAGGAACGCACCACCGCCGAGCAGCGATAGCGCCTCGAGGGCGTTCTCGGGGCCGAGGTGGATGTCTCCCCAGGCGGGATGGAACGCGCCGACCTCGAGCATCACCAGTTCGAACGGGCCGAGCTTGTCGCGGATACTCTGGTACTCCGTGGTGAGCCCGGTGTCGCCGCTGAAGAACACCGAGTGACGGTCGCTCCGGATCGCGAACGACGACCAGAGCGTGGCGTTGCGCGAGCCCAGCATGCGTCCCGAAAAGTGCTGCGACGGCGCGGCCGTGACACGCACGCCGCCGACGTCGAACGACTCCCACCAGTCGAGCTCGTGGATCCGTCCCTCCGCGATGCCCCAGGACTCGAGGTGCGCGCCGACGCCGAGCGACGTGATGAACGGCACGTCCCCCTTCGCGAGCTCGAGCATGGTCGTGTAGTCGAGGTGATCGTAGTGATCGTGCGAGACGAGCACCGCGTCGAGCGGCGGCAAGTTCGCGAGCGACACCGGAACCGGTTGAAACCGCCGGGGTCCGGCGATCGCCACTGGCGAAGCCCGCTCACCCCAGACGGGATCGGTCAGCAAACACACGCCGTCGATCTCGAGCAACACCGTCGAGTGACCGAGCCAGGTCGCGCGCAGCCCCGTCCGCGGCGCGCGCAGCCAGCCCTCGCGCGGATCGCGAACGGGCAACGGCGCGGGCGGCGTGCGGCGTCCACCTGCACACAAAAATTCGTGCAAGGAAGGCATCGCTCCGGATGCTCTCAGACCCGGCACGGTCGGGTGCAGGTTCTGAAAAGCGCCGTCGCGAAAGCGCGGCGACGCTTGCATTCTTTCGAGGCGCAGACCCGACGCCTTCTTTCCGAAGGAGGTCTTCATGCGTCGAACTCTGGGGTCAAAACCCAGAGGGCGTCGAGCCCTTGTCTTCGGGCCCCCCACCCGAGCGCTGGCACGACCTATGCTCTGGTCACGCCCGGAAACACGCGCACGAACTGCACTTACCTGGCGTTCTTGCGCGCCAGGTCCTCGACCTCCTGGATCCGGCGAGCGATGCGCGCCTTGACCTCCGCGGCGGTGGCAAGCGCCTTCTTCCACTCGGCGATCCGATTCTTGCGCTCGGCGGCGGTGGCTGCGTGGGGCGTGCTCTCGGGCGCCGTCACGCCTTGCTTCTCGTACTCCGTCCAGGCATCGACGGCGGCTTCGTAAGCGTGCTGGCGCTCGCGCAGATCCGCGATGCAGAACAACACCTTGGCGCGCAGCACATCGTTCGTGCCCGAGAAGCGCAGCGCAGCAAAGTACGCCTGCTCGGCTTCCGCGTAGTCACCTTTCATGGTCTGCGCCTGGCCGATCCGGTAGTGCGCGATCGCGTTGCGCGGATCTTCCGCGAGCACCGCGCGGTACTTGGCGATCGCGCCGTCGAAGTCACGCGCGAGCGCCGCGCGATCCCCCTCGAGCAGCGCCTTCGAGGTGGCGGCGTTCGGCTCGGCGGCGAACGACGACGCCGCGCAGAGCAGGGTTGCGAGCACGACCGAAAGCCCAACTCCAATCCGCATCCGGCCAGGATACCGTGCTCCCGGTCGGCGGGGCGCCCCGAGGTTTGACCCGAGTTATCCACAATTTGTGGACGTACTGTGGACACGACGCCTACACGAGCCTACGAGAGGCGCGGATCTGCGTGTAGGCTAGACATCGATGTCGGGACCGCGAGCTCTGGAGGCGTTTCCCTGGGGCGCCTTGAGTCGCACCACGCGGCGGGCCGAGGCGAGGCTGTGGAACGCACGCCGCCGGCTCGAGCCAGCGGTGGTGCTGACGGCGTTCGGGGAGCGGCTGGCAGAGCTGACCGGCACGGAGATCGAGATCGTCGTTCGCGACGTCGACCACAAGCCGCCCGCGAGCACCTTCTGGAGCCTCGGGTTCGAGGCCGCCGGCACCGGTGAGCACTTCGGCGTCGGCCTGGAAGCGCCGCTCGGCAGCGCGCTCTTGTCGGCGTTCCTGCGCCGCCCGCTGCCGCTCGTGCCGAGCGAGCTCTCGGCGGACCCTGCGCTGCTCGGCGCGCTCTCGGCGCTGTTCGTCGAAGCCGCCCGCGGGACGCAGGCGCGCGACGTGCTCCGGCCGGCGCCACCGCGCGACGCCAGCGACGCCGCGATAGTTCACGCGACGCTGATCGTGAGCGGGCGTCCCTACGCCGCGGCCGTCTGGCTCGGCAGCGAGCTCGAGCCGTCGGCGCCCGGCGCGGGCCTGCTCGCGCGCCTCGCGTCGATCGAGCTCGAGCTGCCGTTGGTGATCGGCGCGACGCTCACGACGCCGCGGGTTCTGGCGACGCTGCGCCCCGGGGACGCGCTCTGCCCGGGGCCCGATTTGTGGGTAAAAGAGCGGGCGATCGGCCGCGCCGCACTGGTGGCGCCGACCAGCGAGGCAGGGCTCGGGGTCGAGCTGCTCCCCGACGGGAGAATCGTGGTACGTGAGCCGACCCAGGTCGCACTCGCCGCGCCGGAGTCGAACGTGAGCCAGGACGCCGAACCCTCCGCCCTCGAACAAGTCGTGCTCGATACCCCCCTCGTGGTGCGCGTGGAGCTCGCGAGCGTGAGCCTGCCCGCGCGCGAGTGGGCAGCGCTGCGCGCCGGCGACGTGATCGAGACCCGCCGCCGCGTGGGCGGGCCCGTGGTGCTGCGCGCCGGAGGCCGCGCGCTCGCGCATGGCGAGCTCGTCAACCTCGAGGGTGAGCTCGGCGTGCGTGTCACCCGCGTCTTGCCCCCCGAGGAAGCGCCGTGAAGGCCGCGCTGCTCGCGCTCGGCTGCGTCGTCGCGCTCGGCTGCAAGAAGGAGCCGCAGCCGTCCGGCGCTGCCGCATCGGCCGCGTCCTCGGCGCCGCTGGCCAGCGCCGCGCCACCCCAAAAGGTGCTGCCGTGGTACGCGGGCGCCTGGACGGGCAGCTACGAAGCCGCACAAAACAAGCTCGAACCGGCGCCGGGAGCGCTGCGTGAGTGGGGCAAGGACGACGGCAGCAAAGGCTCCGGCAAGGGCACGCTCAAGCTGTCGATCGACGAGCAGGGCGTTCTGCAGGGTGAGTCCGAGGGCGCGCTCGGAAACCACACCGTGACCGGCACGGCCGACGCCGAGACGATCCGCATCACCTTCGAGCCGAAGCAGCCCGGCGACCTGACGACCTTCCGCGGCACCGCGGTCGTGCGCCGCGACGGTGACGCGGTGCGCGGACCGCTGAAGGCCGGATCCGGCGACGGCACCACGCTGCGACAAGCGAACCTGGAGCTCCGGCGCGCGCCATGAGCATCCGCGCGCGCCTCGCGGACGTACGCGAGCGGATCGCGGCGGCGGCTCGGACAGCGGGCCGCGATCCCGGCAGCGTCCGCCTGCTCGCCGTATCCAAGGGCCACCCCGCGGCCGTCGTGCGCGAGGCCTTCGAGGCCGGCCAGCGCGATTTCGGCGAAAATTACGTGCAAGAGTGGCTGGAGAAGCGCGAGGCGCTGCTCGACCTGCCGATCGTCTGGCACGTGATCGGCCACCTGCAGCGCAACAAGGCCCGGCACGTGGCCGAGCACGCGGCCTACGTGCACTCGATCGACAGCGTCGAGCTCGCGCGCGAGCTCGGCAAGCGCCGCGCGGCGTTCACCACCAAAGAGCGCCTGCGCGCGCTGGTGGAGGTGAGCATCGCCGGCGAGGCGCAGAAGGGCGGCGTCGCACCCGACCAGCTCGCCGAGGTCGCGAGCGCGATCGAGGCCGAGCCGGCGTTGTCGCTGGTGGGGTTGATGTGCATTCCGCCGCTCGAGGAGAGCGCCGAGGGATCGCGCGCGCCGTTCGACGCGCTCTGCACGCTGCGCGACGCGCACGGCGGACCTTCGCGCCTCCCCGAGCTCAGCATGGGCATGACCCACGACTACGAGGCGGCGATCGCGGCCGGCTCGACCTGGGTCCGCGTCGGAACCGCGATTTTCGGGGCGCGGCCGCAGCGAACAGGCTGAGCTCATGGCCGCCCGCAAGCGCCCGGTTCCGGAACAGGCGACCCTGCTCGGCCGCGCGCTGGACCAAGGCAAGCTCGACGGCGGAGAGAAGCCGCTCGCAGACCGCATGCGCCCGCGCACGCTCGCCGAGCTCGTCGGACAGCTCCATTTGCTCGAGCCCGGCAAGTTGCTCGGCGACGCGATCCGCGCCGACCGCGTGCCGTCCTTGATTCTGTGGGGACCGCCCGGCGCCGGCAAGACCACGATCGCGCACGTGATCGCCAACGTCACGCGTACCGAGTTCGTGCCGTTCAGCGCAGTGCTCGGGGGCTTGCCGGAGCTCCGCGTGATCCTCGACGCGGCGCGCGAGCGGCGTGCGTACCAGGGCCGCGGCACGACGCTGTTCGTGGACGAGATCCACCGCTTCAACAAGAGCCAGCAAGACGCGTTCTTGCCGCACATCGAGAACGGCACCGTGACGCTGATCGGAGCGACCACCGAAAACCCGTCTTTTGCGGTGAATGCGGCGCTGCTCTCGCGCTGCCGCGTGCTGCGGCTCGAGGCGCTCACGCGCGCCGATCTGGTCACGCTGCTGGAGCGCGCCCTGCTCGACCGCGAGCGCGGCCTCGGCGAACAGAACCACAGCGCCGTGCCCGAAGCGCTCGAGAGCATCGCGGATGCGGCGCGCGGCGACGCCCGGCGCGCGCTCGGCATGTTGGAGGTCGCAGCCGCTCTGGCAGGGCCGGGCGGAGCGATCGACCTCGACGTCGTCCACCGCGCCGCGGAAGAGCGAACGCTGCTCTACGACAAGAGCGGCGAAGAGCACTACAACGTCGTGAGCGCGCTCATCAAGTCGATGCGCGGCAGCGATCCAGACGCCGCGCTGTACTGGTTTTTACGCATGCTCGACGCAGGCGACGACCCGCTGTTCCTGTCCCGGCGCTTGATGATCTTCGCGAGCGAAGACGTCGGAAACGCGGATCCGCGCGCGCTCTCCGTGGCCGTGGACGCAGATCAGGCGTTCCGGCGCATGGGCTTGCCCGAGGGCGTGTATCCGTTGGCCCACGCTTGCCTGTACCTGGCGAGCTGCCCCAAGTCGAACGCGGTCAAGCGGGCGATCGGCGCGACCCGCGACGCGATCGCCGAGCGCGGTGCGCTGCCCGTGCCGATGAAGCTCCGCAACGCCGTGACCAAGCTGATGAAGACCGAGGGCTACGGCGAAGGCTACCGCTACGCGCACGACTACGCCGGCAGCCACGTTCCCGACGAGACCTATCTACCCGACGAGCTCGGCGCGCGGCGCTTCTACGAGCCTTCCGATCAAGGGCTCGAGAAGCAAATCGCCGAACGTTTGGCGCGCTTGCGCAAGCCTCAGATCGAATAGCAGCGCACCTTCGTGCGGCTGCCGTCTTCGCACTCCTGGTCGCTCACGCACAGGTTCTGCTTACCGGTGCGGGGGCAGATGCAAGCGCAGGCCTGCGCCTTGTCGTCGAAGCACACGCCCTGAACCAGGCAGTTGCAGGGCCTGTCCGGCTTGTCCCGCTGGCGAAATCCCGCGACACACTCGGGTAGCGGCGCGCCCTCGCCGAAGCTGAACGGATCGCCGTCCGAGCTCGGATCGGAGGTGCCGCCCGGGGCCGCCGGCTCGGGCGGGTTGCGGCTCTGGTTGTCATCGGTGCCGAGCACCCCCGAATCTTCTCCAGGACCGTCCCCCAGCGAGCGGCCGCCGCCGCAGGCCGTGAACCAGACCAACAACACAGCACCGACGACCCAACAACGACCCATGGTGGGACCTCCACGCGAGCCGGAGTATAGCTCGGTCCATGACCACGCTCTACGCCGATGCGTTGTGGGAAAGCCCCTGGGTGTTCAGCGCCCTGGTCGCGCTCGAGGAAAAGCGCGTGCCCTACCGGACGCAGGTGCTCGACCTCGACCGGGGGGAGCAGCGCGATCCGGACTACGTGAGCCGGACCCTGACCGCGCGTGTTCCCACCCTGGAGCATGATGGCTTCTACCTCGGGGAATCGAAGGCGATCATCGAGTACCTCGAAGAGGTGTTCCCCGGACCGGAGTACCCGCGGCTCTTGCCGTCGGACCGCCGGCAGCGCGCCCGCGCGCGGCAGATCCTGGGCTGGCTGCGCACCGACCTGTTCGCGCTCCGCAAAGAGCGCCCGTCGTCCACGCTGTTCTTCTCGCCCGCGACCGAGCCGATGAGTGATCGCGCGCGCGCCGACGCGGGCAAGCTCGTGCGCGTTGCCTCCGAGCTGGTGCGCTCAGCGACGGCCACGATCTTCGACGAGTGGTCGATCGCCGACGCCGAGCTCGCGTTCGCGCTGCAGCGCCTGGTGGTGAACTCGGAGCCCGTGCCGGAACCGCTCGGCGGCTACGTCGCAGCGCAGTGGTCGCGGCCCTGCATTCGCGCCTTCGTCACCCAGCCGCGGCCGACCAAGCACTGAACATTCAAGGCTTTTTCGGCGGTTGGTCGAGCACGCCCACGTACGGCAAGTTGCGGTGCCGCTCGGCGTAGTCGAGCCCGTAGCCGACCACGAACACGTCCTCGATCGTGAACCCGAGGTAGTCGATCGACACGGGCTTCACCGCGCGCGACGGCTTGTGAAGCAGCGCGCACACGTTCACGCTGCGCGGTCCGCGCGCGCGCAGCTGCTCGAGGATGTAGGTGAGCGTCAAGCCGGTATCGACGATGTCCTCGATCACGAGCACGTCGGCGCCCGTGATCGGCCGCGTCAGGTCGAGCGTGATCTGTACCTCGCCGCTCGAAACGGTGGCCGCTCCGTAGCTCCGCACTCCGAAGAACTCGATGCGCATCGGCAAGTCGATGGCGCGCACCAGGTCGGCGGCGAACAAGAAGCTGCCCTTGAGCACGCTCACGATCACGAGCTCCCGGTTCGCGTAGTCCTTCTGGATCTGCTCGCCGAGCACGCGGACGCGGTCCGCCAGCGCGCTCTCACTGATCAGGGGTGTCACCGGAGGTTCAGCGATTTGGGTCACGCCCGAGCGAGCTTAAGCGCTCTGGAAGCGCCGGAAAAGTCGAGACTTCGACGTCGAGCCGCTCACCGTCGGTGCGGGCGCGGATCGCGCCGGAAAGATCGGTGCGCAGGGCGCGCGTGCCGAGCGCGGCGAGCCGCGCCATGACCTCCGGCGAGGGGTGGCCGAAGCGGTTGCGCGCGCCGCACGAAACCGTCGCGACCTCGGGCAACACCCGCGCCACGAGCTCGCCACCGGTGGAGGTACGGCTGCCGTGGTGGCCGACCTTGAGGACGTCCGCGCGCAGCCGCGGGTGATTGCGGAGCAGCGTTGCCTCGGCCTCGTGCTCTGCGTCGCCCATCATCAGAAACCCGCGCCGGCCGTAGCGCAGCTCGAGCACGAAAGAGTCGTCGTTCGCCGAGCGACCGGGGACGGGACCGGGGCACGGCTCGAGCACCCGTACCCTGGCGCCACCAAAGTCGCGGGGAGCGGCGCACAGCTCGCGCGGAAAGCGGATCGGGATGCCGCGGCGCGCGGCCTCGGCGCGGAACGCGGCGTAGACGGGGCCGGCGGCGCGCTCCGAGGCGTGCCCGGTATCCCAGATTTCGCCGATTTTTACGGAGCGAATCACGGCCAGGAGCCCGCCGAAGTGATCCGGATGCGGGTGGCTGAGCACCACGACGTCGATGCGCTTGCGGCGACGCGCGCGCAGGGTGGGAACCACCACGCGCTCGCCCGGATCCGCGCCGGCCATCACGCCGCCCGCGTCGACCAGCATCAGCGCGCCGTTCGGCAGGTCCACGAGCGATGAGTCGCCCTGACCGACCGACAGCGCGGTGAGCCGCAGCTCGCCCCTGGGCGCGCCGGCGCGGCGGACCAGGAGCTCCAGCGCGATCACCCCGAGCAGCGCCGAGGCGACCCAGGCGTGTCGCACGTGCGGCGCGATGCGCCCGCCGGCTCCCTCGCGGCCGAGACACAGCGCCGTGGCCGCCACCAACGCGAGCGCGAGCTGGTATCCGCTCGGCTCGGGCATCGGGATCGAGAGAAACGTGGCCGCCGCGCTCTCGCGCGCGATTTGCTTCACCACGAGCAGCGCGCCCGAGGCCACGAGGGCCACGCCGTGCTCGAGCGCGGGCCAGGGCGAGACCAGCGCGTGCGACAGACACAGCGGTAGCGCCACCACCTCCCCGAGCGGAGCCGCGAGCACGTTGGCCACGATGCCCGCCAGCGTCAGATCCGAGCCGAGCAGTGCCAGGAGCGGCGCGCACGGCACCATCGCCGCCAGCGTCGTGGCGATGCTTCCGCCGAGAAAGCGCGCTCCCCGCGACTTCAAGCGCTCCACCGGGACCGCGAAGGGCTTACCGAGCAGCAACAGACCGCAGGTCGCTCCCAACGAGAGCAGGAACGAGATGTCGAAGGCGAGGAGCGGGTCGAGCGCCCAGCCGATCCACAACGACCAGGCGAGCGCCCGGCTGGCGCAGCCGCTGCGGCCCACGACGCGCGCGGCAAACAGCGCGCTCAACATGAACGCGGCCCGCAACGCCGAGCCGCTCCCACCCGCGAAATCCGCGTAGCCGAGAGCAAGCACGATGCCGATCAGAGACGCGGTGCGCGCCGCGTCCCGCCCGGCCGCGAAGCGCTCCCAGCGCACCAAGAGTGCCGTCAGTGCCCGCACTATGGACGCCACCGCGAACACCAGGTGCGTCCCGCTCACTGCCAGCAGGTGCGACAGCCCGCTCTTCTTGAAGGCCGCATCATCCGCGGGGTCCAGATCGTTTTCCCCGAGCACGAGCGCACGCGCCATCGGGATCGCGTCCGGGGCAAAGCTCGCCTGGATGCGCTTTCGAACGAAGGCCCGCGCGCGATCGATCGCCGCGAAGAGGCCGTGACCGCGCTCTTCGAGCGAGGCGTGGAGCGCAGAGCCCGTGAGCACCACGCCGCGCCGGGCCACGCGCGGTCGAGGATCGCCCAGGTCGAAGTTGTGCAGCACCTCGAGCGGCGCCAGATCGACGATCGCCTCGACGGTGTCGCCGCGCGCGAGCCCGTCCGGGCCTCCCGTGACGCCGACCCGCAAACCCGCCTGAACCTTGCCGGTTTCGCAGTCCGAACGCTCGACGAGCACCACGTAGCGCGGCTTGCCGTCCGACTCGATCGGCTGCGTCTCGACGCGACCCCAGACCGCGCAGCGCTGGGGCGGCCCGAGCTCGAGCCGCGCCCGCGCGCGCTCCGCCTCGAAGCCGTCAATCGCCGCGCGAGCACGAAAGGCGCCAGCGCCGAGCGCCACGATAGCCAGGCCGAGCACGGCGGGTCGCGCGTGACGGCGCAGCAGCCACAGCAACGCCGCGACCGCAAACAACGTCGGGCCCGGCACGACGGCACACAGCGCGCCGCCCGCGAGCGCCGCGCCCAGCACCAACATTGGGTCGAGCCACACGCGCTCGAGCGAGAGCAAACTCCGCGCCGCGCCGGTTTGCGCTCGCTCGCGTCAGCGCGGTGCGGCCGCCAATGGCGAACGGCGCCGCATCACCCGCAGTACGGCTCGCAGAGATCGGCCGCGCTCGGATCGACCGCGCACAAGCACGCGTCGCACTCGTCGTCGCACTCGCAACCGGCATCGGGCGTGCACCCGGGAGGGAGCGAGGGATCCGGCGTCCACTGTGGGTCCGGCATCGGCACCGTGAGAGGGCCAGGGCCGTCGAACCCGGTGCAGCGCGCGTAGGCTGCTCCCTCGTGCGGACACGCCGAAACCAGCACCGGGCTCTCGGGGCAGAGCTGGACTTCCAGCCTGCAATTCCCCCAGCTGATCAGCTGGGCGCGGCAGCGATCCAGGACGCAGCCGGCCACGCATTGCGGCGCCTCGCAGCCGAAGCTGGTGTATCGCTGGCAAAAGGCGGCGCACTCGGCCCTGGCGACATTCGGGTCCGGCGGCTCGGGCGTGACCTTGCGCGTCTCCACGGGTTCGCTGGCGTTGACCGCGCGATCCGTGTCGGAGCCGCTCTGAGAGTCGTTCAGCGGCGCGTCCGTGTCGTTCGGCGCGCGGTGCGTGTCGACGGCCTCTGGATCGACGCCCAAGAAGGGGGACGCCGTGCTGTCGCCGTCCGCGCTGCTGCAGCCAAGGAGCAGCAGGGCGCAGCCGAACCCCAAGGACCACCCGCGCCGCATCATCCGCAGTACTGGTCGCAGATATCGGCCGCGCTCGAATCGATCGCGCACAGGCACGCTTCGCACTCGTTGTCGCAGTCGCAGCCGGTTTCGGGGGCACATCCCGGCGGTAGCGAGGGATCCGGCATCGACGGGGACTCCTGGCAGCTCACGTAATCGTCCAGCTCGTCAGCGCAGGCCTCGAGCGCCGGATCGCCCGCGTCCACCGTGTCGGGGCAGCGATCCTGCGCGATCACGCAGTCACCGAGCCGGATCAGCTCGCCTCGGCAGGCGTCCATCGGGCAGGCCGACGCGCAGGCGTTTACGCTACAACCCGCTTCTCCGAGCCGCTGGCAGAAGGCATTGCACTGCGGGTTGTTGCCGGGACCGCCTCCGGGATTCGGATTCGGGTTCGGGTTCGGGTTCGGTTCTTCCGGCCTGAAGCTGCTGCCTTCGCCGGCATCGCTGGCGTTGACGGCGCGATCGGTGTCCGAGCCGCTCTCGGAGGCGTTGAGCGGCGCGTCCGTGTCGTTCGGCGCGCGATCGGTATCGACCACCTCTTGATCGACGCCGAAGAAGTCGGGAGGCGCGCTGTTGCCGTCCGCGCCGCTGCACGCCACCAACAACACCAAGAAGCCGAGCTGTCGAAACATCAAGCGCGCCTCCGACCGAAAGGATGACCCAGAAGGTCACTCAGAAGTAGTAGAGGGCCGACACGTTGGAGGTGAACACGTTCCACGGGTTGTCGTACACGGCCGTGGAGAGGCGCGTGACCTTCTGCGTCGTTTCAGCGTCGCCGGCCTCGGATTTGGCTCGCGAAGTGCTCACCAGCAGGCCCACGGAGGCCTGCAGCGACAGCTGTGGAATGCCGAGAAATCCCCAATGAATTTCCGCGCCGGCGCGCGCCCCCAGGTCGAGCTGGAAGCCGCTCAAGTCGATGTCGCCCACCGAGCCGGAGCCGAACCCGATGTTCGCCTCCGGCACCACCTCGAACGTGAAGTGACGGCTGGTAGCGAGCGCGAGCGGCACGCCACCGTGCAGGATCGCCGCGAAGTGGTTCGGGCCGTCCTCGTCTTCGCCGGTGGCGTTATCCTGCGAGCTGTCCTGGATCGACAGACCGAGACCCAGGTCGAGGCCCATGGCCTGGTTCATCCACAGCCGAACGCCGATCACCGGCGCCGAGACGGCAACGCCGCCGGCGTCGGACGCGCCGATTTGAATCGTGCGCCGCCCGAGGTAGCCGACGCCCAGGTGGCCGACCACCAGGTCGTGATCGGTGTTGCCGGGGGCCGCTTCGACCGCGGCGGGCGTCGTGGCCGTGGCGTTGGCGTTCGCGTTCGCGCCGGGGAGGCCCATTCCGACCTGGCCCTCGGCCTCGGCGTTGGTCGTGGCGGTCGCTTCTTGAGCGAGCGCCGTCGAGGCGAACAA
>JAICQO010000077.1 GCA_025937835.1 Polyangiaceae bacterium
GTCTGGGCCAACTTGGTGGCGCTCGAGGCCGAAGGCGATCTACTGCTCCGCCAGGGTGAGCTCGAGGCGGCTCGCGCCGTCTACGGCAAGCTCGCCGAGTCGCTGACGGACGCGGATCGCTTGCGCACGCTCGACATCAAGCGCCGCGTGAGTCACGGGATCGGCCGCGAAGCGATCGTGATGTTGCTGATCGGCGACGAGCTCGGCCCGTCCTGGGACGTCGCCGCGGGCAAGCTCGGCGAGTGGGCGGCGCTCGAACCGAGCTCGGGTCTGGCCGACTACCTGTTCGGCCGCAACCTGATCTTGCGCGGCCGCCACAAGAACGGGCTCTTTTACCTCGAGCGCGCGCTGTCCCGCGGCCTCGCCGACGGAAGCGTCCTCGACGAAACCCTGCGCCTGCGCCTGGTCGCCGCCTGCGCGATCGGCGACCTCGCCGGTGCCAAAGCCGTCCGCGACCAACTCGCGTCGCGGCTTCGAGCAACGGCCAGGAAAGAGTCGTTGGGACGCTTTGCAGAGCGCTGCGGGCTGTGAGTGCAAGGGGAGAGCCCCTCTAAGAACGCCGTCGCTTCACGCGACTGTACCCACCCAAGCTCGGGCGCATCACGTAGTGCCAGAGCGTCGCGGTCCACGACTCGTGATGCAGCAAATGGTCGTAAAATTCGGGGGCGGCGGCGCGGAGCTGCGCCAGGCGAGAGCCGGGGATGTACGGGAAATCGTGGTGCTCGTTGTGGTAGCCGACGTTGAACGTGAGGCGGTTCAGCCAGCCGTAATACGAGTACGTCTCCTGGCCCTCGCGGAACACGTAGTGCTCGGAGATGTAGTGGCCGGCGATCGGGTGCAGGCCCATCACGATCAGCGAGCTGATCGGCAAGTACGCGAGCGCTTTGCCGCCCCAGAAGTAGAAGATCGCGGCGTTGAAGGCGAGCTGGAGGGCGAGGTTCGCGAGCTCGGGGGCGCTCGGGCGCTTGGGATGCACGAACAGCGGCCGCAGGGCGTAGGCGAAGCCTTGCACGGACAGCCACAGCGCCTTGCGCAGCGCGCCCTGAGCGAACCGACCTTCGGCCTCGGTCGGTAGATCGGTGTCGAGGCGCTCGTCGCCTTGATGCACGTGGTGCAGCAAGTGGTAGTAGCGGAAGGTCTCGGCGACCGGCACACCGACGGGCAGGTTGATGAACACCGCGAACACGCGGTTGTGCCACGGCTTCTTGAACGCGAGGTTGTGGCTGAGCTCGTGGATCGCCAAGAGCAGCGCCTGGTTCACGAGGCCTCCGAACAGGTAAGCGACGCCGAGGATCCACCACCACGAGGCGTCTCGCAGGAGATACGCGAGCGTGAGCTGGAGGGCGACCAGCGCCGTGCACACGTACTTGGTGCGCGGACACGGCCCGTACAGCCGCTCGATCTCGGGATGGGCGCGCAGCATGCTGCGGCGGCGTTCGGCGTGCGGTTCGCGCTCGTCGGACCAGCGGAAGCCCGCGCTCCGCGAGCGGTCGGGGGGATTTGTCCCGGTCTCCGGGGTCGGGAGAGCCACGGCGGCATGCTGAAACCGCCGCGGTCCGGTGTCGAGAGGCGACGTTGGGGGCTTCAGCTCGGCTCGAATCGGCCGTTACCCCGCGCACGCCGATGAAGATCCGGCCCGACGATGCCAACCTGAGCGACCTGTTGCGGCGGTTCAATCTGCCGCTGCCCACGGGTCCGCAGCGCGCTGGCGCCGGCATCGTCGCCGGTGGCAGGCCCGCCACGCCTCAGCCAGCGGGCGCGAAGGGGACGCCCGCGACACCCGCCACGCCCGGCGCACCGGCCGTGCCCGAAAACCCGACCGCGCCCCGACCGGCCGCGGCCGCGCCATTGCCGCCAGCGGGACCGGAGCTCGGGACGCTTCTGGACGCCGCAGGCGGTTTCGACGTCGCAGGCGCTACGCGAGAGGCCGTGGCGCAGCTCGGTACGCCCGCGCCGCGCAGCGACGCACGCGCGGGCGAGCGCCCGGCGCCCTCCTCGAACGGTAGCGCCGCGACGCGCCCGGAAGCCGAAGCGGAGCCGGAGTCTCGGTTCGTCAGCCGCGTTTCCCCACAAGTGATCGCGCGCCCTGGGCTGCTCGTGCCGTCGGCGCCGAAGGGTGCTCCCGACGACCCGCGTGCGCCCGTGCTGCTGGACGCGCGCATCGAAGCGCGCCCGGATGCCGCGCCCGCCGCCCGCCCCGAAGCGCGCCTCGAGCAGGCCGCACCGCGACCCGAGCCTCAGGCTGCGCTGGCGCAAGCCGAGGCCCGCGCCACCACCGAGGTCCCGCGTCACGACCTGCGAGTGCGCGTCGAGGCCGCCGAGATCCAGAGCGAGCTGGCACACCCCTCCGCGCTTTCCCCGCGCGCCCCCACGCTCGAAATGGCCACCATGCAACACTGGGCCGCCGTCGAAGTCAGCGCGCGCACGCTGCCGCGCAACGTGCGCGGTGAGGTCGCGGCGACGCCTTCGGATCCGCCGAAGAAGGGCGGAAACCGTCGTGGGGGTGGCCCCACCGAGGTGGACTGGTTCGGCCCGCGCATGGCGCGCTCGAACGCTTATGCGCTGGTGTTCACCTTGCTCGGGCTGCTCACGCTGTTCGTGATGGCCCGCGCCTGCTCGGGTTGAGCCGTCAGGTGCAGCCGCTGAACTCGAGGGTGGCGCTCAAGCTGCCGCCCTCGGGGAACCGGCACTCGAGCTTGGCGTGGCCCTTGCGGCCGCGGATGTCGTTGACCATAGCGCCGGTGTTCCTCACCTCGACGTCGAACACCGAGCAGTGCTTTCTGTCGAGCTCGACGAGCTCGCAGCGACCGGGCTCGCAGCCGAGCGGGCGTTCGACGTAGACGACCCACTGGTCGGCGGCATTCTTCAGGATCTTGATCCCGCCCGCAGTGTCCGGGCTTGCGCTTTCGGGCTTCAGCGCCACGCCGAAGTATCTGAACCGATCGCCCGAGTAGCACGCGGTGAGCTCGAGCTCGCGATCGCCGAACGGCTGACCGCGCGAGCGCAGCGTGCCCTCGACGCTACCCGGCCACAGTCCGAACACGACCGACCCCGGGATCAAGAGCCACAGAAAGCGCCAGCGACTCTTCTCGCGTCGCTTCGGGCCCGAGCCCGTGGAGTCGGGGAGCTTGGCGCCGCAGTCGGGGCAGCTGCGGGTGCCGGCCGGGCTGTATTTCCCGCACCGCAGGCACTTTTCATCGGTGAACCCGCTCATGCGCCGTCGCACAACGGCGCGAAGAAGGCCCACTCGCGGTCGGCCCAGCCGGGCAGATTCTCGTGGGCGAAGTCCGGGTAGACGACGCGCGACTTCTTGGCGGTGATGCGGTTGTAGGCGGCGAATTGAGACGACGGGGGGCACACCGTGTCCATCAGCCCGATCGCCATCAGCACCTCGCCACGGATCCGCGGCGCCAGGTGCTGCACGTCGATGTAGCCGAGCTTGTTGAAGAGCTCCGCTTCGCGTTCGTGGGTCGGATCGTGGTGGCGGAAGAAGGTCTGAAGCTCGCGGTAGGAGTCCTTGGCGAGATCCATCTCCCAGACCCGCTGATAGTCCGAGAGAAATGGATACACGGGTGCGAGCCGCTTCACGCGCGGCTCGAGCGCGGCGCAGGCTAGCGTCAGCGCGCCACCCTGCGAGGCGCCGTGGGCGGCCAGGCGCTCGGGATCGACCTCCGGCAGGTCGAGCACGACGCGCGCGAGCTCCGCGGTGTCGAGGAAAATTTGCCGAAAAAGCAGCTGGTCTGGCTCGTCGAGCAGGCCGCGCACGATGTGCCCGTTCTGCGTCGTGCCGCGCACGCCGCCGACGTCCTCACTGAGCCCGCCCTGGCCGCGGCAATCGAGCGACGCCACCACGAAGCCCGCGGCGACCCAGCTCAACTTGGTCGCGAAGTCGCCGCTGTCGTTGGTGTAGCCGTGGAACTCGAGCAACGCCGGGTGACGGCCGCGCCGCACGCGCGGGCGCAATAGCTTGGCGTGGACGCGCGCGCCGCGCACGCCCGTGAAATACAGGTGAAAGCACTCGGCGAACGGCGCCTGGAACCTCGCCGGCACGAGCTCCACGCGCGGGTCGGTGTTCCGCATCTCCGTGAGCGCGCGCTCCCAGTAAGCGTCGAAGTCCGCGGGCTTGGGGTTGCGGCCGGAGTAACGTTCGAGCTCGGCGAGCGGCAGATCCACGAGCGGCATGGCGGGCAATCTTAGTCGTCAGGACGTCGAGGCCGCCACCGCATTCAGTAGCTGCTTCTGCGCCAGCGCGAACAGCGCGAGCACCGGTGCGCTGAGCAAGACATTGCCGGCCATCACGATGTGCCAGCGCACTCCCGTGCCCTGCTCCCGGAGCAGCGCGACGCCGAGCGGCAGCGTCCGCACCGAGTCGTCGGTGGTCATCACCAGCGGCCAGAAGTAGTCGTTCCAGTGAAAAACGAAGCTGAACAGGAACAGCGACACCAGGGTCGGCACCAAGAGCGGCGGTAAGATCGAGTACACGATGCGCAGCTCGCTCGCGCCGTCGATGCGCGCCGCTTCCAGGATCGAATCCGGCAAGCTGAGCAGCGCCTGGCGCACCAGGAACGTGCCGAGCGCGCTGACGCCGAACGGCAAGATCAACGCCGAGAGCGTGTTGGTGAGCCCGACGTCCGCCAGCAACGTGAACACCGGCACGAAGCGCACCTGGGCGGGCACGAGCAGCGTCGCGAGCACCAGCCCGAACGCGAGCGCGCGACCCTTGAACTCGAGCTTGGCGAGCGCGTAGCCGGCCGGCACGGCGAGCGCGATCTGCAGCGCCGCGATGCCGAGCGCGACCAGCGTGGTGTTCCAGAAGTAGCGCGCGACCGGCATGCTCTCGAAGACCTCGCGGTAAGCGCCGAGCTCGAGCCCGGCGGGCAGGGGAGCGGTCGGCGCCGCGACGATTTCGGGCAGCGTCTTGACGCTGGTGACGACCATCCAGGCGTACGGAACCAGCCAGATCAGGCTGACCAGCACCAATCCGACGCGCAGCGGGATGCCGATGCGGTTCATCACAGCGCCTGCCTCCGCTGGTGGAAGACGAGCTCGAGGCCCGTGAGCACGAGCAGCACCGCGAAGAACACGAGCGCCTCGGCGCTGGCGCGACCGACCCGCAAGCCCACGAACATCTGCTCGTAGATCGAGTACACGAACACGGTCGTCGACCGCACGGGCCCGCCTTGAGTCATGATCCGCACCACGTCGAACGCCTGAAAGGTCAAGATCAGGCTGGTCGTGCCGACGAAGGCGCTGGTCGGGCCGAGCAGCGGTAACACGACGCGCCGCAAGCGCTGCCAGGCACCCGCGCCGTCCAGGGCGGCCGCTTCGAGCACGCTGGTCGGGATGCTCTGTAAGCCGCTCAGGAACAGCACCATCGAATAGCCGGCGATCTTCCAGACCACGACGCCCGCGATCGCGAACGGCGCCGTGTGCGGGCTTGCCAAGAGCCCCGCGCGCTCGAAGCCGAGAGCGCGGCCGAACGCCGAGACGAGGCCTGCGTCGGCGTCGAGCAGCCAGAGCCAGAGCAGCGCCACGCTCACCCAAGAAACCACGTAAGCGCTGAAGATGCTGGTGCGCGCGAAGGCCGCGAGGCGGCCCGGTCGATTGACCGCGAGCGCCAGAGCCAGGCCGATCAGCATCGAAAAGGCCACTGCCGTCAGACTCACGCTCAGCGTGCTCTGAAGTATCGTACAGAAGTCGCCGCTCTCGAACAGCGCGCGATAGTTTTCGAGCCCGACGTAACGCTCGGGGGTGAGCAGATCCCAGTCGTACAGGCTGAGCCGCAGCGCGTGGCCGAGCGGATACACCACGAACACGAACAAGAACAGAAGGCTCGGTCCGAGCAACCACAGCGGATCGGTGCGGCGTGCGGGGCGCATCCCGGCTCCGGTCAGATCCGCCGCGAAAGCTCGACGCCTTCGCGGATCATCTCGCGCGCGCTGCCGTCGGCGAGCACGGCGCGCTCGAGCCGCGGCTGCACGACCTCGCGCTGGACTCGGAACAGCCGCGGCGACCAGGGCCAGGGCCGCGCCGCGCCGAGCTGGTCGATCGCGACCCGTTCGTTCGGGTGTGTGTCGTAGTGCCCGCGCCGCTCGAGCGAGCGGAGCGCGCCCTTCGTGACCGGGATGTAGCCGGTGCGCGTGGCCCATTCGACGGCCTGGCGCTCGAGCTGCATGAACTCGAGGAACCGAAAAGCAGCGCGCTTTTGCGAAGCTTCCGCGCTCTTCAAGATCACCCAGTGCGTGCCCCCGGTCGGCACCGCGCTCCGCACACCGCTCGGCAGCGGCGCCGCGAGCACCCGGAACTTGGCGTTGTCTTCCAGGTATTTGAGGAATGCGGTCGAGGTCCAGATCATCGCGGCGCGTCCCGCGAGAAAATCCTGGTTGGTCTGCTCCCAGGCGTTGTAGTCGCGCCCCGGTGGCGGCTTCATGCTGCGGTCGCGGCGCACCAGGGTTTGCCAGAGCTCGAGCGCGCGCACACCCGCTTCTCCGCCGAGGCTGACGCGTCCGTCGGGCTCGACCACGTCGCCGCCCGCCTGCCCGACCAGCGCCACCCAAAACCACCAATCGACGGGGCAGCCGAAGCCGTAACGCTCGATGCGAGAGCCGCGTCGCAGCGTGAGCGCGCTGGCGACGGCGCGCAGCTCCTCCCAGGTGCGCGGCGCACCGAGCCCGGCGCGCTCGAACAGCTCCGCGTTCAAATAGGCAATCGGCGTCGAGCGGTTGAACGGCAGGGTCACGAGCTCGCGCTCGCCGCCGCCGATCCAGGTCCCGCTCTGGCCGAGCGCGGGGACCAGCTCGAAATCCTCGCGGGGAGCGTAGCCGTCGAGCGCCTCGAGCACGCCGGCTTCCGCGAGGTACGGCACCACCTCGCCGACGACGTGGCTGAGGGCGGGCGCAGCTCGAGCGGCGAGCGCAATCCGCAGCTTGGCGAGTCCCTCGAAGTAGTCGCCCTGGTAGATCGGGCGCACCGGGACGCGCGACGGGTCCTGATTGAAGCGCGCGACGAGCGCCTCGAGCACCTCGCGGTTGCGCCCGCCGTAGGTGAACCAGAGCGGGACTTCCCGGCGCGAGCGAGCGCTCGAGCCGCAGCCGGCGAGGCCGAGGCCAGCGAGCCCCGCGAGGCCCAACCCCGCGAGGGCCGCGCGGCGACTCCAGCCGAAACCAGGGCGCATGGCGAGAGACTACTCTCGAATCGGCGAGCCCCCGCAAAAGAGTGTTAGAACGCGGCGACGCTCGGTGACCGGAAGCGCGCGATTCAAGACCCTGGGTGGCTGGATGAGCCTTTGGGCCGCAGTCTGCGGGTTGGGCTGCGACCGCGAGCACCAGGAAGCACCCGTGACCGGCGCGGCCTCCGCGGCGCGCGCCGGCTCGGTACCGGAAGCCACGGCGGCGGTCGCGATTCAGACAGTGGGCGACGTGGCCCCGACGCTGACCTGTCCGGAGCGGATGGCGCTCGTACCCGGCGGTGAAGCCTGGATCGGCGCGGATCCCGAAGAGCGCTTCAGCGAGGACGAGAGCCCGCGCTTCCTCACGCGCCTGGCCTCCTTTTGCCTGGATCGGACCGAGGTCACGGCTGCGGCCTACTCGGCGTGTGTCGAGGGCAAGCGTTGCACGCCCGCGGCCGTCAACTCGCCGAACTGCACGGGCTCGAACCCCGAGCGCTTCGACCACCCGATCAACTGCGTCGATTTCGAGCAGGCCGAGGCCTTCTGCAAGGCGCGCGGCGCGCGGCTACCGACCGAGGTCGAGTGGGAGTACGCGGCGCGCGGCGGGGGCGCTGCCTTGCGCTACCCCTGGGGCAGCGAGCCGCCCGACGGACACACCTGCTGGAAGGAGCCGCACACCTGCCGCGTCGGCCGTTTCCCGGCGGATTCGCTGGGGATCTTCGACCTTTCCGGCAACGTCTGGGAGTGGACCTCGACGTACTACGGCCCGTATCCGTGGCCCCCGCTCGAATCACCCTCGAGGGTGTATCGCGGCGGCAGCTGGAGCCGCCGCTTCGAGAAATGGATGCACACTCGGCTGCGCAACCGGTCGGCGCCGTTTCGCAGCGGCTCGCACCTGGGGTTCCGCTGCGCCCTCACACCCGCCGGCGCCGTGTGTCCGTTCGGTGCGCTGCCAGACGGGCAGTGCCGGCACGGCGTCATCACCCGGACGTGTGGTCCGGGGTACGAGTGGAATGGGCTGCGCTGCGCGTCGCCCGGAGCGCCGCCTTGCGCGGAAGGCCGCCATGAAGAGCCGGGGTTCGGCTGCGTTCTCGACAGCGCGCGCCCCGCCGCCACCCGCGCAGACCTCCGGGCCGAGGTCCGGAATGTGTCTCGGGCACGCTCACCCGAGTACGATTCCGATTGTATGAAAAGCCAGCGTGACCGCCCGCACGCTTTCCGCTATTCAGGCGGTACTCACGACGCCCGGAACCAGGTGGGTCGGAGCCAAGGATGCAAGAATCGCGACGTCGGCGTAGGTTGGAATTCTGCTTGCTGTCCCTGACGGGAACGCTGGCCGGTTGCATCCATCTGCCTTCCTCGAGCTCGGCGCCTGCGCCGGTCCAGGCCGAGCCGTCGCAGGTTCCGGTCGCGAGCAGCACCCCGGTTTACGTGAGCTCGAGCGCGAGCGAGCGCGGCCTTTCGGCGTTCTCGCTCGGCCTCGGGAACGCGTTCCCCGTGCGGGCGCAGTCGGTGCGCGCGTTGCCCGAGCTCAAGCCGCCGCGGCTCGAGCCGTGGGCCACGCTGTTACCCCCCGCGGGTGATTCAGACGCGGAAATTGCCGCGGAAGAGCCGCCGCCGAGCGAGGCGCTCGAGCCACCCGCGTCCACCCAGCCCGACGGGGAAGAGGCGCATCCCGAGCTCGCGTCGTTGCCGCGGGGCACCATGGTGCTGCACGTCGGTGATTCGTTTGCCGGGGCGCTCGGGGTTCCGCTCGGCAAGCGCTTGCGCGCCGCCGGCCTCCGCAGCGTGCTCCAATTCAAGAAGGCGAGCTACATCCCGACCTGGGCGTTCGGCGACGAGCTCCGGATCTACGTCGCGCGTCACAAGCCCGATCTCGTGCTGGTGAGCCTGGGTGCCAACGAGATCGAGCTCCGCCAGCCGCTGCAGCGCGTGTACGCCATCAAGCGGCTGGTGAAGACCGTGAGCTCCCAGCCGTGCGTCTGGGTTTCGCCCCCCACCTGGAAACCCGACGCCGGGCTGCTCGCCGTCATTCGTGAAAATATCGCGCCATGCCGTTATCTCGATAGCGACGCCCTGGTGCCGTATCTGCCGCGCGGTCCCGACAGCATCCACCCGTCGCTGAAAGGCCGAGAAATCTGGGCGGACGCGGTGTTGGATTGGCTGTCTCGCCAGCGCGACCCCGACGGCCAGGCGCCCTGGCAATTCAAGTCGAGCGACGCGCTGCACCCGTCCGCCCGCTACGACGTCGGGATTCCTGCGCGCCGCGCGGCGCAGCCCTAACGCGGGCTAGCGCTCGTCCGGGGATGAGTAGACTAGGGCACGATGAAGGCGCCCCTCGCGGTCTGCTTGGTCGCGTGGGTCGCCCTCGCGGCGTCCTGCAGTGACGATCTGAAGAGCAACGCCGAGCCGCACACGGTGGTGCTCGGCCCTGGCGCGAGCTCGGGAGGCGGCGTTGCAAGCAACGGCGGCGGGTCAGCGACGGGCGGCAACGCCGGCGGCTCGACGCCCGCGCCGTCGGGCGGCAAGAGCGCAAGCGCGGGCACGGGCGCCGCGAATACCGGCGGCGCTCCCGCGCCCAGCGCCGGAAGCGCCGGGAGCAGCGCGCCGCCGGCGGGCGGAATGACCGGCAGCGGCGGCGCTGCGCCGTCGGGCGGCAAGGCGGACGCCGGCGGAGCCGTGGCCACCGGCGGCAAGAGCGCCGGCAACGCCGGAGCGCCGCCCTCGGGCGCGGACGTGATCGCGACCATCAGCAACGGCGGCTACTGGAACGACGTCGACGGCAAGCGCATCGAGGCGCACGGCGGCGGGTTCTTGAACGTGGACGGCACCTGGTACTGGGTGGGCGAAGACAAATCGCACAACTCCGGCAACTTCAGAGCCGTGAATCTGTACTCGTCTCCGGATCTGCAGCACTGGACCTTCCGCAACGCGATCATCACGCGCGACACGGCGCCGGAGCTCGCGGCGGCCGATCGCATCATCGAGCGACCGAAGCTCACCTACAACGAGAGCACGAAGCGCTTCGTGATGTGGTTGCACTGGGAGGGCGAAAACTACGCCGAGGCCGAGGCCGGCGTTTTCTCGTGCGCCACGATCGACGGCGACTACGAGTACGAGAGCTCGTTTCGCCCGAACGACAACATGTCGCGCGACGACACGCTGTTCAAGGACGACGACGGCAAGGCCTATTTCATCTCCGCCGCCAACGAGAACGCCGATCTCGTGGTCTACGAGCTCACGGACGATTACCTGGACATCGAGCGCCAGCTGACCGTGCTCTGGCCTGGCAGCAAGCGCGAGGCGCCGGCAATGTTCAAGGTCGGCGAGCGCTACTTCCTGATCACGTCCGGTGCGACGGGCTGGGATCCGAACCAGGCGAAGTATTCGACGGCGACTGCGATCGCGGGGCCCTGGTCCGCGCTCGAGAACCTGGGGGACGGCACCACCTTCGACACGCAGTCCACCTTCGTGATCCCGGTCGTCGGCAGCGAAGCCACGACTTACGTCTACGCCGGCGATCGCTGGCAAGATCCGGATCTGGCGAGCTCGAAGTACATCTGGTTGCCGCTCGAGGTCACGGGCCAGTCGCTTTCACTCTCTTTCTACGCGGAGTGGTCGCTCAACGTGACGCGCGGCACCTGGAGCATCGACGACGGCTACCTCCCGCAGCGCGGCTGGAAGGTGGTGAGCGTCTCGAGCCAGGAGACGGTCGACGAGGACGGCTCCGCCACCAACGCCTTCGACGACTCGGCCTCCAGCAAGTGGCACACGGAATACGGGGACGCCGGAACACCCGAGCACCCGCACGAGCTCGTGATCGATCTCGGCGCGAGCTACGCGCTCACGGCCTTCCGCTACACCCCGCGCCAGGACAAGGACGAGAACGGCATGATCGCGGACTACGAGTTTTACGTGAGCGACAGCTCGACGAATTTCGGCGAGCCCGTCGCGGAGGGCACGTTCGGCGCGACCCGCGAAGCCACGAAGGTCACGTTCCCCGAAAAGAACGGGCGCTACATCCGGCTGGTCGCGCTGAGCGAGATCAACGGGCAGAAGTTCACGAGCGTGGCCGAGCTCGACGTCCAGGGAGCCCCCCTGTGATTTCCGCAACAAAATAACTAAAAATCCGGCGCGGCTCGGATCCGCCGCGCCCGAGCGCCCCGAAAAACCGGACAAAAGCCGGGCCCGGGACCTCGCGCCGAAACGCAGCATGGAGCCCGTCCGTACTGCCGAAATGCTCAGGCCAGAACCCAATTCTGCTAGGCTCCCGTAACCCCCATGGCCGCGTGTCCCGTCAGCGTCGGCGACTCGATCGCCGGCAAATACATCGTCGAAAGTGTGATCGGCGAAGGGGGAATGGGCGTCGTCGTGGCCGCTCGGCACGTCGAGCTCGATCAGCGCGTGGCCATCAAGTTCTTGCTCCCGGCGATCGCCGAGCAAGAGCTCGCCGCGCAGCGCTTCCGGCGTGAGGCCCGCGCCGCCGCGAAGATCCGCGGCGAGCACGTGTGCCGGGTGCTGGACGTCGGCTCGCTGGAGCAGGGCGTGCCGTACATGGTGATGGAGTACCTCGACGGCTGCGACCTCGCCCAGGAGCTGACGAAGCGCCAGCGCCTGCCGATCGACGAGGTGGTGGACTACGTGCTTCAGGCCTGCGAGGCGCTGGCCGAAGCGCACTCCGCCGGGATCGTGCACCGCGATCTCAAACCCGGGAATCTGTTCCTGGCGACGGCGGCCGACGGCACGCGCCGGATCAAGGTGCTCGACTTCGGGGTCTCGAAGTTCCTGATCGAGGCGGGCTCGGGCTCGCCCGCGCTGACGAAGACCTCGTCGCTGGTCGGCTCTCCGATCTACATGGCGCCCGAACAGTTCGACGGCTCGAAGCGCGTAGACGAGCGCACCGACATCTGGGCGCTCGGGATCGTGCTGTACGAGCTCGTGACCGGCACCACCCCGTTCGAAGCGGAGACGATCGCGCAGCTCATCAGCGCCGTGCTGCACGCGAAGCCAATGCCGCTCGCCGAACGCGGGGTGCACGCGCCGGAGGGCTTCGAGGCGATCATCGAACGGGCGCTCAGCAAGCAATCGGCCGAGCGCTTCAGCTCGGTGTCCGAGCTCGCCACAGCGCTCGTGCCGTACGGTCCGACGCACGCCAGCTTGCGCGCCTCGCGCGTTTCGCGGCTGCTCCCGGCGTCGAGCGGTCGCTTGTCCCGGCCGTCGCTGCCCGCCACGAGCCGCCCGGCAAGCCTCGGTCCCTCGGCTACGACGGTGTTCGACACCGATCCCAACAAGCCGCGCTCCAATCCCCGGGCGCCCACGCCGAACGGCTGGGAGATGACGCAGAAGCCCGCGCGTTCGCGCGCCGCGCGCGCCGGCCTCGCCGCGCTCGCGCTGCTCGTGCCGGCCGGCGCGGCGCTCTGGTACCAAAAAGCGCGCACGGAGGAGCCCGCCCCGCCGAGCCTCCACGCGGCTGAGCAGCCGGCGCCCCCCGCCGTCAGTGAGCCCGTCGAGCCGGTCGAGGCAGCGAAGCCGAGCGTGGCGCCAGAGGGTTCCGCGCCCGTCGCGCCGGCCGAGAGCGAAGCCGCCGCGCCGGTCGCGGCCAGCGCCGCCGCGACCGCGACGACCGCGACGACCGCGACGACCGCGAGCAGCGTTGCGGCACCCGTAGCCGCCGCGGCGCCCGCAGCCAGGCCGCCGGTGTGGCGCGGGCCCGCCGCGCGCCCCGCGACGCCGAAAGCGAGCGAGAGCGCTCGGCCCGCCACGCAACAGCCCCCCGGTATCTCGGACTTCGGCGGCCGTCGCTAGCGCGCGTCGTTTCATCGAGAGCGTGACGGCGTCGCTCGGAAACTCGACGCGCGACGCGAAACGAATGGACGAAGTGCTCGGGTCTTCGGGTTATGCTCGCCGCCAATGTCACGGTTGGTTCGCGTCGCTGGGATCGGCGCCATTGCCCTGTTCGGTTGGACCGGTGCGCCCGCGCAAGCGTTCGCGCAGGCCAGCGCGAGCGACAAGGCTGCCGCCGAGTCGCTGTTCGATCGCGGCCTCGCGCTGATGCGCGACGGTAAGTTCCAGGAGGCGTGCCACGCCCTCGAGCAGAGCCAGTCCATCGAGCGCGGCATCGGCACCATGCTCTACCTCGCCGAGTGTTACGAGAAGCTCGGGCGCACCGCGAGCGCCTGGGCGCTGTTCCGCGAGGCGGCGTCGCAAGCGCGCGCCGGCGGGCAGGGCTCGCGTGCCGAAGCCGGCGCCGCCCGAGCCGCCGCGCTCGAGCCCAAGTTGTCGAGGCTGACGGTGCAGGTCGATCCCAAGAACGCGATGCCGGGGTTCGAGCTCTTGCGCGACGGACAGATCGTGAGCCGCGGCATGTTCGGCGTCGGGGTCCCGGTGGATCCGGGCGAGCACACGCTCGAGGCGCGCGCCCCGGGGTACTTGCCCTGGACCGGCAGCGCTCGCGTGGGGCTCGAGCACGACTCGGCCAGCGTCTACGTGCCGGAGCTGAAGCTCGACCCGAGCCAGCCAGCCGAGCCTGCGCCCGAGCCCGCCGCGGCCGCGGTCGCGCCGCCCGTCACGTCTCTAAACACACCCGAGCGCGACGCATCGCGAGGATCACCCCAGCGCACCGCCGGGCTCGTGATCGGCGGTGTCGGCGTCGTGGCCCTCGGCGTCGGCAGCTACTTCGGTTTGAGCGCCATGGGAAAGAACAGCGACGCCGAGGACAAGTGCCCGAGCGATCCGTGCGGGGACAAGGACGGCGTCGAGCTCAACGACGATGCGAAATCCGCGGCCACGCTGTCGAACGTGTTCATGTTCGGCGGCGCAGCGCTGGCGGCCACCGGCGTCGTCCTCTACTTCACGGCGCCGTCGCCGAGCACGCCGACGGCGTCGGTCTCGAGTGACGGGCGCAGCCTGAAGCTCAACGTCGGAGGTGCGTTTTGAAGCGCTTATTGCTTGGTTTTCCCGCAGCGCTCGCGTTGTTCACGCTGCTCGGCAGCGGTTGTCAGTCGATCATCGGTATCGAGGATCGAACCTACGACAAGAGCCTCGACGGCGAGACCGGAGGGCGCAGCAACGGCTCGACCGGTGGCGCCGGCAACTCGACCGGTGGCGGCGGCTCCCAGGTCCCGAGCGACGTCTCACCCGCGTGCCGGGAGTATTGCGAGCTGACCAAGCAGAATTGCACGAACGAGTGCAACGGCGTGGAGGACGGCCGCTGCGCCAAGGACTACAAGCTGTATCCGAGCGACGTGGTCTGCTGGAACGTGTGCAAGACCATCGAAGAGCTCGAGCTCGACGATCCGGACAACACCGTCGCTTGCCGGATCAACGAGGCCAGAAACGCCGGGGTGACCGGCGAGGTCTGGACGCATTGCCCAGCGGCGGGGCCGGGCGGTGCCGGCGTGTGCGGTGACAACTGCGAGAGCTACTGCTCGCTGATGGACAGCTTCTGCGCGGGGGACGATTTCAAGAACTTGAGGGATCCGGATTGCGTCGCGAAGTGTCGCGGCTTGCGCGACGCCGATACGGACGAGATCCCCGACGCCACCGCCAGCGCCTTCGGCGAAAAGCGCCACCACGACGGGGATTCCGTGCAGTGCCGGCTCGTGCACGCCAGCAACGCCTCGGCCTCGCCGAGCACGCATTGCTGGCATGCGGCGCTAGCGCCGAAGCCCGACGTGAAGACCGAAGCGCACAACCCGTGCGCCGACGAACCCGGCGTCGAGCCGCGCTGCAGGGACTACTGCAAGCTGATCGCCGTGGCCTGCCAGGGCGAGCTCGCGGTCTACGAGCCGGGCAACCAGTGCGAGAAGGCCTGCGAAGCGCTCGAGCCGGGCGACAGCACCGAGCAGGTCGGCGTCAACTCGATCGGCTGCCGCCGCAACCACGCCTACAACGCGATGCTCGGCGGAGCCGATAAACATTGCACGCACGCGGGGCCGGCGGGCGAGGGGGTGTGCGGCAACAACTGTGACTCGTATTGCACGCTGCTCGAAGCCGCTTGCGAGGACGACTTCACGAGCAGCGAAGAGTGCCTCGAGGAGTGCGAGGCCCTCGACGGCTCCGAGCCGATGTCGCCCTACGCCGTCAATGCGATCGAAGAGGGCAACAACTTCCAGTGCCGGATGCGCGCCGTGGTGCGCGCCTTCGTCGATCCGGACCAGTGCGAGAGCGCGATCGGCTCCGGGGACTGCCAGGACTGAGCCCTCGCACGCTGCCCCCGGATTCGCACCCGTGAAATGAAGGGAACTCGGCCGTCGCGCGAACACGGGCGTGACGGCATCCCGACTCTGGTGGTTCGCAGCCTTTTTTTCGCTCTCCGCGACGGCCCAGGCTCAGGTCACGGTCCGCGGGGAGCGGCGAGAAATTGGCCAGACGACGCTCGCGGCCGACGAGGTGCGCGAGCTGCCGGGTGCTTTCGGCGACGCGTTCCGCGCGGTCGAGGTGCTGCCGAGCGTCACGCCCGCGCTCAGCGGCTTCCCGTATTTCTTCGTGCGGGGAGCGCCTCCCAACAACAATGGCTACTTCGTCGATGGCGTTCGCGTGCCGCTGCTGTTCCACGTGGCGCTCGGGCCGTCGGTGATCCATCCGGGGCTGCTCGAACGCGTCGATTTCTACCCCGGCGCACCCCCGGCGCGCTTCGGCGGAGTCGCCGGGGCCGTGATCTCGGGGACCACGCGCGAGCCTGCGACCGAGCCGCGCGGCGAAGCCAATTTGCGACTGGTCGACGCCGGCACGCTGCTCGAGGCGCCGTTTGCCGATGGCACCGCCAGCGCGCTCGTCGCCGGCCGCTATGGCTACCCGGGGCCGATTCTGAGCGCCATTTCGGACGTGACGCTCGGCTACTGGGACTATCAGTCGCGCGTCGCCTGGCGCGTCGGAGCCCGCGACACGCTGAGCGTGTTTGCGTTCGGTAGCCACGACCTGCTCGCCCACGAGGATCCGCGCACGGGGCGCAACGTGGAAGACCTGGTCAGCGACTTTCACCGCGTCGATCTGCGCTACGACCGCGCGCTCGACGACGGCCAGATCCGCCTGGCGGCGACCCTCGGTTACGACTCGCAGGGTGCCGATGGCACGTACCTCCGCGATCACTCCGCCGCGATCCGCGCTCACTACGAGCAGCAGCTCGGGAGCGCGGTCCGGCTGCGGGCCGGGCTCGACGGCTCGCTCGATAAGTACAGCGTCCGCCACTCCGAGGCGATTGACCCGGAGGTCGGCGGTGCCCCCTCGAACGCCGAGCCACCTCGGACGAATCTGACCGCGGGGGCCAGCGTCGACCTGATCCTGCGGCCGACGCGCCGAGTCGAGCTCGTACCGGGTGCCCGCGTCACGGTCTTCGACTCCGCGCACGCGCGAGCAGCGGGCGATCCGAGCCGCGTTCGCGACACGGTGGTGGCGATCGATCCCCGTTTCTCGGCTCGCACCTTGCTCGCTCGCGGTGTCGCCGCGGTCTCGAGCCTGGGGCTCGCCCATCAGTATCCGGCGCTTCGCGTCGGTCCCTTGCCGGCTCCGGTGGTCACGGCGCCCGGGTTCCCCGACGACGGCCGCAAGCTCCAGCGCGTTTTCCAGGCAAGCCAGGGGCTCGAGGTCGCCTTACCCTGGGAGTTGATGGTGAGTGGCACGGGGTTCTTGAGTCGCTCGAGCGGGCTCACGGATCTGACCGCGCCCTGCGAGCAGATCGAGCCTCCGATGGCCGAGCCCGGGGCTGGCCCGCGGCCGGAAGATCCCTACTACTGCCCGGCCAACTCACCCGTGGACGGACACGCCTACGGCTTCGAGCTCTCGATCCGCAGGCCGCTGACGGAGAGCGTGAGCGGCCTGCTCTCGTACACGCTGTCGCGCTCTGTCCGCGAGACTCACTTTCTGCGCCTCGACGGGACGACCGCCACCGAGACCGTGCCGAACGATTTCGATCGCACGCACTTGCTGAACGCGGTGCTCGCGTTCGATCTCGGTCGAAACTGGCGCGCGGGAACTCGCTTCGTGTTCTACACGGGGACTCCGTATTCGGAGCTGGTCGGCAACCTGCCGGCGCCGCCGTACAATAGCCGCCGCCACCCGTCCTTCTATCGGGTCGATGTGCGGCTCGAGAAGCGCTGGCGTTTCGGGGAGGGTCGCTCGATCGCTTTCGTGCTCGAGGGCCAGAACGTCACCCTCAGCAAAGAGGCGAACTCTCTGGCAATGGACTGTCGGGGGGACATGACCCCGGATGGCTACACCACGCAATGCGAGTACGGCGAGGTCGGTCCCATCACGCTACCGAGCATCGGAGTGGAGGCTTTTTTCTGAAAAGCAGCGCGCCGTATGAAGGATCCCGTGGCATCGAGCGAAGAAGTGCGAGAACACCGCATGACGTCCGGCCGCGTCCTCGCTTGCCCCGCGCTCTTGGGCAGCCTTCTGGGCATGGCCTGGGCCGTGCCAGCGCGCGGGGAGCCAGCTCCGTGTCGAGCGGGCGCCGTCGAGGTCGAGCCGCGACTGGACGCGGCCTATCCCGGTTTGGGTGACGAGGTGCGAGCTTCACTCGCTACCCATCAGGGGCTCGAGCCTTGCGCTCGCGTCGAGCTCGGCTTCGTGCGCTCCGCGATCGCGGTGGGGGTGAGCCTCGCGGACGGTCGCTCCGCGACACGGGTGATCGCCGACGCTCGCGACGTCGTGCCGGTCGTGGAAGCGCTGCTGCTCGTGCCGGAGCCGGAGCCCGAGTCCGAGTCGGAGCCCGAGTCCAAGACGGAGCCCGAACGCGATGCGACGCCAGCGCCGAAACCCGTAGAGCGCCCGCGCCCGGTTCGCCGCCTGCTCGTGCCCGAGCTCGCCGAGCAGCCGCCGCCGGAAGGCGAATCGCGCACGGGTATCGAGATCTCGCTCGCCGCCGGGGCACGGCTCGGCGACGGACAATCGAGCGTGGGGCTCGGCGCTATCACGTTTCTCGAGCTCTCGAGCTGGCTGCTCGGCCTTGGTTTGCGCGCGGATCACTACGACGCGGGGAATGAGTACGCGTACACCGCGACCGGGCTCTCTGCGCTGGCCGGGCATCGGTTTCGAGCTGGGCGCGCGGCAGTGGATCTGGTCGCCGGACCCGTGTTGATGCTGCAAGCCGACGCCTCGGTGGTGGACGAGGCGGGGCCCCCCGAGCGCCGCCGGGAGACGCGCACGGAGCGGATGCCGCGGTTTGCGGGGGCAGGATACGTCCATTTCGGACCCGCCTCGGGACTGCATCCCTTCATCGGCGTCGAAGGCGAAGTGGGCCTTTCAACGCCAGCGTCCGAACCGGGTCCGAGCGCGCCGGAGCTCCCGGCGTGGACGGTCGGGGTCGCCTTCGGGGGGAGCGTGGGCACGCGATGATCCGGCGTGGCGTGCAACCGCAGCTACCGGCGAGCGATGCCGAGCTGATGCAGCGGCTCGCGGCGGGCGACATCGGCGCGCTCGGCGAGCTCTACGATCGCCACCAACACGCCGTGCGGCGCTTCCTGAGCCGCGCCACCGCCGACGCCGAAGACGTGGACGACCTCGTGCACGGCGCGTTTCTCACGGCCGTGAAGAGCGCCGGTCGCTACGACGGCCGCGAGAGCGCTCGCCCGTGGTTGATCGGTGTGGCCGTGCAGTTGCTGCGCCGCCGCCGCCGCTCGCTCGGCCGCTGGCTCGAGATCCTCGGGTCGTTGAAGAGCCTGCGACCGAACAGCGCGGATCCGCGCGCGGCCTTGCCGGAGCGCGGAGAGCTCGAGCGCGCTTTGAGCCGCCTCTCCGAAGCCAAGCGCCTCACGATCTTGCTGGCTGAAGTCGAAGGCTGGAGTTGCCAGGAGCTCGCCAGTTTCTTCGAGGTTCCGATTGGCACGGTCTGGACACGGCTGCACGCGGCGCGCCGCGAGCTCCGCAAGGCGCTCGAACCCGGAGAGCTGCCGTGAGCGCCTGTCCGCGAACGTTCGAGGTCGAAGCGCTGCGCGACGGCCGTCTCGGCGGCAGCGAGCGCGCTGGCTTCGAACGCCACCTGAGCACCTGCAGCGCCTGCGCGCGAGAGCTGGCGGCGCTCGAGCGGTTGGGCGCCGCGCTCTGCGACAGCCACCCGACGAGCACCGACGAGCTCGAGGTGCGGCGAGCGCGGACGCGCTTGCTGGTCGCGTTCAATCAGTCGCTGATCGGGCGCGCAGGGGAGGCAGAAGATCCGCTATCCGCCGTCGGATCTCGGGTTTCGCGGCGGGCGCTGGGGGCCCTCGCTGCGGGCGTAGCCGTCGCTGCGGGTGCGCTGTGGTTCGGTGCGCGAGCAGACGAAAAGCCGGCGCTGCCCGCGAGCGCCGTCACGGTGCGCGCCGACGCGGGTGCCCGCTGGACGCGCCAGATCAGCGAACGACGCGAGCTGATCCTGCTCGACGAGGGCCGGCTGTGGATCCAGGTGCGGCGCACCGGGAGCGGGAACGAGCCGCCGCTGCTCGTGGGCTTGCCCGACGGAGAGCTCGAGGATCTGGGAACGACCTTCACCGTCAGCGCGGAGTCCGGACGCACCACGCTCGTCGCGGTGGAGGAGGGGAGCGTGCTGCTCAGGCTGCGCGGTCAAGCGCCGCGCACGATCGGCGCGCGCGGCTCCTGGGCCGCTCCGCCCGAAGAGCCGGCGCCGCGCGAGCAACCGTTCGAGCCGAGCGCGAGCGCTCCGAGCGCGCCGGTGCCTGCCGTGAAGCCACCCGCCCCGGCGGTCATGACCGCGCCGCGCCCGGTTGGATCCGGAGAGCTGCCTGCGCCAGGCGGCGCATCGGAGCGCTTCAAGGCCGCGATGCAGGCGTTGAACCGCGGCGATGGCCGTGACGCCGCCGCGCGGTTTTCGCGCTTCCTCGAGCAGTACCCGCGTGATCCGCGCGCCGAAGACGCGGCTTATTTGCGCGTGCTCGCCCACCAGCGCAGCGGGGATAGCAGCGAGCTGCAGCGAGCTGCGCGGTACTACCTGAGGGCCTACCCGGCGGGCTTCCGGCGGCGTGAAGTGGCCGCGTTGCTGCCGTCGGTACCCTGAGCTCCGCGGATGTCCTAGCGTGGACGCGGTGTCCCGCCGCTCTTCGACGCTGCTCCTGATCCTCGCGTACGCCGCGTTCGTATCGCTCGGCTTGCCGGACACGGTGTTCGGGGTGGCGTGGCCGTCGCTCCGCCGGGAGTTCGGGCTCTCCCAGTCCTCGATGGGCGCCGTGCTCGCGACCGGCGTCTGCGGCTATTTTCTGTCGGGCCTGCTCGCGGGCGTGATGATGCGCAAGCTCGGCGTCGGCGGCCTCCTGGCGCTGAGCAGCGCCGCGGTGGCGCTCGCGCTCGCCGGCTACTCGCTGGCTCCGAGCTGGACGGCTTTCGTTCCGATCGGCTTCGTGATGGGCCTCGGCTCCGGAGCGATCGATTCGGGACTGAACGGCTACGCGGCCCGACACTTCTCGGTGCGTCACGTGAACTGGCTGCACGCTTGCTGGGGTGTCGGCGCCAGCATCGGGCCGCTGATCATGACCGCCGCGATCGCTACCGGACACCAGTACCGCGGAGGTTACGGCGCTCTCGCCCTGCTGCTCGGCGCGATGGCGACGGCATTTCTGCTCACGGCTCGCGCCTGGGCCACGCCATCCTTCGAGCCAGCGCCTGCCGCCGGGGAAGCTCGGCCGGAAGATGCAAGCTTCGGAACGGCGCTGGCCTCTAGCCGCGTGTGGCTGCAAATGCTCGCATTCTTCGTCTACACGGGGCTCGAAGCCTCGGTGGGCCAGTGGTGCTTCAGCTTGATGCGCGAAGCGCGCGGGGTCGGCGTCGAGGCGGCCGGGTCCTGGACCTCGGCCTATTGGGCGAGCCTCACGCTCGGCCGGATATTGCTCGGCTTCGTGGTCGATCGCTTCGGGCCGGATCGGCTGCTGCGCGCCGCGACCTTCGGCGCTGCCCTGGGCGCGACACTCTTCGCAGTGAGCTCGGGCGTGCTCGGTCGCGCAGGGCTGCTGCTGCTCGGCATGAGCCTGGCCCCGATGTACCCGACGCTGATGGCGCGTACCCCCGGGCGCGTCGGACAGCAGCTCGTGCACCACGCGGTCGGGTTTCAGGTGAGCGCGGCGACGCTGGGATCCTCGCTGTTGCCCGCGCTGCTGGGCCTGCTCGTAGCCGAGACGGGCTACACGGCGATCGGCGCGCTGGCGGTGGGCCTCTCGCTGATCCTGATCGCGGCTCACGAAGCGTTGCTTCGACTGAAACCCACGTGACACTCGTGTTGCGGGCTGAGTATGCTCCTCGGTCGATCATGACCCCGCTGACCCTTCGCACGCTCCGCTTCGCGCTCCCGCTGCTCGCCGCCGCTTCACTGCCCGTCGCTGGTTGCGGCGGCGCGGACGAAGACGAGGTGCCGATCGATCAGATCCAACCCGACAAGGGCGTCGTCAGCCTCAGCGACGCCGAGCAACGCGGCCTCTGTTCTTGGGCCACCGAGGTCGCGAAGTCCGAGCTCCCCCCGCCGGGGACCCAGGTTCAATGCGGCGGGCTCACCATTTCGCTCCAGCCCCTCGGCTGCGTCAATCCGACGTCGCCGAGCTGCACGGCCACCGTCGCCGAGTGGCGAGGTTGCTTTCCCGCGTTCGCCGCTCGTATCGGCGATGACCCGTGCTTGATCTTGTCCCTGCAGGCTCCGGGCGCGCTCAGCGAGTTCCTCGAGGAAACCCCCGGCTGCGAAGGCATGGGTCCCTGTGGCACCACGATGCCGTGACACTCTGGTGCGTAACGCACCGACATCGCGCCCCCTGAATTTGCCTGTTGAATCCATGAACTCCGCCCGCCTATAGCTCTTGAGGCGCTGAGCGACGTCGCTCACCCGCCGGTCTCGCCGAGCAGGAGGACGGAGAATGGGAACACACAGGGCCTGGGTCCGGCACCTCTTTGCAGCGTGTTTCGTGGCCCTGTTGGCCTGGGGCTGCGGCGACGACGACGGCGGCGACGGTGGCGGCGCCCCGCTCGACGGCGGAGCCGGCGGTGAAGCCGGAGGGGACGACGCGGGCAGCGGCGGTGACGCGGGAAGCGGAGGCGCGGCCGGTGCCGGCGGAGCGTCCAGCTGCGGTTCGGGGAAGGAGCTCTGCGGCGGCGAATGCGTGGAGCTCGCGAGCGATCCGAACCACTGCGGCCGCTGTAGACAAAAGTGTGATTCCGAAGAGCTCTGCTCGAACGGGCACTGCCGGGCGGGCTGCACGGCGAGCCTCACCGAGTGCGACGAGGAGTGCATCGACACCGATCTGGACATGCGGCACTGCGGGGAGTGCGGCGCGGCGTGTGGCCGCGGCGAGGTCTGCTCCGCCGGAGAGTGCGGCCCTGGATGCGTGCAGGGGCTGTTGGAGTGCGGAACGACGAGTGGCGGTAGCCGCTGCGTGAATCCGCTGCGTGATCGCTGGAACTGCGGCGGTTGCGGCGTGGTCTGCGGTGACGGCTATCTGTGCAGCGCCGGGACCTGCGCGCTGTCGTGCCAGGTCGAGCTCGTCGAGTGCGACGGGCTGTGTGTCTATCCTCAAAAAGACCGGGACTACTGCGGCGCCGTCACCGGTTGCGCGACCGGCAACGAGAACGCGGGTGAAATCTGCGGGGAGGGCAGCGTGTGCAGCGCGGGTGCCTGCTCGGTCACGTGCGCCGAAGGGCTGATCCAGTGCGGCGACAGCTGCGTGGACCCGGCGCGAGACCTGGTGTTTTGCGGCGCGAGCGGCGATTGCAGCGGGGAGAACTCGGGCACCGCCTGCGGGAGCGGCGAGCGCTGCGTCGAGGGCATGTGCGAGCTCGCGTGCCCGGCCGGGCAGCTCATCTGTGGCGACCGTTGCGTCGATCGCTTGAAAGATCGCGAATATTGCGGCGCGACCTTCGGCTGCGGCGAAGACGACGTGGGCAGCGACGGGAACCGCTGCAGCAGCGGTTCCCTTTGCAGCAACGGCACCTGTGCGCCTTCCTGCCAGGACGGCCTCGTCGAGTGCGACAGCCAATGCGTCGATCCACTGCGCGATCGCCTCCACTGCGGGGTGGACTCGCAATGCCGACCGAACCCGAACGCCGCGCCCAACTGCGCCGCCGGTTACGTGTGCAACGCTGGCGAGTGTTCGCTGTCCTGCCCGATCGGGGGCGTGAAATGCGGCAGCGAGTGCGTCGATCCGACCAAGGACATCGAGCATTGCGGGGCCGTCGCCGGCTGCGGCGAGAACGGCATCGGGAGCGCCGGCACGAAGTGCGCTCCGGGGCACGTTTGCAGCTCCGGAGCCTGTTTGCCCTCGTGCCAGGACGGGCTCGTCGAGTGCAACGGCACCTGCATCGTCCCCGAACGCGACCGCGAATTCTGCGGCGCGACGCCGGGCTGCGGGGTCGGGGGTGGCGACGACGGCGACACCTGCCCGTCCGGCTATGTCTGCAATGGCGGCGACTGCTCGCTGTCGTGCCCCAACAATCTGGTGAACTGCGGTGGGGAATGCGTCGATCCGCAGGCCGACCGAAACCACTGCGGCGCCACTGCCGGCTGCGGCTTCGGTCAGGGCTCCGCGGGCAACTCCTGCGCCCCGGGTTATGTCTGCAACGCAGGTCAGTGCTCGCTGTCGTGCTCCGGCACGCTGGTGAACTGCGCCGGAGAGTGCGTCGACCCCCACGTGGATCCGAACCACTGCGGCGCGACGCCGGGTTGCGGCATCCAGGGCCAAGGCAGCGCGGGTACGATCTGCGCCGATGGCCACGTCTGCAACGACGGAGCCTGCACGCTGTCGTGCCCGACCGGGCTCATCCGTTGCGGCGCGACCTGCGTCGATCCGAACCAGGATCGCAACCACTGCGGCGCGACGCTCGGCTGCGGCGCGAGCGGCGGCAGCGCCGGGGCCGTGTGCGGAGCCGGGCTCGTCTGCAACGCCGGCACCTGCGACGTGTCGTGTCCCAGTGAGCTCGTGCGCTGCGGCGACGTGTGCATCGACCCCGATCAAGACCGCGTCCACTGCGGGGCAACTCCCGGCTGCGGCACGAGCGGAGGCAGCTCGGGCGTCGCGTGCCAGGCCGGCTACGTCTGCAATCAGGGCGCGTGCTCGCTGTCTTGCCCGGACGGGCTGGTGAACTGCTCGGGGACGTGCATCGACCCCGCGTTCGATCGGCTGCGCTGCGGCGCGACCGCGGGCTGCGGCACTCAGGGCGGTTCGATCGGGCAGGCTTGCCAGCCCGGCTACGTGTGCGCGGGCGGGAGCTGCTCGCTTTCGTGTCCGACCGGGCTCGTCAACTGCGCGGGTGTTTGCATCGATCCGCGGATCGACCGCAACTACTGCGGCGCCACCGGCTGCGGGATGGGCGAGGACGAGGGGAGCGTGTGCGGAGACGGACAGGTCTGCAGCGCGGGCGAATGCGCCGCCAACTGCGCGCACGGCCTGATCGCTTGCGGAGGCGCCTGCGTCGATCCGTTCACGAGCCGTGACTATTGCGGCGCGAGCGAGGGCTGCGGTGAGGACGGCGGGAGCGCGGGCACCGACTGCGCTCCGGGGTCGGTGTGCAGGAACGGCAGCTGTGTGCCTTCGTGTCTGGCAGGCTACGTGCTTTGCGGCGGCACCTGCATCGACCCCAAGATCGACCGCGACTATTGCGGCGCGACCTCGGGTTGCGGCGAAAGCGGCGGCAGCCCCGGCGAGCCCTGCGCGGCCGGCGAGGTCTGCAACCTCGGACAGTGCGCGCTCTCCTGCCAGAGTGATCTGGTCGAGTGCGACGACACCTGCATCGATCCGGCGAGCAGCCGCGCGCATTGCGGCGCCACGTTGGGCTGTGGCGAGGACGGCGGCGACGCTGGAGAGGCCTGCCCGGCGGGTTACGTTTGCTCCGGCGGCGACTGTTCGCTTTCGTGCGCCGCGAACTTGGTCAACTGCGGCGGCGCTTGCGTGGATCCCCTGAGTAACCCGAGCCACTGCGGCGCGAGCGGAAATTGCGGCACTGCGGGCGTGGGCAGCGGGGGCGACCAGTGCATCGCGGGCCAGATCTGCGACGGCGGCGTGTGCACGCTGAGCTGCCAGAGCGGGCTCTTGACTTGTGGCGGCACCTGCGTCGATCCGACCTCGAACCCCGGCTATTGCGGCGCGAGCGCTGACTGCGCCGGTGAAAACGCGGGGGTCGTGTGCACGGGTGACGAGGCGTGCGTCGGTGGGCAATGCACGTTGCTCGCGTCGTTGCTCGACCCCGATTGCCGCGTCGTGAACGGCGTGATCTGGTGCATGTACGACATCGACTCCGGTACCGGCATCGGTGAGACGAACCGAACCTGCACCGAAACCTGCGCGCAGGCCGGCCTGGCCGTGGTGGCGGACAACGCCGCCTTCATCGCGCAGAACACCCAGAGCGAGTGCGAGAACATCTTCAATGCTTTCGGCGCGAACGCTTCGGCCGTGTTCGTCCTCGACCAGCCCTACTGCGTCGCCTACGACACCGGAGGCAATTCCTTCGGCTGCTCGGTGGATTCGCTGTGCCAGGGGTACGCGGTCATGACCCCGACGCCTGGCTCCGCCTACGTTTGCGGCTGCCGGGAGGTCGAACCGTGACGCTTCCCCGAGCCATCCGAAGAGGAGTACCGACCATGAGGCTAGGGCAAACGATTCGGCTCCTTGCCGTCGCCGGCGTGATCGCGGCGCTCTTCGCGGGCTGCTCCGACGACTCGGACGGGTCGAACGGGTCCGCCTTCGACGGCGGCGCCGCGGGAGAAGCCGGCGCGGGTGGTGGTAACGAGGGTGGTGCTTCGGGCGCGGGCGGCTTCGGCGAGTCAGGAAGCGGGGGAGCCGGAGGCGCCGGCGGGAGTGCCGAGGCTGGAGACTGCGCACAGGGCCTGATCGAGTGCGAGGGCACCGCGCTCGGGGAGTGCGTCGATCCGCTGCTGGATCCCGAGCACTGCGGCGAATGCGGGAACGCCTGCGGGGCTGGCTTCGTTTGCAGCGCCGGCACCTGCGCCCTGTCGTGTCAGGCGGGACTCATCGAGTGCGACGGGCTGTGCATCAACCCGAAGAAGAGCCTCGAGCACTGCGGCGCGGGCGCGGACTGCGCCGGTGGCCTCGCTTGCCGAACGGGCGAAGTGTGCAGCCTCGGCAACTGTGCCCGCTCCTGCCAGGTGGGGCTGCTCAAGTGTGGCGGCACCTGCATCGATCCCGATCGCGATCCGGTCTACTGCGGCGCGATCGCCGACTGCTCGGGGCGCGGCGCGGGCACGGCCTGCGCGGTGGGCTCGGTTTGCATCGGCGGTGTGTGTCAGGTCTCGTGCGCCGCGGATCAAATCGCCTGCGACGCCACCTGCGTCTCGCCGCTCAAGGATCTGCGTTTCTGCGGTGCCACGCTCGGCTGCGGCAACGGCAAGGGCAACCCCGGTGACGACTGCGCCGACGGCGAGGTCTGCTCGAACGGCAAGTGCGCGCTGTCTTGTCAGCCTTCGCTCGTGGAATGCGAAGGCACCTGCGTGGACCCGCTCACGGATCGCGACTTCTGCGGCGCCAGGAGCGGTTGCGGCGTGGAGGGCAAGGGTAGCGCCGGCATGGCCTGCCAGCCCGGCTTCGTGTGCAACAACGGCGTGTGTTCGCGCTCCTGCCCGAACGGGACCGTGAAGTGCGACGGTAGCTGCTTCGATCCCAAGAAAGATCGCGTCCACTGCGGCGCCACCTTCGGCTGCGGCGTGAACGAAGGCGGCTCCCCCGGCCAGACCTGCGACGACGGTGAGGTCTGCAGCTCCGGAAGCTGCCTGCTCTCGTGCCAGCCCGGGCTCGTCGAGTGCGACTCGACCTGCGTCAACCCCAAGACGGATCGGGCCTATTGCGGCGCGACCGCGGGCTGCGGCGAGAGCGGCGGCAGCGCGGGGGTCCTCTGCGATCCGGGCTACGTGTGCAACGCGGGCGAGTGCTCGCTGTCCTGCGCGGACGGCCTCGTGAACTGCGGCGGCTTCTGCGTCGACCCAGCGGAAGATCGCGCCTTTTGCGGCGCCACCCCGGGCTGCGGCAGCAACGGCGAGGGCGACGACGGCGAGATTTGCGAGGCCGGCTTCGTCTGCAACGCGGGCGAATGCGCGCTCTCGTGCCCCGCCGGTCTCGTGAACTGCAACGGCGCCTGCGTCGACCCGATGGTCGATCGCTCGTTCTGCGGGGCGACCAACGGCTGCGGGCAGGCAGGCGGCAGTGACGGGGACGTCTGCGCGCCGGGCTACGTGTGCAGCGAAGGGGACTGCGCGCTGTCCTGCGCCGCCGGCCTCGTCGATTGCAGCGGTGCGTGCGTCGATCCGGACGTCGATCGCAGCCACTGCGGTGCGACCCCTGGCTGCGGGCTCGGCGGCGGCAGCGCCGGCGACGTGTGCGAGCCGGGCTTCGTGTGCAACGAAGGGACCTGCGATCGCTCGTGCCAGACCGGCCTCGTCAACTGCGACAGCGCCTGCATCGATCCCGCCGTCGATCGCACGCACTGCGGCGCGACCGCCGGCTGCGGCGTGGGCGGTGAAGGCGCCGCCGGCGAGGTCTGCGCTCCGGGCTACGTCTGCAACGCGGGCGCCTGCTCGCTCTCGTGCCCGACCGGCCTCGTGAATTGCAACGGCCGCTGCGTCGATCCGAACCAGGACCGCACGCACTGCGGGGCGAGCGGGGCCTGCGGCACGCCGAGCGGCAACCCGGGCGACGTCTGCGATCCCGGTGAGGTCTGCAACGCCGGGACCTGCAGCGTCTCGTGCGCCGGCGCGCTCGTGAACTGCGACGGCACCTGCATCGATGCCACGAGCAATCGCCGCTTCTGCGGCGCGACCCCGGGCTGCGGTGTATCCGGCGGCAGCGCCGGAGAGCGCTGCGACGGCGGCGAAATCTGCAACGCGGGGCACTGCGCGCTGTCGTGTCCGAGCGGCTACCTCAACTGCCAGGCATCCTGCATCGATCCGCTGATCGACCGCGATTTCTGCGGCGCCACCCCCGGTTGCGGCCGGGGAGGGCTCGGCAGCCCAGGTGAGGAGTGCGACCGCGTCGAGGTGTGCAACGCCGGCAGCTGCGGTCTCTCGTGCCAGGCCGGCAGGATCGACTGCGGCGGTGGCTGCGTCGCGCCGACAACCAACCGCAGCTTCTGCGGTGCCACCGAGGGTTGCGGCGCCGACGGCGGCAGCAGCGGCGACGTCTGCCTGAGCGGCCAGGTCTGCGTCGAGGGGGCCTGCCAGCTGTCGTGTCAGAGCGGCTTCGTCAATTGCAACGACGTGTGCATCGATCCGAACAGCAGCCAGGCATTCTGCGGAGCCTCTGCGGGCTGCAGCATGGACGCAGGCACGGCCGGCGAGACCTGCGAGCCCGGACACGTTTGCATCGACGGCCAGTGCGAGCTCTCCTGCCCGATTGGCCTGGTGGACTGCGGGGGCTCCTGCATCGATCCAGACACCAATCGCCTGTTCTGCGGTGCAACGCCGGGCTGCGGCGCCGGCGCGTCGAGCGAGGGCAGCGTTTGTGACCCGGGGTTCCTGTGCGTCGCGGGCGCCTGCACGCTGACCTGCCCGACCGGTCTCGTCCAGTGCGGCCAGGGCTGCATCGACCCGCTGTCGAACCCCGAGTTTTGCGGGGCTTCCGGCGATTGCACGGGCGAGGCCGCCGGGGAGAAGTGCGCTCAAGACTTCGCCTGCGTCGCCGGAGCCTGCCTGGGCGTGCAACCGCCGTGAGACTCGCCACAATGGCGAGGTGTCCGAGCGTTCCAATCACCACTTCGTCGAGAGTCAGGTCCGGTTCGAGGCCACGGACGAGGAGCGCTTCTCCCGTCTCGACTTCGCGATGCGCGTGCTCGACATCCTGAATCCCGAGGTCCACGTCACGCTGTATTCTGCGTTACGGCATCTGCAGATCCACCGCGGGCGCGACTTCGCGCGAGGCCCGGACGCGAGCTGGGCCCTGGTCGCCATCCCCCCCAAGGCGAGCCGCTATCACATTGCGTTTGCGCTGGCCGAGCTCGCGGGCAAGGCCAATCACCCTTACGTCGTGGATCTGGTCGGCGCCGCGAGCGCCGTTTCGTGAATCAGCGAGAGCCGGTGACGAAATACTTCGTCGCGCGGCGTTGGCCCTTGGTGCTGATCGCCTTGTCCGCGATCAGCTTGCGCACCGGCAGCGCCAGCTCCTTGCTCGACACGCCGAGCGCCTTGCCGATGTGCTCGATGCGCTCTCCCGGGTGCTTGGCGATGTAGCTGCGCAGCTTGGCGGCCAGCGCCTCGAGCTCGTCCGCCGTGCGCTTGCCGCTGCGACCCCGCGCGCTCGACGCAGGCGGGCGCCCGACCCTGCCGCTCCCACGCCCCGAACGCCGCCCCCGGATCGCTTCGGAGCCGAAGGCGCCGCTCAACGCCGACTGGACCTGGGCTTGAATGGTCTCGGTGATTTCTCGGACGAATCGATCGACGATGGCACGCAGGTCGGTACTCATGGGGCCGACCTATACTCGGTTATTGCCGGGTTGTATCCCAGAAACTCGCAATTTCGAGTGCGAGACACACTAACGTGTTGTTATTTGCGACGCGGATGTCGCCTCCAGAACAGCGTGATTGCGAGCATCGCGAAGGCCAGATTCGACCCGGGACCGCGCCGCGCAGGCAGCTCGCAGCCGCAGCCCTCGGTCTCGGGGGAACCAGCGGGATCCGCAGCGCCGCCAGTCACTGACAGGGAGCCGCCCTGGACAGCGACTCGTCCCCCGCTGCTCGGCGCTCCACCCGGCGCCGTCGCCCCGCCCGCGCTGCGCCCGCCCGCGCTGCTCGCTTCACCGCCCCGGGCTGCGAGCGCTCCGCCGGTGCTCGTCGCGCCGCCACTGCCTGGCGCGCCTCCACTCGGGCTCCCGCCAGCACTTTGCGGCGTGCCGCCGCCCGCAATCCGGCCGCCAGTGCTCACGGGCGCGCCACCGCTGCTGACCGCGCCGCCACCGGCAGCGCGACCGCCGCTGCTCGTCCCGCCACCAGCAGGCGCTGGCGCCCCGTACTCGAACGCTCCCAGATCGGGCGCCGAGCCTTCGAAGGGAAACTCCACGTCGGTCCCGCGATCGATGAGATCGCTGCCCTCCGCGAGCCGCGCGAACTTCGCCGGAAGGCTTCCGTCCGCCTGTCGCGGCAAGAGCGCATCCGACTCAGCGGTGCTCTCGAAATCAGCGGCGCTCACGCTGATCTCGAGATCCCAGCTATTGAACTCGTTCGTGCCGCCGGTGAACCGCGAAATCGGAGTGCCGGGGGCCATCGCGACGTTGTTGTGGAGCACGTGAGTCGACGTCCCACCCTCGACGAGCATGTCGAAATTGGTCCCGTTGCGAAAAGCCGTGTTGTTGATGAAGTCGAGACCGCCCGGGTGGTGATTGGCGTAAAACCCCTGAGAGCGGTTGCCGAACGCAACGTTGAAGCGGATCACGTGGCGAGGCACTCCCGTGCTCGGAACGTTCGGGGGGCTTCCGAAACCGCCGGCCTTGAAACCCGCGCCGTTGCCCGCCGCCCGGTTCGTCTCGGGCACGAACCCGTTATTGAACGCCCAGGAGCTCTCGACCGTGCACGCGCCGGGCGCGTTGATGAAATCGAACCCGTCGTCGCTGTTCCAATAGCCGCGGCAGCCGCGGATCACGTTACCCGCGCCGCTCGAGTGGCAGCCGAAGCCATCGCCGTTCCCCCCGTCCTCGAGCGGATCGTAGTTGTGGTGGGCATCGCAGTTCAGCACCAGATTGTTCGAGGCGGAACCGGCGATGAAGATCCCCGGAGCCTCGCCGTCGTGAACGTCCAGCCGTTCCAGGATGTTATTGTTGCCTCGCACGCGAACACCCCAGGAATCCCCGACGATCTCCTGCTGGACGCCGCGCACTTCGAGGCCACGCAGGTGGATGAAGCTCGCGGTCACGTCGAACCCCGTCACCCGTTGCTGCGGCGTGAGCTCGAACAGATCGAAGATCGGCTGCTCGCCGGGATAGGCAAAGTAGTTGATACGTCGATCCGCGCTGCCGCTCTTCGAGAAGGCAACGCCCACCGTGCGGCTCGTTCCGCTGAACTCGTACACTCCGCCGCGAATGAACACGGTGTCACCCGCGCTCGCTGCCATCTGCGCGCGCTCGACGCTCGCGAACGGCGCGGCTTCCGAACCGTCCGCAGCGTCGCTGCCCGTCGTCGCGACGTAGTATTCGGCGGCGTTGACCGGAGCGGCGGCGAGCAGCGCGGCCGAGAACAGGAGGCGAGGGGAGCGAGTCACAGCCCGTAAGAATGCCCGAGCTCGCCGGAGCGATCACGAAACTGCGTCATTTAGCAGGCGGCCGTGTCGTTTCACGCAAGCGGCGCGTTGGGGAAAGCACCAATTGCTGGGCTCGGCAGGGTGGCGCAACGTGAACCACTGCCGCGCCCGTCGCTCCGGCAAGCGCCGCAACTAGAGAGGGATGCCATGCGTGTCAGCTTCGCGCTCATGAGTTGTTTGTTCGCCTCGGTCACCGCTCCCGTGTTCACGGCCTGCGGCGATGACGATGTAGTCTTCCCGGACGCTGGCCAGGCGGGCAGCGGCCCGAGCAACACCGGCGGTCGGGTCACCACGGGTGGTCGTGGCGGCGGCGGTGGGGCCTCCGACGGCGGCAGCGCGGCGGGCGGTGAACCCACCGAGCTCGGAGGCACCACGGGAGGCACGCTCGGTCCGGGCCCCTTTGCGGGCGGCGCGGGTGAGGGAGGGGAAGCTGGCTTCGGCGTCGGAAACGGAGGCGGAGGCGGTCGAGGTGGCGCACCACCCGCGACGAACCCGTGCATTCCGAGCCCCTGCGAGAACGGCGCGAGCTGCGCGGTGCAGGACGACCTCGCGGTGTGTGGCTGCCGCGACGGCTACGAGGGAAACCTGTGCGAGCTCGACGTGGACGAATGCCTGGTGGACAACGGTGGCTGTGGCGAAGCCGAGTGCTTGAATCTGGAAGGCACCTTCCAGTGTGGCGGCTGCGACGAGGGTTACACCCCGGACGAGGCCGGCGTTTGCGTCGATGTCGACGAATGCGAAGCGCTGACCGCGCCGTGCGACCCGCGCACCGACTGCACGAACACGCCGGGTGGCTACGAGTGCAGCTACTGCCCAGTGGGCTTTCAAGGCGACCCCAAGGAAGGGTGCCGCGACCTCGATGAGTGCCTGCGACAGCCGTGCGACGAGCTCTCGAACTGCACCAACCTCTCCGGAAGCTACCTGTGCAGCGCGTGTCCGTCCGGCTACGACGGCGACGGCAAGAGCTGCACCGACATCGACGAATGCCTGTTCGAGAACGGCGGCTGCGAGGTCCCGCTGCGGACCTGCATCAACACCCCGGGTTCCTTCAAGTGTGGCGCGTGCCCTGCCGGCTACATCGCGAGCGGTGCGTTCGA
>JAICQO010000086.1 GCA_025937835.1 Polyangiaceae bacterium
CTTCTTCCGCGCCGCCAGCAGCAGTTGCTCTACATCCGACGATACCGCGTGCGGGTGCGAATGCGGCGCCCTTGACCGGTCGACCAGCGCCTGTACTCCGCCCGTTTCGTAGCGTTCCTTCCACTTGTACCCTTCTTTCAGCTTATCCCGAAGCGCTCGCAGAGCTCTCCAAAACTCTCCTCCCCCTCCAACATCGCCGCCACAAGCCTCAACCGGTCGTTCATCGGTGACGTCTCTTTCCAAGGCATGGAGCGCAGGTTCCACGCCCATCAAGAACGTGCCACCTCTGTTCCCGGTCTAATTTGTCACCTATGTACCCGGTCTGAACCGCGCTTTTTCGTTGACAGCTTTTGAAGCACCGGCTGCTTCGCAGCGCTGGCTCGTGCGCAATTGCCAATTGCGGCGACGACGTCACGCACCATCGGCGTTTCGGCGAGAAATCGACTTACGAAGTGTTCGCTGCGCTGATCGCCCCGCCAAGCACCTCTGAGAAGACCCGAAATCGTGGGTGTATAGAGAGATGCCATGATCACGCAGCTGCTGGCGCCTGCGCATTCTCGGTGCTCGCTCGCTGGTCGCGTCCGACGACGACCCGAGCGCCCGCGCGCATCCGGCTGTTCCGTAGAAAGACTGCAGGCGCTCGACGCAGAGCTCGCGCGTCGCGCTGGCGAGGCCGGGCGATTGCGGTTCGAGATGGGCCGCGGTCTCCACTTGCTCGAGCGCAGCGGCGGACATCACACGCTCGGCTTCTCGTCGATCGAGGCGTACGCGCTCGAGCGCTGCGAGCGCTCGGCGAGCTGGACGCAGAAGGCGCGTAGCTTGGCGCGGCGGCTCGACGGGCTCCCGCTTCTGGCGGAGGCGCTGATTTCTGGCTCTCTCAGCTGGAGCATGGCGGCGGTGCTGGCGACCGTCGCGTGTCCGGACGACGCAGAATTCTGGCTCGCCGAGGCATCGCACCGGACCGTGCGGGAAATGAAGACCCTCGTGCTCGAGAGGCGGGGCGCTGCAGGTGACGTCGACGCTCTCGAAGCCGAAGCCGAGCTGCGCACCTTGACACTCACCGTGCCGCGCGAAGACGCCTGGTGCTTCGAGCAAGCAAAGTTGCTCGGACGGCACCTCGGGGAGCGAACGAACGCCGACTTCGTGCTCGGCTTGGTCGCCGAGTCGACCAGCACCTTGTGTAACGAGCTGCCGGGCCGCGCGATCGAGCTGCCCGACGACGAGGCCATGAGCCCGCAGCGCGCCTGGGAGCGCGAGCTCGCGAGCATGCGAGCCGAAGCAGAAGAGCGCTGCGAATCCCACTTCCGTCACGGCCCGGAACCACGTCCGCACGTCGAGCCGTTACTCTGGCCCGAGCAGCCGGAGGGTGTCGATCGGCAGCTGCGGGAGCTTTCGCACGAACTGGTGGGGCGCGAGGTCGCCTTCGGGCGCGCGCTCGAGGCCTTCTTTGCGGCCGACGGCTGGCGGCGGCTCGGGTACGCGACTGCAGCACAGTACGCGCGTGAGCGGCTCGGCACGAGCTTGTCCTCCGTGAAAGCCAAGCGACGGCTCGTGAAGCGGCTCGGCCAGCTCAGATTTCTGGCCGACGCGGTAGACCGCGGCGAGCTCGGCTACGAAGCGGCGCGCCTCGTCGCAGAGGTTGCGACCGGTGATACGGTCGAGGGCTGGGTGGCGCGCGCCACCGAGCGCACGCTGCGCCATCTGCGCGAGGAGATCGACTCGGCCGAGCTGCTGGCAAGGTGGTCCGAGAGCACGGCTGTGCTCCCGCCGAGCGAGGCCGAAGTGCGGCGGGTGGAAGATCTGGAACGGGCCGTGGTCACGGGCCAGATTTCTGCGCCGCCGGCGTTGCCGCCAACGGCAGGTGCGCCGCCGGCGACCGTGACTCTGCACCTTCGCGTGAGCGCCGACACGGCGCGGGATTTTCGGCACTGGGAGGCCATTTATCTGCGCCATCGCGGGTCTGCCCTGCGTGATACGACATTTCTGCGGTTCGCTTGCGAGCTCTTCCTGGACACGTGGCGCCCCCGCCGTTCCGAGGTGGACTACGCGCACATTTACGAGCGTGATCGGCACCGCTGTCAGAGTCCGTGTTGCGGGCGCCGCGACGTGACGCCGCATCACCTGCGCTTCCGGTCGCACGGCGGCGACGACTCGGACGAGAACCTGACCAGCCTCTGCAGCTGGTGCCATCTCGAGGGCATTCATCGGGGACAGATTTCTGCGATGCCTCCAGCGTCCAGGATCCGCTGGAGCTTCGGGCGCAACGCACACACCGTGGTGGAGGGCAGGCGACGAACGCGAGCCGGCGACTGATAGCTACGCTCTCCCAGAACCCCCCACGTCGCGCTCCCGCTGTGCGTCGGGGGCCTGGTCACGCTGCCGTCAGGCCATTTTCATGGCACTTCTTCGCACACGTACCCGAGCCTCGGGTCTTCGCACTTGAAGTCGTTCCATTGCCAGGCGAGCTCGGAGTCGAAGCCGCCGCAGTCTTCGTCCCAGTCGTTCGCGCTGTTGGGTTTGTCGGGGGGAAAGTCTTCGAATGCGGCGCCGATGGCTTTGCCGCCGCCTTCGCGGGCCTGATCGAAGAAGCGCACGGCGGAGGCGCCCTGACCCCAGACCCAGGCGCGCTCTTGATCGATATCGTTGGCGCCCGACCAGACCATGACTTCTTTCGAGAGCGGCGCGATCTTCTTGATCCACTCCTTCAAGAAGTCGTTTTCGGGTTTGGACCCGATTGCTGTGAGCGCGAAGTCCGAGCTCGAGTCGAGCTGGCCTCCGAGCTCGGCGCAACGGCTCAGTGCTTCTTCGTAGTTGGCCCACTCGGCTTCGTCGGGAAAGAGGCAGAGGGCGTAGAGGTGGCCGTCGTAGCTTTTGAGGCTGCAGTCGCTCGGGCAGGCGCCGTCTTCGTCGATCTCTGCGTCGCAGTCGTTGCTGACGCCGTCGCAGATTTCTGGCTCGGGGATGCAGGTCGATGTGGTGCCGCCATTGCCCGCGATGGGTCCGATGGCCGCGTCGCCTGCCTCGCCCATGTCACCCGGTCTGGCGGGTGCGGGGCCGGTGATTCCTCCGCTGCCCGCGGATGCACCGCCGACGCCGCCCGCGGGGGGCATGCCGGTTTTGCCGCCGGGGCCGACGAGTGTGCCGCCGGTCGAGCCGCCCTTATCGGTGGCGCCGGGCTCCGAAGTGGAGCCGCCCTTGGCGGGCGGAGGCGCGGGGTCGGCCTTGGTATCGGCAGGGCCGGCGGGCTCGAGTGCGAAATCGTCGGAGAGCGCGCAGCGCGTGAGGGCGAGGGGCAAGAGCGACGCGAGGAGCCAGCGGGCGCGCATCATTGGAAGTGCCCGCGGAGGGAGAGCGAGGCGGGGCCGACCGCGAGCGCAACGCCGGACTTGCGGGGAGCCTTGCCGACGCTCGGCGCGGGGCGCAAGAGCAGATAGGTGCCGCTCGCGACGCCGGCGATGCCGAGACCGAAGCCGACGTACGAGAGGGTCCGCGTGAGGCGCCACTTGTCGAGGTCGTCCGAATACTCGCGTGGGCACAGCGGGTTACAGACGTCTTCGAGATCGGATTTGGTGTTGAGGGCGATGATGCCGGCGACGGCGCCCGCACCGATGAATGCGGCGCCTGCGCCGGTCACGGTCCACCCCAGAGCGTTGAACGACCTCGGGGCGGGCCGTGGTTTCGGGGGAGCGAGGTTTTGAGGCGCAGTGACCACTGGACGCGGCTTCGGGGGTGCGGGTTCGAGCGGGGTGATGTCGACGTCCAGGTGCTGGCCCTCTGTCAGCGTGACCTCGCGAGTGACGAGGCCGGTCGCGAGCCGGACCTCGACGCGGTACGAGCCGGGGTCGGCGGGGCGCTCGACCGAGGCCAGCGCGGGCGGGATTTTTCGGCCGTTGATCTGGATCTCGGGCTCTTCGCTCGGGGTGATGCGGAGCAAGCGCACGCGCAGGGTCGGGATCCGCGGCAGGAGCAGCTCGAGCTCGCGTTCGGCGGTCTCGGCGGCGTTGCGAAAGACGGCGTTGGCGGGGTCGAGCGAAAGCATGCGCTGGGTCGTGACGTACTTGTCCGCCGCTTCGACGAGCCGTCCGAGCTCCACCAGCGAGCGCGCCTCCATCAGCGTGATCGTGGGGGCCGGGATGATGGCGCTGGCACGGGCGAACAGGTCGAGCGCGCGCTCGAAGTCTCGCTCCTCGAACGCCGCAGAGCCCTGCGCCGCCAGCACGCGCGCTGCCATCCGCGCGTCGCTCTCTTCGTACGGTTCGCTCGTCGTCGCGTTCGCCGCAGCGTTCGGAGCCAGGAGCGTCAACGAGAGCGCCAGTGCCGGTGCGAAGCGAGCCCAGCGACAATCAAAAGCGCAAGTCACGTCCTTTCGTGTTGGCTCGTCTTGCCCTATCGCGCAAGCGGAGGGCCGCCCAGGATCCCCGACGTTGCACCCTCGTTCCTACCTTGCAGAGTCGGGACCTACCTTGGCGCTGCGCGAGGTCACTCGCAGGCGCGCGGCTGGCAGCTGCCTTGGGAACAACGCAATTGAACCGGGCCGTCGCAGTAGCCGGTGGCTTCCCAGCTCGGGCAGTCGTCGTCGGTGACGCAGGCGGCCGTGCAGATGTATGGGCGCGAAAGCGGAGGCCCGGCGGACGGCGGCGCGTCCACCTCGAGGCACTCGAGCGGCGCAGCGCACAGGCTGGGATCGCTTTCGCACTCGGTGCCGAACGTCGCCGGCTCGTTCGGGTCGACCGCACCGCAATCGCAGGCCGCAGCGCCGACTTCGGGCACCTCCCATTCGCCGTCTCGCTGCTCGAAGGCGGCCGTGCAGCGGAAATCCCCCACGTCGCCGCAATGTTCTGGGGCCGCGGGGGCCGTCGGCTCACAGCTGCAGCCCTGCCGCTCCGCGTAGTCCTCGCAAGTGAGCATTTGGGAAACGGGGCATTCGTCCGACAAGAGCGGCGCGCCCTCCGAATCACGCGGGATGCGATCCGGTAAAGGTTCTGTTCCGACCGGGGGCACGAGGTAGAGGTTCTGATCGACGATGATGCAGCTCGCGGTCGTGCAATCGAGCCCGTCCTCGAACGACACGTCGACCGTGTCCGGGATCGGCTGGTCGCGGTCGAGCTTTCCCACGCCGAGCGCGCCGCGGCCGTTCACGCGCACCGAAGTCGCTGAAGGGCGGATCACGTGCAGGCGCTCGGGATCTCCGTCAGGCGTCCAGGCTTGGAGATGGAACGGACCACCGCCGAGGAAGCGGCCACCGACGTAAGCTGCCGGATAACGCCCGGGCAACGTCTGCCAGCGGGTGCCGTCGGTCGACCAGACCTGATCGGCGTAAAAGGCGCCCTCGATGAACAACAGGTGCCGGTGCACGCCTTGCCCGACGTTCCCGCTCGGATCGGTGATGCACAGATCCTGGATATCGCACGGCACATCGACGCTGACCCACGAGCGGCCGTCTTCAGAAACTTGCATCGGGCCGTTGCCGGCCAAGACGTAACGGCCGTTGCCGTATGCCGCCGATCCGAACTGAAGCAGATCGCTCGACCCCTCCGTCCAACTGACGCCGTCGGCGGACACCGCCAGCGTGCGGAAGCCAAATCCGAAAAACAATCCACCAGCGAAGTCGACCGTGCGAAACTGCCGTGACGGATCGGCACTTGGCTGCGCGACCTCTCGCCAGTGCTCTCCGTCGGTCGACGTGAAGAACACGCCTCCACCACCCTCGCCCAGCCGCTCGCCCGCCAGCACGTAGATGCCGTCACCATAAGCGATGTCCCTCAGAGCCAGGTCGTCGTGCCCGGGGTCCAGCGCGACCGAGTGCCAGCGCACGCCGTCCGTCGAGCGAAACAAGGCGGTTTCTGCGCCCCCGATCACCTTGCCACTGCCGAGAAGCCGGCGCGACAGGGCGAACCAGCCGTCGGGCGTGCTGACGAGGCTCGGGGTGTCGAGCGCAGGCACTTCGATCAGCCGAAAAGCCGCACCGCTGATATCGACGATCTCGGTCGTGCCGCCTGGAGCGTCGCTAGCTGAGCCGGCGGACGCCGCTGCGGCAGTGTACTGCTCGTCCGTGATCTGCGGCGCGGCCGCGGCGTTGAGCGGGTCGATCGTGGCCGGCGGCGGCGCAGGTGGTTGGCTCGCGTCCTCGCTGCAAGAGAGCACGAGAGCGCCCGCGAGCACCAGCGTGCCCGCGATCGGGCGTTGAGGCGAAAGGGGCGACGCCATGGCGCCGTGATAGTACCCGAAGGCCGCTCGGTCCGCTTGTCGGCGGCAGCGCGCCGGTGGATCCTCCCGGACCCCATGACGCCTAACAGCTTGCCCGGACCGCGGCCGTGGCCCGTCCTCGGCACGAACGGAAATTTGCTGAGTTTCGTGCTCGATCCGCTCGCGCACGTGGAGCGGCTGTTTCGGCAGTACGGGCCGATCGCGGCGCTGGTGCGCGGGCGGTCGCGGCGGATCGCCTCGCCGGGCCGCGATACGCCGGCGATCGTGTTCGTGCGCGGGCCGGAGCTGAATCGCGCGCTCTTGTCCGACGCGGAGAGGTTTCACAAGACGCCGCTGTCGGGGCCGCTGTATCCGGGGCAGGGCGCAACCGAGCGCACGCGACCGCTACTACGGGTGATGACGGGGCTCTTCAACGTCAACGGCGAGGAGCACCGCGAGCGGCGGCGTCTGATGCTGCCCGCATTTCACAAGAGCCGCATCGATCAGTATCGCGACGACATGGTGTCGATCACGGAGGCGGTGATCGAGCGCTTCGAGCTCGGCGCGGTGCGAAACATCCGCGACGACATGACCGAGCTCACGCTGCGGATCGCGACCAAGACGCTTTTCGGCGCCGACATGCGCGAGCAAGGTCTGTCGATCGCGCGCTCGCTCGCCAGTTGGATGCAGGCTTTCCGGCCCGCAGCCGCGCTGCCCTACGACGCGCCGTGGCTGCCCTACCGGCGCTTTCTCGAGCTTTCGCGGTCGATCGACGTTCAGCTCGGCGAGCTGATCGCGGAGCGCCGGCGGCTCGGATCCGGCGCCGACGTGCTGTCGATGCTGCTGGAAGCGCGCGACGAACAGGGAGCGCCGCTCGGCGACGACGAGCTCGTCGGTCACACCGGGGTGCTGTTTGCCGCCGGACACGAGACCAGCGCCAACGCCTTGTGCTGGACGCTGTTCCTGTTGTCGCAACACCCCCGGATCGTGGCCGAGCTCCGCGAGGAGCTGGCGTCCGTGCTGGGCGGAGAAGCACCGCGCACCGACCAGCTCGGCTCGCTGCCGCTGCTCGAGGGCGTGATCAAGGAGAGCCTGCGCTTGTTACCGCCGGGGCGGCTGAACCACCGGATCGTCGCGCAGCCTGCCGAGCTCGGCGGCTTCGCGGTGCCCGCCGGCAGCGAGGTGATCACCAGCGTCTACCACACGCACCGAGATCCCGAGCTCTACCCCGAGCCCGATCGCTTTCGTCCCGCGCGATGGGAGGGCTTCGATCCCGGGCCTTACGCGTTCAGCCCGTTCGGTGCTGGCTCGCGAATGTGCATCGGCAGCGCGTTCGCGATGATGGAGCTCAAGATCGTGCTCGCGATCTTGCTCCAGCGCTTTCGCTTCGAGCTCGATCAGGACAAGCCGCTAGACCGCGTGATCAGCATCGTGATGGCGCCCAAGCCCGGCTTGTTCATGCGCGTGCACCGGGGCGACCACGCGCTCACGTCCAGTGCCGGGCGCCGGCGAGGCAATGTCTGGGGCATGGTCGCACTGGACTAGCGCGGCTCGCCTCTTCGTCTTCGCATACCCCTTCTGCGCCCGGGAATCGCGCACGAAACCCTCAGCGCGCTCGTTTCGCCTCGCCCAGCGCGGTCGCATCGCGAGCGCGGCGCTCGATCTCGCGCATGAGGGCGTCTTCGAGCGGGGTCTTGAAGCGGACTCCGACGTTGAAACGCCAGATCGGGTCTTCGGTGCGCGGCTCGACGTGCACGACCTCGGCGGCAACTTGTTGCCCGCGATGCTCGCCGTAAAGCTGGAGCGCCAGGATCAACGACTCGTGACGGTCGTAAGAGTTGCGCGTCGCGAGCAGCGCGCCGCTGCGGCTCGTGTTGTGGACCAGGGCGACGTGACGGAGATCGCTCCGGCCGTTGATGCCCGCGGGGATGGAGGACGGAAAGCGCGCGTCCGTGCGGCGATCGGTGAGGTACATTGGAAAGGCCTCGACGACGGTCGTGGGATCGGGCGTCGGGCGGCTGTAGCGCGTAGTCGGGCCGTCGCTCGGGTCCTGTACCCACTGCTCCCTCGGCTGCGCCAAACAGGGCTCGAGCGCGGCGCAGAAGGCATCAACCGTCTGGAAGCGGCGGTGGGGGTCCCGCGCGGTCGCGTGCGCAAACCACGCGTCGAAGCCCGGCGGCACCGGCGCGAGCTGCGACGGGACGATCACGGGATCGAAGCAGATTGACCGGAAAATCGCGGGCAGCGACGCTCCGTCGAAGGGTAGCTCGCGGGTGACGCACTCGAACACGATCACCGCCATGCTCCACAAGTCCGAGCGCGCGTCGATGGCGCGGCCCTCGGCTTGCTCCGGGCTCATGTAGTGCGGCGTCCCAATCAGGGCTCCGCTCTGGGTGAGCTGAGTGGCGGCCACGCTCCGGTTGGTTCGCAGCGCCTTCGCGATCCCGAAGTCGAGGACCTTCACGTAGGAGCCACCGGGGTCGTCCACGAGGAAGACGTTGTCGGGCTTCAGATCCCGGTGAATGACTGCCTGCGCATGTGCGCGGCTCATGGCTCGCCCGACGCCGCTGACCACGCTCCAGATGTCACTGGGTGAGAGCGGGGCGGTGCGGCGCAAGCGCGCTCCCAGGCTCTCGCCACCCAGATACTCCATCACCAGGTACGGGCAGCCGCCGTCGACGCCGAAGTCGAGCACCTGAACGACGTGCGGACTGCGGAGCGAGGCCGCGGCGCACGCCTCGCGCTCGAAGCGCTTCACGACGTCGGGCGCGGACGCAAGCTCGCCGTCGATGAGCTTGACGGCCACTTGGGAGCGCAACGTCAGGTGTTCGGCGACCCACACCGAGCCCATCCCTCCCCGACCGATCTCGTAGAGAAGGCAGTACTTCGAAGCGACGATACGTCCCGCGACCACGACCCCAGAGTATCCGCCTTCTGTGGCCGGGGAGCGAGCATCCGCTGCTCGGCGCGGAACTAAGCCGCGCTGGCGCTCGTCCCCGCAGAACGGCCCCGCGATCGCCGAGCTTGGCGGCGGCTTCGGCCTGGCGCACGAGCTCCGCAACATCCCGTTCCTTCGCGGGCCAGGGCGCCGGCGCCTAGAGGGGCCAGGTCGGTGGTGCTCAGAAGCGAGCGGTCGACGACGTACCCAGATACAGCTGGTCGTAAAACCCGTGCCCGACGGAGCCGCTGCAGGCGAACACCATGCTCACGGCACCGGCGGGCGCCACGCTGCTGTTGGCGACCGCCGTGACCCAAGCGCCATTCGACGTGGCAGAAGCATCGACTGTGGAGAGGTTGTCGCCCTCACAGTCGGCGCCCGACTTGAAGTTGACGAGACAGTAGGCGGCGTGGGTGTCGGAGTCGTCCCAGCCTTTGAAACGAAACGCCAGGTAGTAGCGGGTTCCCGGCGTGACGTCGCTCACGCATTGCGACATCTCTTGCAGGTAGTCGAGCGCAAAAGAACCGGAACTGGCGCAGTCGTCGGCGTCATTCGAGCTGTAGTTCGCGAACGTGCCGCCGTTCCACGAGGTCAACCCGCCGTCGAAGCCCGGGTTGACGAGTAAATTCGAGCTGTGTTTCTGCCTGCAGAGCGCGCAGCTCGCGCCGTCGCACCCGTACACACAAGTCATCGGGTTCGGCGCCACGCACTGCCCGGCGCCGTTGCACTTCGATTCTCCGCGCGCGCCCGCCGCCGTGCAGGACGGGGCAGCGCACACCGTCGCCGTCGAGGGGTAGACGCAACTCGAACGCGCCGTTCCGTTGCAGACTCCACCGCAGGGTGTGTCGGTCCCGTCGCAGGGTTCCTTCGGCGTCGTCACGGCCACGCAAGTCCCGCGATTGGCAGGGCTCAGGCAGGACTCGCACTGTCCGTCGCACTCGGCGTCGCAGCAGACCCCCTCCGAGCCGCAGAGACCGCTCGAACACTCCGTGCCCGCGTCGCACGCTACGCCGTTGTCCCTCAGGGGTGCCTCGCCCCCCGCTTGCGCACCCGATGCGTTGGCGCCAGCGCTGCCGCCGCTCGCGCCGGCGCTGCCGCCCGCGTCGCTGCGCCCCGCGCTTCCGAGGTCGGGTTCGCTCTTGCCGCCGGTGTTGCCCGAAGCAGCTCCCTCGCCACTACTGCCTCCGCTGCTGGTGCTCTCGCAGGTCGGAGGGGCGAAGTTGGCCGGGCACGAACAGTCGAAGCCGCTCGCCGAGGTCCGGCACGTGCCGCCGTTCTTGCAGGGCTTTTGCGCGCACGGATCGAAGGAAGCGCCGGCGCTTCCGCCCGCCTTGGCGGACGAGCCCGCTTCACCCGCGGACGGCGCGCCCCCGAGCTCTGAATTGCGTTCGCCGCCCTCGTTGCCCGATCCAGCGCCCTCACCGTCGAAGTCGTAGCCGTCGTCGATCGAGCAAGAACCCGCGAGCAACGTCAGTGCGCCACACACGGTCGCCGTAGCGCGATACCCACGCATCATCCTCACCATGCGCGCCACGTACCACGGGCGCTCGGCCGTCACCAGGCGCGGAAGTACACACGAGCGTCTGGCGCGGCGGAAAGGCTCAAAACGCGTTTGGACACTGTACGGCCACCATTATCGGCGGAATTTCGATCTGCTGCCACCGCCGGTGCCAACTCCGCTCCCGACGTCCCTGCGAATACCGAACCCGCCTTCCGGCGAAAGGGCTCATGTGGCGGATGCGAAGCGTGTGTCGGTCGGAGCCTTGCTCGGTGGACCCTCGCGAGAGCGACTCCGAAGTCTCGGCGCCCTGGGTCGGCGCGCTGAGCGCCACTCTGAACACTCTTCGACACGCGGATGGAGCGAAACCGAGGCTAAAGGCGATGTGGTCGATCGACGCTCCAGCCACGTCTCTTCGAACAGGCCGAGCTCGACCTGATCACCGGGCACTCCGGCGCGGGTGACGTGGGTCACGGCACGTTCGAGGCGCCACAACTTCCGCGCTCAAGTAAGTGAGGCGCTCGCGGAGCGCGGACTTTGCGACGCCGCGGGGATATCACTTGTCGCATCCCGCCACGGTATGGGATTTACTGGCCGCGGTCTCCGACCTCCGACTTCGAATGTCGAACTCGGCCAAATACTGCGGCCAGCCGAAGAGATGCAATCTCGACGAACCCAAATAGTGGAAATCGCGCTCGCTACCGCACGCTCTCTTCGCCTACGGTGACCACGTCGCTGGCGTGGGCGCGCTCGAAGATGCGCTTGGCGACGTCGCGCTCGTCACCGTTGTTCACGTGAACCGAGACGAGCACACTGCCCGCGGCGATCTTTCCCTCGTAAGCTTTGGCTTCGATTTCCGGGATGCCGAGGCCGACCAGCGCGCCGGTGATGCCACCGACCGCGCCGCCGACCGCCACGCCGCTTAGAGCAGCCATGATCGGGCCCGCAGCGATGAACGGGCCGAGGCCGGGGATCGCGAGGGCACCGATGCCAGCGAGCAGGCCGAGCGCGCCACCGATCGCGCCACCCGCGCCTGCGCCCGCGACCGCGCCTTCTGGCGCCTTGGTGTGCTTTTCGTGGGCGAAGTTTCGGGTGCCGCTCGTGTCCGAGAACAGCGCCGAGATATCGGAGCTCGGAAAGCCGGCGTTCGAGAGCGCGTCGACGACGGTCTCGGCGCTGGCTTCGCTGGGGAGGAGGCCGACTACGGATTTTTTAGAAGCCATGTTCATTCCTTCGAGGGTTCGTTGGCCGCGACTTCGAGCTGATTGTCGACGCGCGAGACGCCTTCGGTTGTCTGAGCGATGCTGGCAATGCTGGACTTTTCACCCGCGGACTGCACCGGGCCGCGCAGGGTCACGACGCCGTTCGCGGTCATGATTTTCACGTTCTTCGCGTTCGTCGACAGGCCGTCCTTGTCGACGACAGCCTGGCGAATGCGTTGGGTGATCGAGCGATCCGCGTCGTTCTCGGCCTGGTCGCCGGGAGTGACGGTGTCGCCGTCGCGGTCGCGCTCGTTCTTCTTGGTGTTGTCAGCCCGGAGCGACTCGACGGTCGGCGTCACCTCACTCGCGCCCGTCGAGTCCTCGGACTCGGTGCGCTTGCACCCGAGCACGACCAACAGAGCGAATCCGCTCGCCAACCACCTGTGCTGAATTGAGGAGTTCATCTGCATTCTTTCCTTGGGGAACCAGGGTTGCCGGTTTGCAAGACGCGGGCCGCGACGGCAGGGCCGAAAACTCCGCGATTCGGCAGAGAACTGCGCGGCTTCGCGTCGCGTTGTGGCGGAATGGGTCGAGGCGCGTGAGCGAGCCGCATCCCGCGGGCACGACGCTTGCTCGCTGCGAGGGATGATCAAGCGCCGGCGCCGCGCGCGGCACGTCCCCTTCACCTGGGTCGCCGTCGCGGCGAGCGTCGCCATAGCTTGCGCCGCGAGCTCGCAGAAACCCGCAGTCGACGCCGCGCTCTCGAACGACGCCCTGCGCCCCGAATCGCTCGAGGCGACGCTACGCGTACTGGATCAGCATCCCGAATACGTGGACGAGTTGTTCGCTCTCACGTTGAAGCACCCGAAAACGCTCGATCGCTTCCTACAAAACACGGCGCGGAAGCTGAGCGATGACGCGCTGTCGCGGCTGACCGCGCGCCGCCTGGCGGATCACCCCGAGGGCCTGCGGCAGATCCTGATCGCCACACTGGACGAGGTCAGCGACGAACCCGCCCCGCTCGGCGCCGTCTCGGAGGCGATCCGGGAGCGCCCGCAGATCGCCGCGATGGTCCTCGTTCAGCACGACGAATCCGTGCGCCGCACTCTGAAAGCTCTGATGAGCGAGGTCGGAAAGAACCGCGACGCGCGGCGCTCGTTCTTGCTCGGCGTGCAGGAAAACAGCGTAGCGATGGCCGCCGTGATCGCGCAGGACCCGAACGTGATGGCGTCGCTGCTGCGCGCGTTCGGCAAGGTGGGCCTCAAGGCCGGCAAAACCGAGCTCGAGGCCCTCCTGGAGGCTGTGGCTCCCGAAGACGCTGAGTGAGACGCCGAGTGAGACGCCTCACTCCACCGTGAACGTGATGTCCTCCGAAGAGCTCGAGAAGCTGTAGAACAAGCCGGTCACGCCCTGGCCGGTGATGTTGTTGCTGATGGTCACGTTGCCGGCGGAGAAAGCTCCACTGAAGCCGAAGACGGTCCCGGTATAGGTCCCGGGCAAGAGGCCTTCACCGGGGTTCAGGTAGCTCTCGACCATGTACTCGCGATCGGTGCCGATGTAGACGGAGGCGTCGCTGCCGTCGTCGGACGAGATCACGGCTTGGTAAACCGGTGCGTAGGCTTCGCCGCCCACTTCACTGCCGGTGTCGGACCAGCTGGCGGTGAAATTGGACGAGTCCACGGTGTCGCCGTCAGCGGGGTTGGTCCATTCGACGGTGCCGATGGCAAAGGCGCTGCCACTGCCGTCGATGCTGCCGTTGCCGTCCCCGTCGATCGACAGCGCATACTCTTTTCCGGCGGTCACGACGATTTCGGCGGACGGCATGTACACGCCCGAGCCCGTGATTTCCTCGAGCTCGATCGGCTCGCTGTCGCCGCCGACTTCGCTGAACCAGATCCGCGCGCCGCTCGTCGTCATCGGGTTTTCGATGGAGCCGTCGGGGCCGGGGATGCCCTCCTGAACGACGACCTGGATCTGGCTCGTGCCCTCGCCCGCCGAGAGGATGCCGGTGGCTTCGTAGAGCACGCCCGTAACGCGGCCGACCTCGAGAACGAGCGGGGTGTTCGCAGAGCCGCGCACGCCGCTCTGGCCCGGCGTCGGGCTCGGATCGCCGGTGCACGGCTTCTGCACTAGGCCGACCAGCTCTTCGTCGACGCGCCCGAACTCGATGTACTTGGCGCCCTTCATGCCCGTGAGCGAGCCGTCGACGTCGAGGCCGGTCTGGTAAGCGACGTAGTTGGACCTGCCGGCCGTCGAGCGCACGAGCGCGACGCCGTCGGCATCGGTGTAGGAGGTGGTGCCGGGCGTGGCTTCGACGCGCGCGTTACCGAGCGGCTTGCCGTCGACCGCGCTCACCACCTTCACGTAGACGTCCACGCAATCGTCCCCCTCGGGCGCGCCGCCGTACCACGAGAAGTGACGCACCGAGGCCGCCAGCACGGGGCTCGTGCCGTCCACCGACGAGATCTGCACGGTGCCCTCGACGAAGTCTTCCCACTTTCCGGTGCTCGGGTCGTACGCGTAGCAATGGATCTTGGAGTCGAGCGGGTATTCGTCGCGGAGCGCGGGCGGGATCGGCAGCTCGACGATCGCGCTCGCCGAGTCGCGCAGGTTCACGCGCTCGCCGTTCGAGTCGAGGATGCTGAACTCGGCGAACGTGACCGGGACGAGCAGCGTCGAGGTCGCGCCGCCGGCCACCAACGTCCCGGGCAGCGCGTCGCCCTCTTTCGTGGGATCGAGCGGTGTGATCGAGATCGTGAGCTCGGTGTCGTCCGTGTCGAGGCTATCCGGCTCGAGGATCACCGCGTAGGGCCCGGCTTCCGTGACCTCGGACAGCGTCCTGGCGCTGCTCGTGGAGTAGGACTGCGGGGTGCCCTGCTTTTTCATGCGAGCCAGCACCGGCTGCGTCGTATCGCCGATCTCGGCCGAGGCGAAGGCCGGCGCATAGTCTTCGGCGCTGATCGCCAGCGTGACCTCGCCCTCGTCGAGGCCGTCGAGCTCGAAGGTCCCCCGTTCATCAGTGGTGGTGCTCTGTCCGCCGGCCTCCACGCGCGCTCCCGAAACGCCCGCCCCCGTACCGATGTCCGTGACGATGCCGTAGACCGTGCCCGGCTCTTCCGGGGTCACGCGCGGGGGCTCGGAGCTGCCAGCCTCGCCGCCCTCCGGGCTCTTGCCGCCCGTGGCGTCTCGGCCGCCGGTGCCGCTCTTTCCGCCGGTCTCGGCGGTGCCGTCGGCGCCGTCGTCTCCACAAGCGATGAGGTTCTGACACAGCAAGGTGATCACGAAAGCGAGGCTAAGTTGCGTTCTCATGGGGTGGGCTCCTGGCAGCGCGCAGCGGCGTTCACGGAGAAGTTCCGCTCACGACCGCCACGTCGAATGAAAGGCCGTCGATCGGAAGGTCGCGAACGATGCGGCGCGATTGTAAATCGAGCTCGAGCAGATGGCCATCGGTGCCGCTGGTCACGATCCAAGCGCTCTTACCGTCGGACGAGAGAGCGGCGTGGGTCGGATTGGCGTAAGGGGCTCCGAGGCTTTCGAGCGTCAGCGTCTCGGCGGTTCCGGCAGCAACATCCAAAAATGAGACGGCGTCCGAGTAATAATCGAGCGACAACACGCGGTCCGCGTCGAGCGCGAGCAGCCCATAGGGCCCCGGCGAGGCCTCGATCTGACTGCTCGAAACGGCGCCGTCATCGGACACGCTGTGGATCGTGATCGTGTTGCTCTCGAAGTTCGACACGAGCACGCTGCCGCGCTCGCGCATCGCCAGCAGGGCGGCGGGATCGGCGCCGGTCGGCAACTCGGAGAGCGGCTCGAACGTCGTGGCGTTCAGGCGACGCAGCGCCCCCGGCTCTTTCGACGGTTGGATCGCGCGCAGCGCTACCCAGAGCTCGTCCTCGCCGAGGCGGTCGATGGCGACGACCTCGGTGGCCGCTCCGGCTGGCTCGAGTGACGTCGCGCTCTCGATCTCGCCCTGGTCGAGAGCGAGCACGCTGAGCCGCGACTCGCGCAGATGCGTCACGTACAGCTGCCGGGCGTCGGAGGAGAGCAGCAAACCGAACGGGCGATCCCCGGCGTATTTCGGCTCGGCACCGCCCGGGTGGTGACAGCCGTAGCAGGTCGTGGCCGACAAAGCGTCTTCGTCGAGGTGCGCCTGAATCACGCTGTCGTCCTCGACCCGCCGCTCGGGAACGGGGGCCGTCAGCAGCGTCCGGCGCACGCTCAGCGAAGCCGTGTCGACCTCGGCGATCGCCTGAGAGCCCACCAGCGACACGTAGAGCGTGCGCTGGTCGGGCGACACCACGAGGTTGTGCGGCAGCATCCCGACGTCGATCCGGGCCAGCGGCTCCCCCGATGCGGCGTCGATCGCGAGGATCGTGTTCGAGCCCGCCTGGCTGACGAAGACGCGGTCGGCGTTTTCGGCCGCGTCTTCGGCCGAGCCCGCCCCACAACCAGGCAAGCCAGGCAGCAGCGCGGCTACCCCTACCAGGTAAACCGTCAGACCGCGCTGCACGAGCCAGGACATAAGGGGCGGCAGGTTAGCTCAAGCCACGGCCCAGTGCCCGTCCTCCCCGGTGTCCCAATCTGGCGCAGTCTGGGCGACGCGTCAGCCCGTGACGGACAGCTCGACGGTCATGTCGTCTTCGCACTCCTCGTCAGCGGTGTTGAGCTCTTGATTCCGCTCGCTGCTCCAGCCGTTCCCGAGATCGTATTTGTAATACACGCGCCAGCGCGTGATCGTGTGACCGTCGGCGTTCTCCAGATCTTCGACGAAGGGGTAATCGTCGTCGTAGCCGATGATGCGGTTGCGGACGCTCTGTTTGTTCCAGCGGTCTCTGTCTGAATCGTAGAAAGATAGCGCGGTCACCTTGATCGCGGGCGTGGCGCCGTCTCCGTCCACCCGCCGGTTCTCGACCTCGATCCTCACGTTTTCGCACAGGTGAAACAGCGCTTGCTGCGTCTCGCCCACGGACTCTCGTTCGTAGTCCGTGTCGGTAAACTCCTCCGAGCCGACGGGGGCGGCGCAGGCCCCGAACGCGCTCGCGCACAGCAGCACGGCGAAGGATGACAGCGTGGCTTTGGTCATGAGCTCCGAATTCCTCTCCGGCGATGCCATCGAAGCACCACCGCGTATTACTTCCCCGGAGCTCGCTCGGGCCTGACACGAAAAAAGCGCGGTCAGACCAAGATCACGATCTTCCCCTTCATTCCGCCAGCTTCGATTTTCCGGTGGGCGTCCGCGCTGCGCTCGAGCGGAAAGCTGCTGTCGATGACCGCGCGGATCTGACCGCGCTCGGCCAGGGTGGCGAGCGCCTGGATCTTCGCGGCCGTGCGCTCCATGAAGCCGCCGTACAAAGTCTGGTTTTTGATGTTCATGCCGCTGACGTTGCCGTCGTTCGTCTTCCAGACCGACGGCGTTGGCGGCGGGCAAGAGAGCTTCGTGCGCGTAACCGCCGCAGGCGATTGCAACCCGGACAACGACGCCACCTGGCAGGGCGTCGTTCCCAGGAAGAGCCCTGCCTGTGACGCCGAGCGTTGAGCTCCGGTGGCTCTCACTCGCTGGTGCAAAGGCCCTCCACGCACCGGGGAACTGCCGGTGCGCAGACGCTCGGGAGTGATTCGCAGGAGTCGCACACGGCCGCGTCGATGCGCTCGATTTCCGCCTCCAATCCCTCCACCTCCCGGCTGACGACCAGAGCTTGGCAGCCGTCCGTGCAGGAAGTGGCGGTCTCGACCGCGGCGCAATCTTCGTCCGCGGTGCAGCGGTTGTCCATCGATTCTACGGCCTCTCGGACCTGATCGCTCGCTACCCAGCGGCGCTGGTCGCACGAGAGCTCGCCGAACCCGTACGCGCCATAATTGGTGGCGATCACGCCGGTGGACCTGAGGTATCGGTCCTCGTAGTAACGCCGCAGCGGGCCGAGATCGAAGCGCACCTTCTCGTAGAAGAGCGCCGTGCAGATCTGGATACCGCTCAGGTCGTGGCGCAAGCGCAAGGAGGTCCGTACGGGTGCGCTCTCCCTGAAGGCGGGGTCGTAGCACAACGAGATCGCGTGGGACTCGCAGCCACCGCCGGCTTCGAACTCGAGCTCGAGGATGTCTCCGTCGAAATGCGGGTAGATGTCGAGCTCGTACTGCTCGGGCACCTCTTCCAGATCGCGCGTGGTGCAGGGGTAGATCGGCAGCCCTGCATCGCAATCGATGGCCTCACACGCCGTGAGCTCGCTGCAGCTGCAGGACTCGCAGCGCCTGTCCGAGCCGTCAGGGCGCTTGTAACTCAGGGTACCGCGCGAACACTCGTTCGTGCCGCCTCCGTTGCCTCCCGGCGGGTCTCCGCCGCGGCAGTATCCGGCGTCGCAGCGATGTCCGCTCGCGACGCCCTCGCAATCCGCGTCTTCCGTGCATTCCACGTCGCACACCGCGACCTTGCCGGGCTCGATGCTCTGGTCCGTACAGCTCGCCTCGGCTGCGAGATCTCCGCACGTGTTTTCGTCTACGAGGCAGCCACGGGTGCAGACCCCGGAGATGCAGTCGAGGTCGTCTCCGCAGCTCGAATCACAGTAGGCGAGGAAGTGCGACTCGCCCGTGCTCCGGGAGAGGCTCACGTCGGAGGTGCAGCCGTTGACGACTGCTGCCAGGCACAGGCCCTTCACCCAAATCCGCTTGATCATGGTTCGTTCTCACCCTTCTCCGCTGAATCCGCCTGGATATCTCGGTCGATCCAGCATTGCCCCATGTAGGTCGTGACTCGTTGCACGTCTCGCGGGAGACCGTGCCGTTGGTTGTGTTCGTCGACTCGCAGGCGCAACGCCGTCGAGCGGCGCCGCAGGTCGGCGAGCTGGCCCTTGACCTCGCTTTCGAGCGGATGTCCCGGCCAGATATCGAAGTTGTAAGTGCTGCCTCCGACGAGCTCGCTGGGCGCGCTCTGGCGGAGCCGCTGGCAGACCGTCTGCACGAGCGCCTGCAGGTGATCGAACACGGCGGCTTCCCAACCGGCGCTCGCGTCGAGCGGGATCACGAAGCGCGGAGCCATCAGCTTGTTCTGCGCGTCGCGCTCCACGCGCCCCGAGGCGATCAGCCGCTCCACCAGCGGTCCGAGCGGCTCCCCGCTGCGCGCCAATTGCTCCCCGAGCTCGGACTCGCTGAGCGGGCCATTGCGGTAGACGAGGACCCACGCGAGCTCGTCTATTCCGCCCTGTCCCGGCAGCTGCGCCAGCCGACCGAGCTCCTCGTCCGTGGCGGCGCGGAACACGGTGGCGCGGCCGCCCCCCGAACCGAATACCAGGTGGCTCTCCGTGAGGTCGTGGAGCACCGCCGAGACCTCGAGCTCGCCGTCCAGGCGAAATCGCTCGAGCACGCGCTCGCGGCTGACGAGCTGCTCTTCGCGGATGAACTCGAGCACCGCCTGCCAGAGTGTCCTGCCATGTTCGGTCTGAGCTTCGCTCAGGCGCCGCACCTTGCGGATGTAGGCGCGGAGAGCCATCCCGAACATGTCGGCGCTGACCTTTCGACTCACCCCCTGCGCCTCGAGCTCGTTCGCGAGCTCCAGAAATACCTGGTTGGCGAGGTGCGCGACCGGCGCACGAATGCCGCCCGAGGTCGCGAGTTGGGCGATCAGCACCGTGACCTGTCGCACGATCGAGTCGATGAGTACCTGCACGCTCATGGTGTCCGAGCAGCGTGCAATGCCCGTAAGGAAATCGGTAGGTGACTCGAGGGTCACCCGCTCGGCGCCCCTCCGCGTATCGCGGCCCCTCGGCCGGCAGGACATAGTTTGTCCGTGCCATCGCCCTGCGGCTCTGGCGTCCTCGACCCGGCTCTGACAGAAACGGTCGTCATGTTGCTTTCGCTCGCGGTCCGTCAGCTCGGTCCCATCGCCGAGGGCGAGGTTCGGTTTTCGAAGGGCTTGAACGTGCTGAGCGGAGAGAGCGGCGCGGGCAAGTCCTTGTTCCTCTCTGCGCTCACACTGCTGTCGGGCGCGGCGGCGCCCCGCGCGCTTGCCGGCGCTGCCGTTTCGGCCGAGTTCGATCTCCGCGGGCACTCGGCGGGGCTCGCTCGCAGTCTGGGTCTGGACGGAGATCGGCTGTTCGTGTCTCGCGCGCTCGGCGTGCGGGGCGCCGGGCGCGCCCGCGTCGAGATCGCCGGTCGCGCTTCGTCGCTCGCCGAGCTCGGAGGCGTGATGTCCGAGCTCTTGTCCCTGACCACGCAGGGCTCGATCCCTGCCCTGGCGAGCGGCGCGGGAGTGTTGTCGGTGCTCGACGCGCGTGCGCACGCCAGCGCGCTGGTTTCGAAGGTCGGCGAGCGCGTGGGCGAGCTGCGGCGCGCGCGTGGCGAGCTCGAAGCGCTGCTCGAGCGCGCAGCTTCCACCGGCGCCAATCGAGGCGATCTGACGGAGCTCGCGTCGGAGCTCGAGGCGCTCGAGCCGGAGCTCGGAGAGCATTCGACGCTCTCGCGCCGCGTGGAGGTGCTGAGTCGCGCCCAGCAGTACCTGGAGCTGGTTGCGAGCGTGTCGGCGGCGCTCTCGGACCGCGAAGAGCCGATCGATCGGGAGCTCGCTCGCCTGCTGCATGCCGTGCGCAGGGCGCCCGCGCGCGAGACGTTCGCGCGGCTGGAGAGCGAGCTCTCTGCGGCGATTTGCGCCGTGGGAGCCGCGGCGCAAGAGGCGGAGCGGGTGGCCGGTGAGCTTCAGTGCGAGCCCTCGGAGCTCGAACGGGCCGAGAGACGCTTATCGGCGATGGCGCGCCTTGCAGCGCGGCTCGGCTGCGCCCCGGACGAGCTCGCCGAAAACCGGCGAACGCTCGAAGCACGGCTCGCGGAGCTCGAGTCGTTCGCGACCCGGCGCGCCGAGCTCGAGAGCGCCGTGTCCGCGGCGGAAGACGCGGCGGAAGCGCTGGCCGCGGAGCTCTTTGCGGCGCGCGCGAGCGTGGGACGCGACGTGCAAGAGCGGCTGCAGAAAGAGCTCACTGCGCTGGCGCTCGGCTCGGCCGACGTGCGCCTGAACGTCGAGCGCACGGCCTCCGCCGAGCTCAGCCACGGAAGCCGGCTGGACCTGCGATTTTCCGCGAATCCCGGGATCGCCCCCGAGCCGCTCACGCGCATCGCGTCTGGCGGCGAGCGGGCCCGCTTTGCGCTCGCCCTGTGCTGCCTGGGCGCGGCGCGCGGTCTCACGGTCGTGCTCGATGAAATCGACCAGGGCGTGGGCGGCGAGGCGGTGGAAGCGATGGCGGAGCGTTTGCAACGCCTCGGCCGCACTCAGCAGATCGTGTGCGTGACCCACAAGGCGGCCATCGCCGCCCGGGCGGACGCACACTTTCGCGTGCAAAAGACCGTCGAAAACGGGCGGTCGCTCGCACGCATCGAGCGCCTCGACGATCGGGAGCGCACCCAAGAGCTTTCGCGCATGCTGGCCGGCGGTAGCGCGCCTTCGGCCTCGCGCGCGCTCGCGCGCCGGTTGCTCGAGGCGGCGCGGCGCGCGGCCTAGGCTTTGGGCGTATCGCGCTTGGACAGCAACGACGCGAACGGATTGTTGCTGAAGGTCTTTTGCGGCGGAGCTGCTTTCGGCGAGCCCGCCCGCGGGCCCTGACCTTTGCCGGGCACGGGTCGCGCATCCGGGCGCTGCCCCCGCGCGGCGTCCGCGTTCTTCGGCGGCCCTTTGCGGGCGCTCAGGCCAATCCGCTTGCGGTTCAGATCCACCTCGAGCACGCGCACCTGGATGCGATCGCCGACCTTGACGATCTCGTGCGGGTCTTTGACGAAGCGATCGGCGAGCTCCGAGATGTGGACGAGGCCGTCCTGGTGGACGCCGATGTCGACGAACGCCCCGAAGGCCGTGATGTTGGTGACCACGCCCTCGAGCTCCATCCCGGCGCGTAAATCGCCGATCTCGCGCACGTCTTCCCGGAACTTCGGCGGCTCGAAGGCCTTTCGCGGATCGCGGCCGGGTTTGTCGAGCTCGGCGAGGATGTCCTTCAGCGTGAAGACGCCGGCCTCTTCGTAGCGCTGGAGGTCAAGGCGGCCGAGCAACGCAGAATTGCCGATCAGCGACGCCACCGGCACGCCGAGATCGGCCGCCATGCGCTCCACCAAGGCGTAGCGCTCCGGGTGAACCGCGCTCGCGTCGAGCGGGTGCTCGCTGCCGCTGACGCGGAGGAAACCGGCGGCCTGCTCGAAGGTGCGCGGGCCGAGGCCGCTCACGTCGAGCAGCGCCTTGCGCGACTTGAAGCGGCCGCGCTCGTTCCTGTGGGCGACGATCCGCTTGGCGAGCGTCAGGCCGATACCGGCGACGCGCGAGAGCAGCCACGCGCTCGCGGTGTTGAGCTCGACACCGACGCTGTTCACGCAGCTCTCGACGACCTCGTCGAGCTTGCGACCGAGCGCCGGCTGCGAGACATCGTGTTGATATTGACCGACACCGATGCTCTTCGGGTCCACCTTCACGAGCTCCGCCAGCGGATCCTGCAAGCGCCGCGCAATGCTGATCGCGCCGCGCACCGTCAAGTCGAGCTCGGGGAACTCGTCGCGCGCGACGTCGCTCGCCGAGTAGACGCTGGCGCCCGACTCGCTCACCGCCACGCAGTAGGTCTCGGTCAGCCCCTCGCTCTTCAGCACCTCGCGCACGAAAGCCTCCGTCTCCCGGCCGTGCGTGCCGTTACCGACGGCCACCGCGCGCGGCGTGTGCGCCTGACACAGCCTCCTCAGCGTGGTCTTCGCTTTCTCGAGCGCCGAGTCGCCCTGAACCAGGTAGATGGTCTCGTGCTCGAGGAGCTTGCCGGTCTCGTCGACCACCGCGCATTTGCAGCCCGTGCGCTGGCCGGGGTCGATGCCCAGCACGGTCTTGCCTCCGAACGGCGCCGCGAGCAGCAGCTCCCGCAGGTTCTGGGCAAAGACCTGGATCGCCTCGCCGTCCGAGCGCAGCTTGAGCTCGACGCGCACGTCGCTGGCCGCGGCAGGCCCGAGCAGGCGCTCGAGCGCGTCGCTCATCACCTCTTCGAGCTGCGCTTGAAACGGCGAGCCTTGCCGGACGGGGATGCGGGCGCGCACGTACGGCAGGTGCGGCTCGAAATCGAGCCGGAGCAGGCCGTAGAGCACGCCCTCGTTCTCGCCACGCCGGATCGCGAGGAAGCGGTGCGACGGCATCTTCGCGACGGGCTCCTCGAAGCTCGCGTACATGTCGAACTTGGTCGTCTTCTCGGCGTGCTCGGGCTTCTTGGCGACGCGCAGCACGCCTTCGTTCATGTACGCCGAGCGCAGGTAGCTCCGGAGCTCCGCGTCCTCGGAGAGGCGCTCGGCGCAGATGTCCCGCGCGCCCGCGAGGGCGGCGGCCACGTCCGGAACTTCCTTCTCGGCGTTGACGAATTGCTGAGCCAAGAGCTCGGGCGCAACGCTCCCCTCCTGCGCCCAGAGCGCGTCCGCGAGCGGCTCGAGCCCGCGCTCCTTGGCGATCACCGCGCGCGTGCGACGCTTCGGCTTGAACGGCAGGTACAGATCCTCGAGCTCCGTCTTGGTGCTCGCCGCCTTGAGCTTTGCCGCCAACTCCGGGGTCAGCTTGCCCTGTTTCCGGATCTCCGCGACGACGCTGGCGCGGCGCGCCTCGAGCTCCGTCAGGTACTCGGCGCGCTCGGCGATGGCTCGGATCTGCACCTCGTCGAGCCCGCCCGTGGCTTCTTTGCGGTAGCGCGCGATGAAGGGCACGGTCGCACCGCCCGCCATCAGCTGCAGCACTTGCCCAATGCCCGAGGCGGGTAATCGAAGCTCGGAGACCAGCTGCGGGAGCGGATCGAAGGTGCTAACCTCGGAGTCGTCGGAGAGGGCCTTTTCTACCATCGGTGGGAGGCGCTCTTTTCACGAACGGGCCCCGGCGACAAGAGCGCCGTCCACCGCCCTGGCTCGTCCTTTGCAGCGGGGAGCGGCACAGGAGTTCTCATGCAAAACCACAGCCCCTTGGTTTCGGAGATCATGAGCGGGCCCGTCGTCACCATCGAGCCGGGCGCCCGGGTGGAAGAGGTGTTTGGCCTCGCCGAGCGCCGAGCCGTGCACCACTTCCCGATCGTCGATCACGGTGCGCTGGTCGGCTTGGTCTGCACCTGCGACTTGCGTGACGCATCGCCTCACTCGTGCGCGGCAGATCTCGCACACCAGCGGGTCGTGACCATCTCGCCCGACGGTCGCGCCGACGAGGCCGCGCTCTTGATGGCGAAGGAAGCCGTCGGCTCGGTCGTGGTCGTCGGCAATGAAGGAGTCGTCGGCATGCTCACGCGCGAGGACGTGGCCCGCTCCGCGCCGGAGCTCGCGGGGCTGATCGAGGAGGGGCATTGTTCCGCGTGCGGCAATCGACACCACCTGAAACCGGGCCCGAACGGGGAGTTCCTGTGCGCCGACTGCCTCGAACGGGGTAGCACCGACCCGTGGTTCGACACGCCCGCGCTCGACTAAGCGCGCAGTTCCGTCGCCCTAGCCGCCGCAAGCATTCAGCGCGTCGTACGCAGCCTGGCACGCCACGGCCACGTCGCACTGCCCAGAGTTCACGGCGCAGGTCATGAAGGCATTCAGCTCGTCGATGCACTCGGGATCGATGAGCTCGCGTATCAAGAGCATCGACTCCTTGCATTCGGCGGGGTCGTCACCGCATTTGGCGGTGGCCGCGCAGATGGTGTCGATGCTCGGAGTGAAGCGCGGGTCGTTCGCCAAGGGGTCGCCGGATTGGGAACCGCCGCTCGCAGAGGACGCGCCACCCGAGCCCGAACCGCCGGTCCCGGAGTTACCGGGCGGGATGGTCACGGGCTTGGTGCCGACGGCCGCGAACGTGCCACTGCCGGCCGGGCCTTCCCAGGTGCCGGTCACCCGCCCGCTCGCGTCGATTTGGCCGACGAAGCGAGTCCCGTCTTCCGCCTCGCCCGAGATCTTCCCGAACTGATTCACGCTGCCGAAAATCGCGAACGACGAGCCGTCCCCGTTGGTGGCCGTCCCGACGACGTCGCCGGATGCGTCTGCGTCCAGGATCAGACTGCCCGCGGCGTCTCCCGTGTAGGCGCCCTGATACGTGTCGGCGAGGTTTGCTCGACACTCGGCGGGCGACTGGTTACACGGCAGCGCTCCTTCTTCCTTCTCGTCGTCGTCCTTGCTCGAGGAACAGGCGAGCGCCAACACCACACAACCCAACACCACGCGACCCGAACTACGAGTTACCCACATCTCTCCAGGCTAACAGAGTAGCGAATCCAACGCGAGTAGGTGGAGTGAGCGCTACTCGATACAGCGGGAAACCTCGGCAGGATCGATGCTTCCGGGGCACGCTTCTACCGAGCAGCTGCCTTCGGCGTCGCACGTGTCGCAGTCATCGAGGCCGGCTTCCGGACAGTCGAGATCGGGTGCACCGCAACCGCAGTCACAGAAGCCGTCGTCGTAGAAAGTGCGATCGCAGGTCCAGTCTTCGGGCACTTCGATGATGCAGCGCTCGTTGTGGCTCGGGTCGATGTGCGAGCGGTTTCCGGCGGTGCAGCCCTCCACCGGATAGTTGGCGCACACGTAGCGGAGCTCGATGAACTGGCAATACGAGTCCAGCAGCCCGCAACCGCAATCACAGATCCCGTCGCGGAACGCCTCCGCCGAGCAGATCCACTCGGGCGGCGGCGGCCCGCACTTCGTCATGTCCTCCGGGTCGATGGTGCCTTCACACGCGCCCATGCCGCCACAGTGGAGGCAGCGCGCGCAGGTCGCCACGTCGTCGCTGCGGCAGTCGGGATCGCGGAGCCCGCAGCCGCAGTCACAGGTGATGCCGTCGGCCCAGGCGCCGCCCTCGCACGTCCAGCCCTCCGGCGGCTCGAGGATTTGGCAATACCCGTTGTACTCGGGCTCGATCGTGCCGGGGCAGGCCGGCCCCGAGCACGACCCCGGAGAATCGCAGTCGTCGCAGCTCTCGATGCCCGGCGTCTCGCAGTCGGGATCGATGGCACCGCAGCCGCAATCGCAGCGCGTGCCGTCAGCCCACAGCCGATCGGAGCAGAGCCACATCGTGGGCGGCTCGGGGCACTGCGAGTTGTCGTCGGGCGCGACCGAGCAGGCGAACGGCGAGCAGCTGGTCTCGTCGCAGGTCTCGCACGAGTCGCGCGTGGCGTCGGCGCAATCGACGTCGACCACGCCGCAGCCGCAGTGGCACACGCCGTCGCCGTAGGTGTCCGCCTGGCACCACCAGTGCGGGGGCACTTCACAGCGCGTGTTGTCCTCCGCCGCGATCGCCGAGGGACACGGGCCGTTTCCGCACGAGCCGACCGCTGCGCAGTCCGTGCAGCTAGCGACGCTCTCATCCGCGCAGTCGAGGTCCGGCGCACCGCAGCCGCAGTCGCACGAGCGGCCGTCGCCGTACCTCGACTCATCGCACGTCCACGCCGCCGGCACGGGCAAACAGCGGGTCACGTCCTCGGGGTCGATGCGGCCCGGGCACGCGCCGGGTGAGCAGCTCCCCGCGCCGCCGCACACCTTGCACTGCTCGAGCTCGGGCGTGGGGCAATCTTTGTCGGGGATCCCGCAGCCGCAATCGCAATGCCCGTCCCCGTAGGTGAAGTACGGGCAGGTCCAGGCCATGGGCACGGGTTGGCCGCCCGCCCCGGCGCCCGACGACGCGCCACCCGTGGCAGACGGCGCGCCGCCAGCCACCGGAGATCCTCCGCTGCCCGCCGCGCCCGCGCTCGAGGGCTGGCCCGCGAGGTTGCCGACTCCAGCACCGCTTTGAATCGGGTCCGGGCCCGCGCCGCTGTCCGAGCAACCAGCTCCTACCCACGCTGCGAGCAACCATCCGACCAGTGCGAGCCACGAGCGCCGCATCGCCATGCTCATGCATACAATGCTTTTGCGCCAACGCCCCCAGCACGTCGTAGAAACACGCGCACCGCTACGGAATTTAACCGCCTCGATGGAGAGCAGCGCGGGATCGCTCGTTGATCCGGCAAATCGGTCAGTGCTCCAATCGCGTATGGTCAAGACCCTCGGCAGCAGCGCACTTCTGTGCGGAGTTGTCCTTTCCATCGGGCCAATCGCGTGCGACCCGAGATGTAGCGATGGGTTCGTCGAAATCGATCAGTGCGAGCAGGAGCTTCCGGAGGACGACGCAACGCCGGGGGATGATCGGGCGGGATACCTGACGTGCACCGACGAGGCGACGGGTGCGAGCCAGACGTGCGGCCCTGAGAGCGGCTGCTGCGGAGACGGCTCGCAGTGCGCGGCGGACTCGTCGCAGTGCTCGTCGCCGGCCTGGTTCGCGACTTGTGATGGCCCGGAAGACTGCGGCACCGGCGAACAATGTTGGCTCGACGACGGCGCGACCCACTGTTCGGCGGAAGCGACACCGTACTTGTACGTCCGCTGTCACACGGACCTGGACTGCCGACGGCCGGCGGAGAACCCGTGTGTCAACGGCTACTGTCTCGGGGAGCCGGAAGACCTGGAAGACCCCGTCGCCCGCTGACGACGATTCGACTCCTCGACTCGCGATTTCGTGTTGTTCCGAGTGGGGGAAATGGCTACCTTCCGCTGGGCCTCGGTCGTTCGGCCTAACGGAGCAGGGATGAAGCGCGACTACTTCTCGATCGTCGAAGCTGCCTACGCGCTCCGGACCAAAGAGCAAGCCTGGCTGCAGGGCATCACCGACGCGGCGAGCTGCGTCTTGGACGACGGGTTCGGAGTTTGCGCGAACACCTTCGATGCTCGTGATCCCGCCAACGTGGCGTTCGGAGCCGGGGCGACAGCCGGCGGCATGACGCGCGACGAGCTGCTGGCGGGACAACGAGCCAGCACCAGCGCGCCGGTAGCAGTGGTTCGACAGTATTTCTGCGAGGGCCCGAGCCTCAGCTTCGTCCATGCGAGAGCGCACATCCAGCCTCGCAAGGCGAAAGCGGGGGGCAAGGCGGGGAGCGCCGATCCAGCGCCCCCCGCGCCGGACATCCTGAGCCTGCGGGCCAAGAACCCGTTCGGCCAAGGCGTGATCGTCTGTGCCCCCATCACGCGCCCGGGTCGCTTCGGCCCGCGCGTCCGCTCCCGGCTGGGCATGGTGGCGGCGCACCTGGCTGCAGCGCTGCGCCTGAGAACGCTAGGTGTGCAGCCGATCGAGCAGTCGGACGCGATCTTCAGCGCGCGCGGCAAGCCGGAGCACCTCGGCAGTGAGCTCGCGAAGGGGACGCTTTCGGCGCTGCAGCGCGGCCTCGACGGGTTCCTCGAGGCGCGCCGCCTGCAACGCGCAGAGCCCGATCACGCCATCGAGCTCTGGTCGGCGTTGATCGGCGGCAAGTGGTCGGTCTTCGATCAGTTCGATCGCGACGGCCGCCGGTTCATCGTCGCGCGGCGCAACGAGCTCGCCCTCGAAGACCCGCGCATGCTGAGCACTGCCGAGCGGATGATCCTGCTTTATGCCTCTTGGGGGCACTCCCTCAAGCTGATCGGCTACGAAGTCGGTCTCTCGCAATCCAGCGTGTTCGCCCACCTCAAGATGGCAATGAGAAAGCTCGGCCTGCGGCAGCGCAGCGAGCTGCTCGGCCTGTTCGAACATCCACCGGCCGGAGACACATGAAGCGCACGGTCCGGAGCGGCCGCAGCTTGGACAAGCAGGTCTCCAACTTGCCGCTGCCAGCACCTCGCGAGCTCGAAGCGTACACGGTGTCCGAGGACGGCGAAGAGTTGCTGATCCTGAGCTACGCGATCGACGAACCGACGCCGCCCCCGGGCCTCAGCGCCGCGGAGCGCAGCGTGGCGATGGCGGTCGTGGCCGGGCTCTCGAACCTCGAGATTGCCCGCCAGCGCGGCACGTCGGCTCGCACGGTCGCCAATCAGATGCACTCGATCTTCGCCAAGCTCGGCGTTGCCTCGCGAGCCGAGCTC
>JAICQO010000029.1 GCA_025937835.1 Polyangiaceae bacterium
ACCGGCTTCGAGCTGGCAAGTCGCGGAACAGCCGTCGCCGTCGCTGGTGTCGCCGTCGTCGCACTGCTCGTTGCCCGTGATCGCGCGGTCGCCGCACTTTACCGTCGAGACGCAGGCCTCGCCGGCCTTTTCGCATACGAAGTTCGCCTCGAGCCGGCACTGGCCGCTGCAGCCGTCGCCACCGTTCGAGTTGCCGTCGTCGCACTGCTCGTCGAGCGCGATCGTGATCTCGCCGTCGCCGCACCAATCGGTGAGCTCGCACGGCTCGCCCGCAACCTGGCAGGTGTAGCCGGGCAACAGCCGGCAGTCGCCGGTGCAGCCGTCGGCCATGTCCAGGTTGCCGTCGTCGCACTGTTCGCCCGCGTTCACGACACCGTCGCCGCACTCTTCGCTCTCGACCGGTGTACAGTTTTCACCCGCGACGCCGCAAGCGTGACCGGGTTCGGTCATGCACTCGTCGGAGCAGCCGTCGCCGGTGTCGGTGTTGCCGTCGTCGCAGGCTTCGCTGCCGCCGATCGCGCCGTCGCCGCAGACCACGCTGTAGACGCACGCCTCGCCCGGCTCGGGGCAGTCGTAGTTCGGCTCGCGCTTGCAGATGCCCGAGCAGCCGTCGCCAGGGCGGGAGTTGCCGTCATCGCAGGCCTCGCCGTCGTCGATCGCGCCATTGCCGCACGGTCGCTCCACCGGCTCGCAATCGTCCTCCTCGCACTCCGGAAAGGGCTCCGAGCTGGAGCCGCCATCCGGTACCTCGATCCCCGGCCCGTTGCTGCCGAAGCCGCTACCGCCCGTGCCGGTATTGCCGCCCGTCAGGACCTGATCCTGATCGCCGTCCGAGTTCACCAGGCTCGGGTCCGAGCCACAGTGGGGAAGTGTGATGAGGAGCGAGAGAGCGAATGCGCTCGACGCCGTCTGGCGAAGCGCGATGAACGGTCTAACCATTATTTTTCACCGTGACATCCCCTGACGGCATTGTCTCTGTCGAAGTTCCCGGATCACGAGACACGCTTTTATTTTTGTGAGAGGTGCAATGTGACGCGCGCAGATGTGACCTGCGCTGCTCTGCACACACTCGCGCAGGCACATCGCGACGCGAATCACCCGCGAGAGTTTGCGCTCACGACGCTCGGCTCACGACGCCGCGCGCGGGACAGCCGATGGGTTCGGCGTGGGGCCGAGGGCTCGGTGAACGGCAGCGGCGAAGTCGCTGACCGAGTACGGCTTCGAGAGCCACGCCAGGCCGCGATCCTTCGAAATCGCGTCCATCTGCTCGGGGGCCCAGCCGCTCACCATCAACACGGCTTGCGGCGGACGCAGCGCCCGCAAGCGCTCGAGCGTCTCCTTACCGTCGATTCCACCGGGCATCACCACGTCGAGCACGACCAGATCGAAGCTCTCGGGCCCGAGCTGGGCGAACACCTCGAGCGCGGTTTCCCCGGACCCGGCGGTGATCACGTCGTAGCCGAGCTGCGTGAGCGTCCGTCGCGCCGTGCGCAGCTGGCCGTCTTCGTCATCGACCACCAGAATTCGCCCGCAACCGCCGACCACCGGCGGGGGGCGGTTGCTGGCGGACGCCGCGGCCTCGCCCTCCGCCGGGAAATACAGGCTGAACACGCTGCCCTTGCCGACCTGGCTCTCGACCCGCAGGTAACCGCCGCAATCCTTGACGATGCGCTGCACGATCGTGAGCCCGAGCCCTGTGCCCTTCGCGCTCGGGCGTTTGCGCGAGGTGAAGAACGGCTCCAGCACGCGCGACAGATGCTCGCTGGGGATCCCGACGCCCGTATCCTCGACCTCGACGACCGCGTAGCGGCCGGCGTCGACGCGCTCGAATCCGTCGAGCGCCTCGCTCAGATTGCGCTCATGAACGCGGACGCTGATCACTCCCCGGCTCTGGATCGCGTCGATCGCGTTCAGCACCAGGTTCGAGACGGCGCGAACCAGGTGCGACTTGCTGGCGCGGACCAACAATGGTCGCTCACCGCTGACCACGCGCAGCGCGATCCCCGCTTCCCCCTCGCACAACGTGTACAGCGCGTCGCGCTCGTCCTGGAGCAATCGGTTCAGATCGAGGGTCTTCGCATCCGCGAGCAGCGGCTGTCCCAGCGCCGACAGGTCGCGGATGGTGTGCGCCGCGCGCTCGCCAGCGCGGCGGATCGTGTCCAGATCCTCGAACACCTCCGGCGGGATCGGACCCTCGCGGTGTTGCTGCAGGTCCATGCCGATCGCGTCGGGCAGCGCCAGCATCGGCCCCAGCGCGTTGTTCAGATCGTGAGCGACGCCACCGGCGACCAGGTGCAACGAGCGCAGGCGCTCCGCCGTGACGCGCCGTTCCTCCTGCGCCTGGGCCTGTGCGCGCTGCTGTCGGAGCCGCTCCTCGCACAGCGCGACGATCTTGATCGCGCCGCTGATCTGCTCGCGGAGCAGGGTGGATATTTCGTACCCCGCCGGCAAGTCGAACACGGCGACGCCGAGCTGCTCGACCTTGAACGTCAGCGGAACAACCGTGAACGACGCTCGTTCGGCGAGGCTCGCGGCCTCGGGCGGGAGCAGGAGCTCGGCGGGGTAGCTGTCCGGAGCGGCCACCGGGTGGCCGTCGACCAGCACGATCAACGGCTCCAGCGCTCCGGGCGTCTTGCGCGAAAACAGCGACACCACGGCGTTTTTGATACCGAAGCGCGGTAGGCGCGCCAGCAGCGCCGCGGCCAGCCCCTTCAGTGTCAGCGTGGTCGCGAACTGCTCGGCGCTGATGCGCAGCTCTTCGAGCAGCGCTTCGTGACGAAGCCCACGCTCCGCCTCGCGCCGCGCCGCTTCGCTCGAGACCAACGACCAGGACGTGTCGAAGGCCGAGTCCAGGAGCGGTGACGTCCCCGCGCGCTGCGAGAGTGCCTTCAGCCCCGACAGCAACCGGTGAAGCTCGTGGAGCGGCGCCAGCGGCGACGTCAACTCCGACAGCAGCGCGCGGATCTGGCTCGGGAGCGCGGCTCCCGGTGGTTCGTCGATGGCGTCGCACAGGGACCGGGCCCAACGCTTGCGCCGCGCAGCATCGTCCACCACGCCTGCCAGCAGCTGCGCGACCTGCGCACGCGGTGACGAGCGGCGAGCGGCGCTGTCCGCGCGCGCCTCGTCCTCCGTCGAGCGGCCCGCGTGGCAGCCACACGACTCACGCACCAACAGATCCGTGGACAGCGTGATCGTGCGATCGCTGCCGCGACCGCTCCAGGCGGCGAGTAACCGCGCCACCGCCAGCGCGCCCATCCTCACCACCGGCTGCCGCACGGTCGTGAGCGCCGGTCGCATCACGCGCGCGTTGCTGGCGTCGTCGAAGCCGGTGACCGCGACGTCCTCCGGGCAGCGCAGGCCCGCCGCGAGCAACGCTGCCCGAGCACCGCGCGCCATGTGGTCGTTCGCCGCCACGATCGCGTCGAAGCCCTGCCCGCCGGCGAGGAGCTGGCGCGCGGCTTCCGCTCCCGAGCGCTCCAGGAAATCACCGTGACGCACGGCTTCATCCGCCAAGCGGAGGCCGTGTCGTGAGAGCGCGTCGCGGAACCCGGCCAGGCGTTGCTCCGACTCCTGGTGTCCTGCCGGACCCCCGATGTACGCAAACCTGCTCTTTCCGTGGCGGGCGATCAGGTGCTCGCCGAGCTCGCTGCTGCCGCGGCGGTTATCGACCACGACACTCGCGAACCCCGCGCACTCCTGGCCGACCGCGCAGATCGGGACGTTACAGCGGGCGCGCAGCTCGCCGAGCAACGCCTGCACCGACAGACCCGTGGCGAGGCAGCCGGCGGCCACGACGATGCCGTCCACGCGCGCGTCGGACAACAGATCGAACACGCGCAGCTGTGCTCCGTGAGAGTCGCTGAAGTCCGTGCGGCCCGCGTAAACCCAGAGGTCGAGGCCGCGCTCGGCGCACACGGTCTCCACGCCGCGCCGCAGGTTCCCCTGGTAATCGTCGCGAAGCCCTGCGTTGTTGACCAGAAGCGCGATGACTCTGCGGTTCGACATATCGCGCTTCGAACTCGAACGGCCGCCGCACCCAGCTCTTTAGAGAATTTCACGAAGTACCCGGAAGCGCACCGCGACGTACAGTGGTGACCTCATGGTCAAATCCTTGCGCCCGCGTGCGCGCACGCCGCCCGCGCGCGTGCCCGCGCAGCGGCGGGCAAGGTTCGTCCCAAAACTACGAAAATTTCGGCGTTTCCAGAGTTGAACCGACAGGCACAGCGGCTGCAAAGGCGAGCGCCCATGAAGCAACTCGCTCGCCCCGCACTGTTCGCGCTCGGTCTTCATCTTCTGTCCGGCTGCGCGGTCTCGGCCGACGGCATGGATACCGAATCGAGCGCGAGCAGCGAACAAGCGTTGAGGAACACCGGTCAGGGCCCGATCGTGATCGGCGGAGGCGGCATCCTCGATCCGGTCGATCCGGATCCGCTGCCACCGCCGCCGCCGCCGCCACCACCGCCGCCGTCCGTGTCGAGCATCGTCGCTGGCTTTCGAAGCTACGACATCAACGGCGACGGCATCAAAGAGATCGAATCGCTGAGCTTCCTCGCGGGCGAGGAGACGAACCCTTACGCCTCGCAAGGCCGAGTGCTCGTGCTCTACGATCCGCGCCTCACCTCGGACGACCCGAGCAACGGCGTTTCCGGCCTGCAAATGCGCCTGCAGCTCGCGCTGCTCCGGAGTGATCTGTTCAAAGAGAACTACCAGACTCACTTCATCGAGACCAAGCTGTACCGCGGCGCCGTACACCAGGACGGACGCACGCTGCTGGCGCTCCGCCGCATGATCAAGGCGATCCACGAGCGGTATCCGCTCAAGGCCGTGATGCTGATCGGCGATTTCCCGGAGTCCACGATCGTGCGCCGCGTGTTCGTGCGCTCGCACATCGGAGAAGAGCCGCGCCAGATCGGCGGCCAGAGCTTCTCCAACACCGACTTCGCCGAGACGGGAACCGAGGTGGTCGCGCCGCGCTCAGACCTGATCCTGTCCGACCTCGACGGCAAGTGGGAGAACGTCTACCGGCAAGAGCCGATGACGTACCGCGACGTCACGCTCGTGCCGGAGCTCCCGCCCGGCAGCGACTTCCCGTCAGCGGGCCAGACGCTCAGCGGCTCGAATTACGACTTCCGCAGCACGACGGTCTCCGACTACTTCCTGGTCGACGACCAATCCACGTCGTTCCGCGAAGCTGGCGGCAAGGCCTACCTCACCATCAACTCGCTGAACGAGCCCGGCCCCGAGCTCTCGAGCGCGGACCAGGCGCTTCCGAACCCGATCGCGCGCCCTGAAATCGACGTGAGCCGGATCAACGCTCGCCACATCGCCCTCAACCCGTCGCTCGCCAACGACCGCAGCACGGACGGCCAGGGCCTGTTCGGCAGCGACGGCAAACCGCGCCTGGTTCGCCTGACCGGCTACGACTACGTGCAATGGAAAGAGGATCCCACGCTCGAACGGCGCGTAATCGCCGATTACCTGTACCGGAACCACGCGTTCCGGCTCGGGGGAGACCGCAACAAGGTCTTTCGCACCTCGGCCGTTCGCGCGCTCGACTCGGGACTGATGAACCCGGCGTCGTTCAACACGCTGCTCAAGAAGGCCGACTCCAGCTTCGGCACCTCGCTCAGCGTAGACAACGCCGATCTCGCCGAGTACCTGAACTGGCTCAAGGAGCCGGCCGTGCTGCGCGGCATCGCGGCCCATTCCAACGAGACGATCGCTCAGTATGGGCCTTCCAACGCCTGGCTGATCAACGCTCAGGTCGGCGGCAAACCGTGGTCGTGGAACCTCCGCACCGACGCGACCGGCTACTACCTCGAAGCGTCGCTCGGGCAGGGTCCAAACTTCGACAAGCGAAGTGACGCAGATTTCTACGTGTACCGCACGCTCTGGGAAAACAAGGTCTTCGACACCATGGCCACCGGGCAGACGTTCTACATCCACGACGGCTGCACCGTGAACGGCGTGTTCCCGGTCAACGCTCCGTACAGCACCCCGAACTACGCCGCCCGTCAGCACGCCGAGAGCATGCTCTTCTACGCGAACGGGCTCGGTATGGCCGCGCGCGCCAAAGTCTTCAACGACACGCCGCGCAAGTTCACCGAAACCATTGCGACGGCCAAGCGCTTCGCCGCAGGTCTCTCCGGCTACTACGCCGCCGACGCTGCCGACTCCGGCTTGAACCCCAACGGCGCGAGCAACTGGCCCGATCGCCGCACCCGCACGCTGCAACGAAAGCGCACCTACTTCTGGGGCCTCCTCGGCGACCCCACCCTGCGCATCAAGTACTAGCCCCGTAACCGCCAACACCACTCTAGACAGGGCCGCTCGCACACGCCGCGGGCGGCCCTTTCACGCATTGGTAGCGCCTTCGGGCCGCGTCGTCGGGGTTGAGGGTTAGTTGCCCGTGACGTTGCTCATCCAGGGAACGTCGGGGAAGCCGTCGGCTGTGATGGTCTTGGACCACTCGTCGTCGTTGAGGCGCCGCCAGTCGTCGGTGATGAGCTCGCCGTAGCTGAAGGCGAGGCCGGCGTAGGCGCGAAGGCCCATGCAGGTGTTGGCGGTGACGACCATCAGGCGCGGCTCGCCGGTGCCCACGTGCAGGATGCGGCCGACGTCGGCTCCGCCGCCGTCTGTCGGCTGCGTGTGGACGTCGGTGACGTTGGGGTCGTACTCGATCGCGTCCATTTCGAAGGTGAATAGCTTGAAGTACCAGCCGGTGAGGTTGCCGTACTTCACCCCGTTGCAGCCGTCCGAAGGCCCCCAGTTGACACCGGCGTTGATGAAGTCGAGCTGTTCTTGCGTGTGCGGGACGCCGGCTTGCTGGTTCTCCGCCATCTGCTCGAGGTAGGCCATCGCGCCCACGAACGTCGTGGCCCAGCTCTGCGCGCGCGCTGCCAGCGTCTCGCCTGCATCCTGGACGCTGATCGTGACCTCGGGGAATGCGCCGATCACCGTGACCAGGTGCTCGGCGAGCCGCGCCATCGCTCGGTAAAATTCGGGGTACGGATCGACGTAGGCGTCGGGGAACTCGCACTGGCTGGCCGTGGTGTACGACTGCTTCGTGTACAGCACCGTGTTGTGGCGGAGCTCCGCCCAAGAACCCATCTGGGCGTTGAGGATGCGGCGCTCCCAGGCCTCGGTGCGCGCAATGCCGGCGAGCTCTTGGCCCGGGCTCGGAGAGAGCTTCGAGAGCCCGTCGAGCCAGCGCGTGTAGGCGCTACCCTCCCAGTACTTCTGTTCGTGGGCGTCGACCAGAACCCGCGTCTTCGCCAGGCCGCGCGCGTACTCGGCGCTGCCCAGATCCGCCGACAGCAGCGACAGCGCGAAGTTGTTTTTCATGGCCACGAACGCGGCGTCCAGCGGATTCGGCATCATCCGATCGGGGATGCGGTCGTAAGTGGTGTTCACGAAGGTGTGGCTATCGACCGTGTAGCGCTGACCGAACAACAGGAAGCTGCGGTCGAGCGGCAGCGCCTCACCGCCCGCGCCGTTACCGTTCACCAAAATCCGGCTGGCGATGCGCTGCTCGCCCCAGCCGCCGCTCTGGATCTCCGCCGCGATCTTCTCATCCGAGATCTGCTCGTCACCGAGCTCAGCCGAGCTCGAATCGGGCGTCATACCGAGCGCGGTCATCAGCCCGTCCATCTCTTCGGGGCTCATGCTGTCGCGCTCACCGACGAAGGCACCGATCAGGCCTTCGAGCTTGCGCCAGCGCGCGAATTGTTCGGCGTCCATCAGCCGCCGCAGCGCGACCGCCACGTCGAAGTTTCGGCGGTTGAAGACTTGCGCGCCGTTCGGCTGCGTCTCGATCAGGCGCAGATCGACGCGGCCGAGCCAGATCATCATCTTGAAATAGGCGGTGAGCTGGGGGCTCTCGGAGTAGTGCCCGCGGGCTTTGAACTGCGAGAAGTCTTCGTCCCGCATCAGACCGAACAGCTCGATCAGGCCGTGGCCCGAGGCCGCCTTCGCCAGCTCGACGAGCTCCGTGATTCTGGCCGGGTCCACGTCGGTCACGGGGATGACCTCGCCCACGGTGTCGGGCCCGAAGGTCGCCTTGCTGAGCTCGAGCGCCACCGACAAGTACAGATCGGCGTCACGCGCCGTTTGCGGATCGCCGATCACGCTCGGGATCCGCGCGCGCATGCTCGAGAGCAGGGTCTGCACCCCGGTCAGCATCACGCGCTCCTCGCTGCGCTTGAGCAAGGCGTCGAAGGATTGGTGAACCGCCTCGAGGATCGAGTCCGCGGACACGAACACCGGCAAATCTTCGAGGTAGATGCTCTTGTAGCCGTAAGAGAAGGACGGAAAGGTTTGCGTCTTGCTGATAGACACGCCGTTCTCGGCGAGCCGCGCGAGCTCGGCATCGCTCAGCGACAACATCGAGGCCTGGATCCGATCGAGGCCCGACGCTTGCGTGGCGTCGTATCCGAGCTCCGTCGTGGGGAGGGTCGGGTACGCGGCGCGCACCGCTGCGCCGTCCATTTGCGCCGCTGTCTTCAGCGCCGCCTGCAACGCATCGGGCGACGTGCCGAGCCCGCCGCTGCCCGTGGTGGTGCCGCCGGCCGTCTCCTCGCTCGTGGAGCCGCCCGCGGGCGCACCGCCGCTCGCGAGCCTGCCGCCCATCGCCGCAGCGCCGTCCGCCGCAGCGCCGCCCGTAGCTGTCGCCATACCACCACTCGGCCTCGGGGCCTCGGACGTCGTGGCGGATCCCCCCGTTCCGGACGCGGCTCCGCCCGCAGGTGTCCCCGCCGCCTGCCCTGTGGAACCAGCGACGCCGAGCTCCGCGTTTGCGGGCGCCCCCGAATCACCACAGGCAAGCGAGATTGCTCCTGAAAGCAGCAAGCCGCTCCAAACTGCCCAGCGCATCTCCCGGATTTGCATGTTCCCAAGCCGTCCATGCCCGGTTCCGGGTCCTCGTCTTCACTCTGGACCCGGAAATCGCAACCGAGCTGGGGTCGCCGTGGAATCTTCTACTTATCGAGCAACGACTTTCGTAGCTCGCCGAGGCCGCGCTGGTCGAGCCAGCGATACACCTGTTTGCGCGAGCGCCCCGTGGCGCGGGCCACGTCGGCGACGACACCGCGGTGCGCATGGAGCAGCGCTTCGAGCGCTTCGCGCGTGGGCACGCCCTCGGTGCCGTCGTCGCGGTCGTCTTCACTCGCGTCGGGGAGCCTCGGGTCGAGCGTCGGTGCGCTCCTTCGCGTGGGACGCGGCGCGGGCTCCCGCGTGCCGGGTGGCAGCGAGCTCAGGCTGTACCCGTCGATCAACGCGCGCGTCCAGACGGTGAGGCCCGCGCCGCGCAGCTTGAGCTGCACGGCGATTCGCCGCAGATCGCGCGCGTTGTGCGGGTACGCATCGAGCAACAGCGAGCTCGCGAGCTCGGGGTCGAGCTCGCCGCGCGTTCCCTCGAGCATCGCGCCGAGCACCGGCAGCACGTCCTCGCGGCGCTCGCGCAGCGGCGGCATCTCGATCACGAAATCGGAGATCCGCGCCAGCAGATCGCCGCGAAAGCGCTCGGGATCGCGCAGGTCGCGGTTGGTCGCGGCGACGAGCCGCACGTCGCACGTCAAAGCTTGCGTCGCGCCCACCGGCACCACCTGCCGCGTCTCGACGGCGCGCAACAACTTTGCCTGTAGCGTGAGCGGCAGCTCGCCGATCTCGTCGAGGAACAGCGTGCCGCCGTTCGAGCTGCGGAACAACCCGAGCGAATCACCGCGCGCGCCCGTGAACGCGCCCGCGACGTGACCGAACAGCTGACTCTCGGCGAGCGCCTCCGGGATCGCTCCGCAGTTCACCGCCACGAACGGCCCGCTGCGGCGGCTGCCGGCGTGCACGGCGCGGGCAGCCAGCTCCTTGCCCGTCCCGGACTCGCCGAGGATCAGCACCGATGCGGCGCTCGGCGCGACCTGCGCGAGCGTGCGGCGGATCTCGCGCAGGGCCGGAGAAGCGCCGACCAGCCCGAGGTCGTGCGGCGGATCCGCGCCGTGCGCGAACTCGGGCTCGAAGCGCAACAAGAAGAACGAATCACCGACCCGCACCGGCTCCCCCTCGAAGAGCTGCGCCTCCTGGATCTGCCGGCCCGCGACGAACGTCCCGCTGCGGCTGTGATCGAGCAGGCGCGCGGTGCGCTCCCGCGGGTCGACCTCGAGCGTCGCGTGGTGCCGGGACACGAACGGATCTTCGGGAAACGCGACGTCGCCCTCGACCGCGGCGCGCCCCACCGCCACGCGCGGCGCGCGCAACCTGAGCTGCCGGGGTTGCCACCAATTACCGGGAGAACCGAGCCAGTGCACGACCGCGACCAGCGCCTCACGTTCCACGCGAGGGTCGGTGCGCTCGGCGGTCGTCTTCAGGCTCACGACCGGCCGATGCTAGCACGCGTGGCGCGCGCGCCGCTCAGGGGAGCATATAGCGAAGTGCTGAGGAGCGCGGGGGCGGGATGCAGCCGTCGGTGCACTCCGGCACGGCGGACTCGTCGCATTCGGCCTCGCCGTCTCCGTCGTCGTAGCACAGCCGAAGCGGCGGCGAGATCCCGACGTTGCCCACGTTGTCCTCGGCGCGCCCCGCAACGCAGAACCACCCCTCTTGCACGAACTGGCCGATCTCCCAATCCGTGCCGGTGCACGCGGCCCCTCGCCCCAGGTTGCCGATCCCGAAGATCATCGGGATCTTGGCGTCCACGTCCCACTTCACGACTCGCGTCATGTCGTTTCCGAACGGTGAGCACAGCTCCTGCGGAGCTTGCCCGACGTTCTGATGCTTACAGCCCTCGGGCAGCGCCGGCACGCCTTCGACGCCTTCGGGGCCGAACCAGGAGGCCCCTCCGGGTGCGATCCCGTTCAGGTGCTGGAACGGCAGATCGTTGCGGGTCTCGAGCAGATCGTCGCAGTAACCGTCTCCGTCGACGTCGATCAAGAGCGGCTCGCTCGGGTCTGCTTGCAAGTAGATGTAAACGGAGTCCAGGCGCTGCCCCGCGTAGTAGCGGATGTTCTGACCCGGAGCCGTGTTGGTCCGATCGGACACCAGGGCGCGGAAACGGTGCACATCGACCACCGTCTGCAGGTCGTTGGCGGCGAGCGAGCCGACCGGATCGAAGGGGAACGAGCAATACGGATGCTCGGGATCATCCGAAGGCTTGGTCTCGCTCACGGGACCCGGATCGAGGTCCACCTCGGGCGGGACGTTGTCGAGGTACAGAATCAACGACTCACCCTCGGCCATGTTGCCGACCTCGTCGGTGGCGCGAATCGTGATGGTAGCCTGGATCTTCGAGTCTTTCTCGGCCTGGACGCTGTCGAACAGGAACACGTAGCCGGTGGTGCCCATCCGCGCCCAGGTCCCGCCCTCGCCGTAGTTGTACTCTTTGTCGTTGAGCTCCAGCACCAGCGTGTCCGGGTCCACTCCCGACAGCGCGTCTTCGACGGAGAAGCGAACCTGCACTTGTCCGCCCACCACCTGCTCGTTCTTGGGCGAAGCGATCGACACGACCGGCCCCTGACCGTCGATCACGAAGGAGTAGTCCCTCCGGCGCGACCCGGCCTCGGGGCTGCGCGCGTTCCTCGCGATGATCGTCACCGGCACCTCCCCGTTGGGGATATCGGTGAACAGGTCGCGATCCGTGAAGTCGACGAATGCCTGGTAGGTTTCACCGTCGTCGGTCGTGGTGGGGATCGGGATCTCCTTGACCAGCAAGGTCACCTCGTCCACTTCCGCGCCCGGGTCGCGATCCGTGAGCGGGGCAGGCGTGACGTCAAACTCGAAGCGCACCGCGCCGCGCAGCGCGTGCGCCGAGTCCTCTTCCGGCTCGACCACCTGAATCGTCGGTCCCTTGTCGAGGAAGGTGTGGATGGTGCGGCTCGCGAACTTCGCCGGAAGCGACGTGTCGCGCGCGCTGCAGCGCAATGAAATGGGCCCGTTCTTCTCGATCGCAGTCACGAACAGATGCGCGCTGAACTCGTCCGAAACGTCGGTCGGCTCGGCAGACATCGACTCGACCACCTTGCCCTCGGCATCGAGCAGGTCGATCGTGACGCTCGATTTGTCGACGGGCATCGCGCCGCCGGTCGTCGCTTTTTCGACGCGGCAGACCACGTCGATTTCGGTGCCCACGATCACCGCGCCATCCGCCGGGTCGTCCAGCGCCTCGGGGCTCGTGATCTGGATCTCGGGAGCTCCCGGCTCCGTGACGTCGTTGCCTTCCCCCGCTTCTGCGCCCACGGGGGGTTGCGAAGCCCGGCCGCCCTGCCCGCTCGGCGGAGTCACGACTCCCGGCTTGGCGCCGTCCTCGCTCGGCGGCGCGATGGTTCGATCTTCACCCCCACAGGACGCCGCGATCCCGATCGCAAGCAAAGCCCCCGCAACCTGGGCGGGTAGTCCCCGGAAACTACTCGACATTCACGAACGATAAACGCCGGTCACTTCCCGCACAAGCACTGGATGAGCTCGAACGCGAACGCAGATGGTCCGGAGTCTCTGCTCTTACCTGCAGACTCCCAGGCCATCGTGCAGGCTTTCGGCTGACCCGCCTCGCGCGCGGCACACACCGGATCCGCTGCGGTGGAGCAGCCCGGGTTCCTTTTGACGCAATCGAACACCCCGCTGCAGGCTCCGAGACAGTGTCCGCTGTCCACGGACGTGGCGGGACACGCTGCAGCGCAGGACTTGGATTCGCAGCGGTCGCGGTTCGCGTCCAGGCAATTGGCGGGGGTGCTGGCGCTGCCCCCGGTGGACCGGGCACCGCTGCCCTCGTCGTCCACCAGCTCGGCCTTGGGCAACAAACAGCTGACTGCCAGCAACGCGCCCACGATCGACCACACTCTGCGACGCCCGACGCTGCTCATCCAGAACCAGCGCCGTTTCTAGCATCGGAGGCGCCAGAACGCCTAGCGCGGCGGAGTCACAAGCTGCACTCGAGCTGCCGCGACAGGTGCTGCGAGTCGTTGCCGATCTGCGCGCCGTGCTCGAGGGCGCTCTCCCAGCTGGCGCAGCTAGGCTTTTGCGCCCAGCAGGAGGGATACACGGTTTGGCCGGACACGTCGTGTTTCACATAACGGGGCACATTCACGCACACCGCGCCGTCCGTGCTCCAACCCGCCTCGAACGACAGCTCGTCTTCGACCGCCACCTGGATACCCGCCGGATCGAAGACATCGATCAGCGTCCCGTCCTCGGTGTGCGGAACCCCGTCTCCGCAGTAATCCGCGCGAGCCATGCGCGTGCAGGTCTGGTGCAGGTCGGCACCGACGAGCCAGGGCCGGTAGCCCCACGTCACGCACTTTCCGATCACGCCCGACAGGCAGGCGAAGGTCGAATCGGCGCCGTGCGCGCTCTCGTGCCGCGCCCCGGTTTCGTCCCACACGCCCGGCACGAACAACCCCGCGGCGCCTTCGGCGCACACGTTTTGGCCCTCGAGCTCGAGCGTGTACAGCGGCAAGTCGGCGATCTGCGGATGCGTCGCGACCTCGGCGATAGCTAGCCACACCGTCACGCCCGCATCCGACGAAAACGGCAACAGCAGGCCGCGCAGAGCCGCACCGGACACGTCTGCGCCGTCGAGATCGCGACCGAGCAGCCCGCCATCTTCGAAGCCGACACGCACCAGGTTCTCCCGGCGCACCGGCAGCGATTCACCAGCGACCCAGCTCATCGCCTCCTCGAGCGTGAGCCCGCGTAGCGCGGTTCCCTCGAGCAGCCGCGGATCGAAGACGATCGGCGCGCCAGGCTCGGCGGTGACCGAGCTGTCGGCGAAGTTTTTGCCCGCGAGACCCGCTGGACTCGTGTCCACGCCGTTCAGTGCGATCCGATTTAGGCTCTCACCGTTCAGCGCAATCCGATTCAGGCTCTCACCGTTCAGCGCAATCCGGTTCAGGTTCTCGCCGTTCAACGCGATCCGGTTCAGGTTCTCGGCGTTCAACGCAATGCGGTTCAGGTTCTCGCCGTTCAACGCAATGCGGTTCAGGTTCTCGCCGTTCAACGCAATGCGGTTCAGGTTCGTCCCGTTCAGGCCGAGCTTGTTCAGGTTCTCGCCGTTCAAGCCGAGCTTGTTCAGGTTGTGCCCGTTCAGACTCATCCCCTGGAGCCGCGTGCCTTGAGTCAGCGCCGCGCTACACGGCGGGCTCGTCTCTTCCGACCCTGGCTCCAACGCGCAGGCGCTGGCGGACAACGCGAGCAGAGATAGGACCGGGAAGGCAGAGCTTCGGCGCATCACGCCAGGGAACCGCCCGGCCCTCCCGCCGTCAAGGGTATTTCATTGCTTGAGCTCCGAGGCACGCCACAGAAACCAACTCGCGACGCTACGGAACGGCTTCCAGCGCTCTCCTCGCCGTTCGAGCTCCGCGCGTTTCGGCAGCTCCTTCAGCCGGAACGCGTTCGCAAAGCCCTTCTTCACGCCGTAGTCGTCGAGCGGCAGCACGTCGCGCCGCCCGAGCCGGAAAATCAGGATCATCTCCGCCGTCCAGCGGCCGACTCCCCGCACTTCCGTGAGCTTTTCGATGACCGCCTCGTCGTCGAGCGCCGTCAGCTCGCGCAGCGTGGGCAGCTGCTTGGCTTCGACCCGCTTCGCCAAATCGCGCAAGGACAGCAACTTCGAGCGCGAAAGCCCAGCGCCGCGCAAGGCCTCGTCGGACAGCAGCGTCACGGCTTTGGCGGTGAGCTTGCCGCGCGGGCACAGCGCGCACACCCGCCCGAAGATCGTCGCGGCCGCCTTGCCCGTGAGTTGCTGGTACACGATCGCTTCGGCGAGCGCTTCGAACAGGCTGGTCGTGTGCCGGAGCTGCATCCGGAACGGGCCGATCTGCCCGATCAAGCGCGCGAGCTCCGGATCGGCCGTCTTCAAGTGTCGGATCGCGGCGCTCGGCTCGAAATCGAAGCCGCTCGACTCCTCCGCCGCGGGCTCCCCGAGCCGCGCGCTCTTCGTTCGCCCGGGAGACGCTCCTTCGATGGCCAGCATCTTGAGCTTCGTCGACGTCCCCCCGTTGGCCGTGAAACCGCCGACCTTTCCGCCCGCCGCCAGGACTCGGTGGCACGGCACCACGATCGGAAACGGATTGCGCCGCATCGCTTGCCCCACGGCACGCGCCGCGCCCGGCGACCCGAGCTCTGCCGCGATCTCCCCGTACGACAGCGTCTTCCCCGGCGCGATCGAGCGCGCGAACGCGTACACCTTCTGATGAAAAGCCGGCACGCGCTGCATGTCGAGCAGCACTCTGGAGAGGTCCTTCGGCTTCCCGCTGAGCAGCGAGAGCATCGCGTCGCGCGCCTTCTTCACGGCGGGGGGCGGCGCCGCCTCGCGCGCGCCCGGAAAGCGCTCCAGCACCCGCGCGCGGGTCGCGGCCGCCTTCGCTTCCGGCAGTTGCACACCGACCACACCCCGCTCGCCCCAGACCAATCCGCAGACTCCGATCGGCGTCTCGAACAGCGCAAACCCGAGCTCAGCCATGCGCGGGGCTCTAGCACTCGGCGAACGCTGGAGCACTTGACTCCCTCCGGCCTCGCGCGAAAGTCACGGCGAATGAGGATCCAACGGTGTCCAACCTAGTGGTACGCGAGTGGACGCGCGGCGAGTACACGATCAGCATGGATCGCGCGCGGCTCGATCTGGACGTCATCCACGGCTTCTTGACGAGCTCGTATTGGGGTCAGGGCCGCTCACGCGAGCGGGTTGTGCGCTCGATCGAGCATTCTCTGCCTTTCGGACTGTATCGGGGCAGCGAGCAGCTCGGCTTTGCCCGCGTGCTGACCGACTTCGTCACCTTCGCCTTGCTCGCCGACGTCTTCGTGCTCGAAGCGCACCGCGGCCACGGCCTCGGCACCTGGCTGGTCGAAACCGCGACGAGCTACTCGGAGCTCCAGGCGGTGCGGCGCTTCCACCTCGGCACCGCCGACGCGCACGGGCTGTACCGCAAGTTCGGCTTCAGCGAGCCCACACCGGGGAAATTCTTGGATCGCGTCAATTTGGACTGCGAGCAGGAGTGAGCGCAGGCAGCGGACTAGCGACCGCGGAGTAGCTGCACCATCGCCCTGGCGACGCCGGCCGCCGATTGCGGATTCTGCCCGGTGACGAGCCGTTCGCTCACCACCACCTTCTCTTGCCACATCGGCGCGGGCTCGTGTTTGGCGCCCCGCTCCTCGAGCTTGTCGGCGAGCAAGAACGGCACGACGGTGTCGAGCTTCACGGCGCGCTCCTCGTCGTTCGTGAACGCGCTGACGGCCTTGCCGGCGACGAGGTACTGTCCGTCCGAGAGGCGGATGTTCACGAGCGCCGCCGGCCCGTGGCACACCGCAGCCACCACCCCGCCGCGCTCGTAGATCTCACGCGCCACGCGCGCGAACGCCGCGTCGTCCGGCAGATCCCACATCGCGCCGTGCCCGCCTGCGTAGAAGATGGCCGCGTAGCGACCGGCGTCGACGCGGTCAGAAGGCAAGCTCGCGGCGAGCTCGGCGCGATGTTGCTCGAGGAAGGCGAGGCTCGCGGCGTCGGCATCGGCCACGCCGTCGAGCGGGATCTCGCCGCCCTTCACGCTCGCGAGCTCGAGCTCGAAGCCGGCGCCCGCCAGCACCTCGTACGGGTGGGCGATCTCCGGCAGGTAGGCGCCCGTGGGCTGCCCGGTGCTGCCCTTGGTGGCGTGGCTGGTGGTGGCGATCAGGATTCGCTGCTTCATGACGGGTTTCTCCGTGGTGTTCGAATTCGGTGCATTCGGTGCAGGGGAACGCGCGCAAGCGCCCGCCACGGCGGCGAGCGCGAACGCGAGGAATTGGCTCCGCTTCATGGGCTCCAACCTGCCGCATCACGCTGCGCGAGGCTAGCCGACACAATCCCGCGCAGGTTGAGCGAGCCTCTCCAGGTTTCGTCTTCCCGCGCGGCTGGTTCAGCGCTACCAGCGACAATCGCGAATGAGCCGTCCTCGCTGGATACTGCGCCTGAGCTCGTGTCTGGCGCTGTCGCTCGCGGTGAGCGCCGCGCGCGCGGAGCCCGCGAACGACTCCGAGTTGGTCTGGAAATGGCCGCGCTTCCGGACCGCGGAGTACTTCGTGACGGGTGTGGTGGGCGCGGCCGCGATCGGCGTGTTCTTCTTCGCCGGGATCCGCGACGAGCCGCGCTGGACGGGCGGCATTCTGTTCGATGATGCCGTGCGCGACGCGGTGCGCGTGCGTTCGCGCGACGGAGCGGCCACGGTACGCAGGCTCAGCGACCTCACGGCGGTCGGTGCCCTGGTGCTGACGCTGGGGGTCGATTCGCTCGCGGTGCCGCTGCTCCGCGGCAGCAGCGACGTGGCCGGGCAATTGCTGCTGCTCGACGCAGAAGCGCTGGCCGTGAACAGCTTGCTCACCACCAGCGCCTTCGGCGTGACGGCGCGCGCGCGGCCGTCTTACGACCAGTGCCAGAAGGATCCGACTTCGGACGAGCTGTGCGGCGTGGGCACCACGGCGTCGTTCTGGAGCGGGCACACGGCGCAGGCCTTCACCGCGGCCGGGCTCTCGTGTGCGCACCACGCCTACGCCAAGATCTACGGCAGCCCCGCAGCAGACGTGCTCGGCTGCGCAGGCGCGATCTCGCTCTCGGCGGCGACCGGCACGTTCCGCGTGATGGGCGACCGCCACTACGCGAGCGACGTCCTCGTCGGAGCCGTGGTCGGCTTCGGCATCGGCTACGGCCTACCCACGCTGCTCCACTACACCGCGGGCGACGAACCGCGCCGCGTGGGGCTCGCTGTCGTGCCGTCGACATCCGGCGTCACGCTCGGCGCGAGCGGGTGGTTCTAGAGCGTCAGAGCGGCTCGTTGCCGTGCTTCTTCGCGGGCAAGCGGTCGCGCTTGGTAGACAGCGTCGCGAGCGCCAGAGCCAGCCGCTTGCGCACGTGCCGTGGCTGAATCACCTCGTCGATGAAGCCGAGCGCGGCTGCGGAGTACGGGTTCGCGAAGCGCTTCTTGTAGTCGGCGATGAAGGTCTGGCGCGCCGCCACTGGATCCGCGGCGGCCTCGATCGCGGCGCGGTGGATGATGTTGACGGCGGCTTCGGGCCCCATCACCGCGATCTCCGAGCCGGGGAAGGCCAGGTTCAGATCGGCGTGGAGGTGCTGGCTGCTCATCACGTCGTAGGCGCCGCCATAAGCCTTGCGGGTGATGACCGTGAGCTTGGGTACAGTGGCCTCCGAGTAGGCGTACAGCAACTTGGCGCCGTGCAGGATGATGCCGCGGTGTTCTTGATCGACGCCCGGCAAAAACCCGGGCACGTCTACCCAGGTGACGAGCGGGATGTTGAAGCAATCGCAGAAGCGCACGAAGCGCGCGGCCTTGCGGCTGGCGTCGATGTCGAGCACACCGGCCAGCACCAGCGGCTGATTGCCGACGATGCCCACGCTGCGACCCGCGATGCGCGCGAAGCCGGTCACGATGTTGGGCGCGAAGTGCGGGTGCACCTCGAGCAAGTGGCCGTCGTCCACCACCTTGCGGATCAGCCCGAGCATGTCGTACGGCTTGTCGCTCTCTTCCGGGACGTGCCGGTCGAGCTCGGGGATTTCGCGGTCGGCAGGATCCGTGGTCGCGCCGCCCGGCGGATCTTCGGCGTTGTTTTGCGGCAAAAACCCGAGCAAGGCGCGCACCTGATCGAGGCATTGCTGGTCGTTCTTGGCGACGAAGTGACAAACGCCGCTCTTCGAGGCATGCGCGGCGGCGCCGCCGAGCGCCTCTTTGGTGACCTCTTCGTGGGTCACGGCGCGGATCACGTCCGGCCCCGTGATGAACATGTAGCTCGTGCCCTCGACCATGAACACGAAGTCGGTGAGCGCCGGCGAATACACGGCGCCGCCCGCGCACGGCCCCATGATGCAGCTGAGCTGCGGCACCACGCCGCTCGCGAGCGTGTTCTTGTAGAACAGGTCCGCGTAGCCGCCGAGGCTCTCGACGCCCTCTTGGATGCGCGCGCCGCCCGAGTCGCACAAGCCGATCACCGGCGCGCCGACGCGCAGCGCGTGATCCATCAGCTTGACGATCTTCTCGGCGTGCGCGGCGCCGAGCGAGCCGCCGAAGACCGTGAAATCCTGGGCGTACACGTAGACCACGCGCCCGTCGATCCGCCCGTAGCCGGTGATCACGCCGTCGCCGGGCGGGCGCTCGCCTTCACCGCGGTGGGTGACGAAGCGGCCGATCTCGACGAAGCTGTCCGAGTCGAGCAGGTACTCGACGCGCTCGCGCGCGGTGAGCTTGCCCTGGGCGTGTTGTTTGGCGATGCGTTTGGCGTCGCCGGCGAGCGCCTGCGCATCGCGCGCTTCGAGCTCGGCATCGGCGCCGCGGATCGGTTCCTTCATGGGTCGCGGGCGATCCTAGACCGGGGCGAGACGCCGCGCAGCATTCCCTTGACTCCCGAGGCACGTGCGCTTTCGTTGTGTCCGGATGCGCAGCGTGCGGCGACCATTCCGGCTCGGGGCCTTGCTCGCGCCGCTGTGCTGGGGTTCGCTCGAAGCAGCGGCGCGCGCAGCCGAGCCCGTCGCGGCGAAAGCGCCCGAGCCCACGCTCACGCGCCCGGTCCCGAAGGGTCCGCTCGACGTCGCGTATCCCGATGGGGCCACGGGCGAAGGGCGCGTCACGCTCGAGCTCGTGCTGGATGAGCGCGGCACGGTCACCGGTGTGACCGTGGTCGCGGGCGAGGAGCCGTTCGCGAGGGCGGCCGAGAGCGCCGCGCGCTCCTTTCAGTTCGAGCCCGCGCGCCGCGGCGCGCTCGCGGTCTCGGCGAAGATCCGCGTGGAGGTCGTGTTCACGCCGCCCCCGCCGCCAGAACCCGTCGCAGCGGAGGCGCCCGAGCTCGCGGCCCCAGCGGCCGCGCCGAAGCCGGCTCCCGCGCAGGCGCGCGTCACGGCTGGCGAGAGCCAGGCCGTCGAGATCACCGTGCAGGGTGATCGGCCCGAGCCCGCGACTCAATCGCTCGGCCGCGCCGAAGTGCGACAATTGCCAGGCACCTTCGGCGATCCGTTCCGCGCCATCGAGGTGTTGCCCGGCGTCGCGCCGATCGCGACGGGCGTGCCGTTCTTCTTCGTGCGCGGCTCGCCCCCCGGCAACGTCGGCTACTTTCTCGACGGGATCCACGTGCCGCTGCTGTATCACGCGGCGCTCGGCCCGAGCGTGATCCACCCCGGGCTCGTCGAGCGCGTCGACCTGTACTCCGGCGGGTATCCCTCGCGCTACGGGCGCTTCGCGGGCGGCATCGTCGCTGCAGAGACGGCCGAGCCGCGCGGCCCGCTCCACGGCGAGGCCAGCGTCCGCATCTTCGACGCGGGGATGCTCGCGGAAGCTCCGTTCGCGAACGGCCGCGGCACGGCCCTCGTCGCCGGTCGCTACTCGTACACCGCCGCGATCCTGTCGCTGATCGCGCCGGAGGTGGAGCTCGCCTACTGGGATTATCAGGGCCGCTTCTACTACGACCTGTCGCGCGAGCTCCGCGTGGGCGTGTTCGCGTTCGGCGCCTACGACAAGTTCCTGGCCGAAGACGACGAGGGCGAGCTCCAGGGCGCGGCCACGCAGTTTCACCGCGTCGACCTGCGCGCCGAGTACCACCCGTCGCCCGCAACCGAAGCGCGCCTGGCAATCACCCTCGGGAGTGATGTCACCGAGTCCCCCGGCGAAGACGGCGAGGCCAGCACTCAGCTCCGCGATCGGCTGCTCGGCGCGCGGCTCGTGCTCGACCACCGCGTGAGCCCGAAGCTCGAGCTCCGGAGCGGCGCAGACCTGTCCATAGACCAGTACCGCATCAGCTTCGGCGGCGCGTTCGAGAACAACCAGCACCGCCGCGAGGTCTTCGGCACGCGCCGCGATCTGGCGACCGGGCTGTGGGCGGACGCGGTCTGGGAGTTTTCGCCAGGGATGCGCGTCACGCCCGGCGCACGCCTCGACGTGTACGCTTCGCGCGGCTCGGTGCTGCTCTCCATCGATCCGCGCATCTCGGCGAGCTTCGCGGTCGGCCCGCGCGTCACGCTCGAGCACACCTTCGGTCTCGCGCGCCAGCCGCCGAGCTTCGTCGTGCCGATCCCCGGCTTTCAGCTGTCCGATCTCGAAGACGGCTTGCAGCGCAGCCTGCAGAGCTCGGCGGGCGTGATCGTGCGTCCGGGGCGCTCCTGGCAGCTCGGGGCGACGCTGTTCCACAACGTCTTTTTGAACATGACCGACTCGCTCGGCTCCGAGCTCGCGCACGACGACGCCGAGCGCACCGGTAGCCGCGAGAACGAGCCCGACTCACGGGTGCTCGGCCAGGCCTACGGCCTCGAGCTCAGCGCGCGCCGCCCGCTCACCGAGCGCCTCGCCGGCTACTTCGCGTACACGCTGTCGCGCTCGATCCGCAGCTACGGCGGCGCCAAGGCCGTGGCCGCCTTCGACCGCCCGCACGTGTTGCACGCCGCAGGCGCTTACGACCTCGGCCGTCGCTGGCGCGCCGGAGCACGCCTCACCGCGTATTCCGGCATGCCCGCCGAGCAGGAAAACGAACAGCGCCCCTTCGACAACGAGCCCGCTGACTCACGAAGGTTCGATTTCGACGGCGACGGCCAGGGCCCAGAAACGGGCCCGCGCGGCCGATTCGATCGCGCTCCCCCGTTCTTCCGCGTCGATCTCCGCGTCGAGAAGAACTGGCGGCTCGGCGACGAGGGCGCGAACCTGTCGCTCGTCGCCGAGCTCCTCAACGCCACGATGAGCAAGGAGGTCATCGAGTACGAGTGCCGGCCCTCGGGTTGCACCGGCGACGTGATCGGCCCCGTGACGATACCGAGCCTGGGCGTCGAAGCGTTCTTTTAGGGCTGCGCGCAACTCCGACGGCCAAACCGTCAGATCGACTTTTCTTCTTTCATGAACTCTTTGCGGATGCCTTCGACGAGGTCGCTGCCCAAAAGGGTATCGTCGTCGCGGGCGTAGGCCTGGAGGGCCGCGAACTGGACGGTGTTGAGGATGGACGCGCCGCTGAGCTCGTACGTCTTGGCGAGCGCGGGGAGGTCCACATCGGCCGCGGGCGTGAGGCCGGCGGGGAGCGATTTGCGCCACAGCGTCAGGCGGTCCGCGGGGCCCGGCATGGGGAAGTGAATGAGCGAGTGAAAGCGGCGAAGGAAGGCGTCGTCCAGGTTGTTCTTGTAGTTCGACGCCAAAATCAGCAGCCCGGGGAAATCTTCGACGCGCTGCAAGAGGTAGCTCACCTCCTGGTTCGCGTACTTGTCGTGCGCGCTCTGCACGTTGGTGCGCTTGCCGAAGAGCGCGTCGGCCTCGTCGAAGAACAGCACCCACTCCTTCGTTTCAGCGCGCCTGAAGACGGCCTCGAGGTTCTTCTCGGTCTCGCCGATGTACTTGGAGACCACCTGCGAGAGATCGATTCGGTAGACTTCGCGTTCGAAGCGCTTGCCCAGGAGGGCCGCGGTCAGCGTCTTGCCGGTGCCGGACGGACCATAGAAGAGCACGCGGTAGCCGGGCTTGATCTTGCGTCCCAGGTTTTCGTCGGCGGAGAGTCGCTGCCGGTGGGCGAGCCAGAGCGTCAGCTCTTCCACCTGTTTGCGCGTCTGCGTGTGCAGGACGGCGTCGTCCCATTGCATTTGAGTCACGATCCGGCGCGCCGGAAAATCCAGCCCGAAGCGCGGCGCCGCGACCTTGCCGAGCAGGAGCCGATCGACCCACTCGCGTGCAACCAGGATCCGGCCGCTCAGGGTCGGCTCTCCCTCCTTCACGGGCTCGAGCCACAAGATGCCCTGCCGGCCGAAGGCGTGTTCTTCCTCGAACAGGCGGGAAACCGCGAGCCGCGCCGCGAGGTCGACGCCGCCCAGTACGAACTGCGCGGTCTCGCCGGTCGGGAGCAAGCCTCGATGCGAGCCGTTCTTCACTCCCCCGAAGATCGGGAAGTCGCCGCCGCCCGGCAGGTTTTCGAGCACCAGCGACTCGAAGAAATCCGGTTCGAGGTGCGGGACCAGCGCCAGCACCAAGAGCAGCCGCTCGTCTCGTCCGTCGATGCCCGGGATCAGCTCGGGTAAGGCGCCCTCGAGGGCGAGCGCAGGCTCGGACGCGGGGCGCGCCGCGGCGCTCTTTCGACCGTCGCGAAGCTCGAGGTAGCTCCGAATCCGCTGTTGCACGAGCTTGCGCAGAACCTCGAGGCTGTTCGAGAGCCGCTCGGCGAGCTCCGCCGTGGGATCGGAGCTGGGTGGCGCAGCGGGTCGCTGCGAATCCCCGTGAAGTCGGATCACGCGTCGCTTGGACATGGCGGCCTAGTATTTCCCCTGCACGGCCTGGTCTCGCATCCCGGTGTAGTCGGCAGCGTACACCGACGCGGGCGTACGAGTGAGCGTGAACCGGCGTCTCAGGTAGCTCATGCCCCTTCCTCTTTCTTTTCTTCTGCGGGCGGCTCCGCCGCTTCGGCAGCGACTTTCTCCTTCTCCCGCTCTTCCGGCGCGGGTTCGCCCTCCGTCTCGAGCTTTTCGTCCTTGCGCTCTTCTTCGGGGGCCGCGTCGCCCTTGGCCTGGAGCTTTTCCTCTTCCTTCTTCTCCTCGGCTGGCGCGGGTTCTGGCTTGGCTTGCGCTCGCTCTTCGTCCTGTTCCGGCGCTCGCTGGACCTCGCGCGCAAAGAACGGCTCGGCGCTGCTCGGGCCGAAGAACGGCGAGTCCTTACTGTCGGCCTTGCGCGCCGTCGCGGGCTCGAACGCGTTCGCGGAACGGCGGCGGATGCGAAATGAGGATGTACCAGTCATCGTGATTCTCCAATCGGTGCGTTTCGGGCGTTCTTGCGTTTCGAAAGCTTGGTGGGGCTCAAAGGCTCGCGCGGGGGTTCGTGGCGTTCTGGATCTCGGCGCGCTTCGCAGGGCCGATGCCGGGCACGTTCTCCAATTGCTCGAAGGTCGTGAAGGGCTGCGTTTCACGGTGGTCCTCAATCTCTTCGGCGAGCGCGCTTCCTACGCCGGGCAAGTAATCGAGTTGGTCGACGCTTGCAGTGTTGAGGTTCACCTCGGTCGGCGGGGGCACGCGCTCCCCACCGAGCTCGTAGCTCGAAGGCGACGCGTCGACCGGGTTCTCCACGTTGGCGGAGACGATGAGCTGGTCGTCGACCCAGTTTCCGCCCTCGTATTTCATGGTGTGTGCGGTGCACGCGAGCGAGGTCGGAATGTGCGCCTGCCGTTCGGCGTCGAGCAGATTCACGATCTGCGTGAACTTCGCCGCGGCGCCGGGGATGGCCGTGAAGCGCTGCGCCGCCTCCTGCGGAGTGGCCGGATTCGCGGGGGGCGTGAAGGAGCCCGACGTGGTCACGGTGTAGTGAATCACCTTGCCCTCGTTGAACTTCTCTTTGACCAGGCTCTCGACCTGTCCCTCGTGCCGGCTGTTCCCCTGGCGGCTGAGCGGCGTCATGTTCGACCACTTTCCAGGACCGCCCAGGTTGTGGTTCAGGAGGTGGCCGCGGATGTAGTAGCTGCCCCGCCCGGTGCGCCGCGCGTCGATCGGATCGTACAGGGAGTGCCGGAAGCTACGGTCCGGCTCGCTGCCCTTGCTGTTGACGAAGCCAACGTTGTAGATGCGATTGGCCACCATCGAGGTCGCGAACGAGTGGCTGTTGGCCGACGCGGGCATCGTGACCTGCGATTCGAGCGGCAGCGGGTGCGGCTGCAGGTGCGGCATCAAGAGGCCGAGCGTGGTCTTGAGCTCGTCCATCTTCTCGCTGAGCGCGTTCTCGTCGGGGACCCTGGCCTCGGCGTTCGGGTAGTTCGCATCGACTGCCAGGCGCGCCTCGAGCGCTTCGATCTCGCCGCGCAGCGCGACGGTGCGGTCGTAGGCCGCCTTGGCCTCCTCCTTGCCGGGCTCGGACACGCGCGGCGCCACGATCTGCAGGATTTCGGGGACGGTCTTCGGGTCGGATTCGACGATCAGGCGCGCCGCGGCGCCGGTACCGCGGAAGTACATCTGGTGGCTGCGTCCCTCGGCGTCGGTGAACGTCTTGCGCAGGCCGAGCCAGCCGAGCGCCGCGTCGCGCACGCTTCTGCCGAGCGCCATCGCGCGGTCCAGCAGCGACAGCCCCGTGTCGACGGCCTTGTTCACGAGCCAGCCGATGGCGTTGTCCACCATCTCGCGCACGCGCTGGATCATCTCGCCCACGCGCCGGCCGACACCGCCGAGCCCGACCTGATTGGCGAGGAAGCCGATCGCGATCTTCATGGCCCGGCCGAGCGCGCCCTCGAGGTAGTCGGCCGCCTTGCCGATCGAGCCCGAGGCAATTTCTCGGATGCCGATCACGAACGAGTTCACGATCTGCAGCATCTCCGTGAAGTAGCGGATGAAGCTCTGAATCGCGTTGTAGATGGCGATCACGCTGTTGACGACCGCCATGATCCCGGTCGGGTCCAGCATGCTGAGGAGCCTGGTCACCATCGTGGTGACGATCTTCTCCATCACCCAGCTCTTCACCGCGTCGATCACGGTGTCCCACAGGTTCGAGAGCTGCTCTTGAATCTTCTCCCAGATCGCGACCATGCCGCGCTCGCGCACGTCCTTTATGAAGGTCCAGATGCCGGTCAGCGTGTCGATCGCTCCCCGGATCTGGGCGACGCGCTGCGGTCCGACGCGCGGATGCTCGGCGAGCTTCTCCCAGATCTTCTCCATGCTGATGCCGAGCACCTCGAGCACCCAGCCGATCACCCCGCGCAAACTGAAGTCGCTGAGCGTCGGTATGCCCGCGTCCTCCAGCTCGCTCATCAGCCAGCCGACGACGCCGTTCAACAGGTGCGTCCCGATGTTGTCGAAGAACTGAACGAACCCCTGCTTGATCGCGCGCAGGATGTTCTTGAAGAACCCGGGCACGTCGGCCTTGATCAGGTCCCAGGCCGCTCGCGCGTTGGACACGATGCTGGCGATCAGATCGAAGGGGAACCCCATCAGGATCAAAACGCCCTCGATCACGATCATCAGGATCTCGATCACGAAGCGCACGAGCCGCGCGATCGGCGCGCCGAAGGTGCGAACGATGCGCGCGAAGGTCTGGAACGGCCGCGCGAGGTCGCGGATGCTGAAGCTGTTCCAGAGGTCGATGAACAGCTGGATGATCGCGCGCGGCGTCATGTTCAGACGCTCGACGGCCGCCGTCACCTTGGCGACGATCCGGTCGATGGCGCCGGATTGCTTGAGCTGCTCGTACTGAGCCTCGCCGCCCTCCATCAGGCCCATGAAGCCCTTGACGATGTTCTCCATCGTGCGCGGCACCGCCTCGCCCGTGAACGGGTCGCGGCCGATGATCACCGTGAGCAGCGTGTAGCCGCGCGTATCTCGCGCGTAGGCGCTGAGGCGCGAGAGCAGCGCGTCCTTGATCACCCGCAGGATTTCCCTGGCCGCGTCGATCAGGAACTGCGTCACGCGCCCGATCGGCGTCGCGAACGTGGCGTAGATGCGCTCGAGCGTCGCGAGCGGCGAGAACAGGTTCTCGATCGTGACGAACTCCCAGATCCCGCTGATCGCCGCCCTGAGCTCGGCCCACGACGTCGAGAACACGTGGATACCGCGGTCGATCCAGGCGACAATGCGCTGGTACCTCCCGGTCTCGAGCATCTGACGCCGCTGCTCCTCGCCCTCCTCCGAGACCATCAGGAACGCGTCCAGGATGTTCGTGCCGTTGCGCTCGACGGTCTCGAGCGTGTCCGGATCGAAGCCGAGCGCGACGCGCAAGAGCGGGAACAGCCGCGGGATGCGCGTGCGCACGAACGCCGCGATCTCGCGGATCATCACGCGCTTGATCATGTCGAGGAAGGTCTCGGCCGAGTCCTCGACGAAGCCGACGATGTCGTCGATCGTACCGCGCAGCAGGTTCGCGACGCGGTCCATGACGCCCTCGGGGTCGCCGACGTCGCTGAGCTCGAGCTCCTCCCAGAACGCCAGGAAGCGCTGGCCGATGCTCTGAGCCAGCACGCGCACTCCGCCGATGCGCCCCTCGAGCCAGGTGGCTACGTCCTCGAACGTGCCGGTGCGATGCAGCACCGCTCGGAACAACGAGCCGAGCGGCAAGATGTCGAGGCCGGCATCGAGCAGCGCGCTTCCCGTGAGCGGCCGCTCTTCCCCCGTGATCGGGTCCGCCCCCAGGATCAAGCTCATCAGGCTGTAGCCCGGGATGCGCGAGACGAAGTCGCGGACCTTGCGCAGGAGCCAGCCCTTGGCCGCGTCCAGTCCCTCTTCGACCCACGCGGCCGCCTCGCTCACGGCGCCGCTGACCGCGTCCCAGGCGTCGCCGAGCCAGCCGCGCTGGACGCTCGCTTGCCCTGGATCCACGCGCACTTCCGGCGGTCCGCGCGCTTCCGGCAGGCGGTGTTGCGCCGACGAGGGCGCGTCGCCCGTGTGGCCCGGGCCGATACTCTGGGTCGCGGCAGAAGGGAGCGGCGCGCGCGCTAGCTCTTCCGGCCGCTCCGGCGCGCCCGCTGAAGCTTGCGACTCGCCTTCGGGTTCGCGGCGCTCGTCCTCGCCGGCAGCGACGCGCGACAGGGTGCGGCTCGCGGCCGCCTCCGCTTCTGGCTCTTGCTCGCGTTCCTCTCGCTGTTCTTCGGGCGCGGCTTCCGGCGGCGCCTCCGCCTGGGTGGCGACGACGGGCCGCCGAGCAGCGCTGACCCCGGACGCCGGCGGCCCTTCCGACTTTCGATTCACGCCGAACAAACTCTTGCGGAGCTCGGCGAGGCTTCGAACCGGTGCGGCGGCGGCTCCCGTACCCTGCCCGGGGGACTGCAACGGTCCGTCCTGGATCGAGGCGGGGTCGAAGAACGCGAACCAATGCTCGATGGGGTGCGTCTGCTCCTGGACCTGACCGCCGACGTTGTCGTCACCGGAGGTGTTGCCGTTCACCGTCGTGACGTTGCTGCCCTCGGAGCTCGCGACCAGCCCGTAGTGCTGGAACTCGCGCCGCCACGCGATGTCGCCGGGCTGCGGCCGGTGCCCCGGCGGATACGCCGCCCCGGGCGGGAACATGCTCTCGCCGAGCTGCCACTTCTTCAGCGGGATGCCGCCCTTGTTCAGCGCCCAGAACGCGAAGATCCCGCACCAGCTCGGCAGGGCGTCTCGCTCCTGGTCGTGGAGCAAGGTCGTGCCGTCCGACGCCATCGCGTTGCCGCGGAACGTCGACGGCACCTTGATCGCGGCTTCAGCCACGGCTCCGGGCCGGTAGCTCCCGCCCTCGGGCAAAATGCGATCTTCACCGAAGACCGTCTTGAAGTACTCGAGCAGGCGCTCCCAGCCCACGCGCTTGCCGTCGGGCCCCGTCTCTTTTGCCGAGACCTGGCCCTGTTCGCCGCGGGCCAGCTCGACCGCCGCGTTGCGCTGCGATTCGGCCTCGGCCCTCTGGATCCACCCCGGCTTGCGCTGGATGGAGCGGCGCGCAAGCTGCGCTCTTCCCGCGTTGGGCGCGCTCGCGCCTTGCTGGATGGTGTGGGTCAGCTCGTGAGCGAGTAAGCGCTGGCCGGTGCTGGTTCCGGGCGCGTAGTACCCGCTGTTGAAATAGATGTCGCTGCCGTGCGTGAACGCCTTGGCGTGAATGGCGGAGCTCAGCGACTGCGCAGCCGAGCCGGTGTGGATGCGCACGCCTCCGAAGTCCGCGCCAAAGCGGCTTTCCATTTGTACTCGCACGTCCCGCGGCATCGGTTGCCCGGAACCTGCGGAGCTCGAAAGCGAACGCTCGAATGAAGCGTCTGCAGCGGGCGCGCTCTCTGGGGGGCCTCGCGCGCGCTGGGCGACCGCGCGCGGCTGCGGAGGCTCCTCGGATTTCGCCTGAACCCGCGCCGCCGCGTCGTCTTCTGGCACGCTGTTGCTGGCGAAGCCGCCCGAGCCCTCCTGACGATCGATGCGCGCGGCGAGCGGAGCCCGTTGCACGCGCGCTGGCTGACCGTCGTCGAGCTTCGCCTGGACGCCCTCGTCCTGCTTTTCCTCCTCGGACACGGCGGGCGCCGCTTCCGCGGCCATCACCTGCTCGGCGACGGCGTCCGCCTCTTTTTCCTGCGGATCATCGGGCTGGCTGACCTCGAGCTTGGCTTGCGCGGGGAAGAAGCTCGCGCCGCCGAAAAACCCGTTGCCCCGCTCGGACTCGGTAGGCTTTTGAAAGAACGGTTGACCGCCTTCCGCCGCGCGCGCTCGTGCCACCGTGACGGGTGCAGAGCTCTTGTCGGCCGGAGCGAACACGTCAGTCCACCCACTCCGTTACCAGCATGCGCTCCATCCACGGTAGCTGGATCATCCGATAGCTCCACGGAAGCTGACCGAGCAGCAGATCATACGCCTTCTGCTCGACCTGCAACAGCCAGTTGTTGCGAGGGCTCAAAGACAGCTTGCCCTCACGCTGCAGGAAGCCTTCCCGCAAGCCGGTGACGGAGGTGTTTCTTAGGACTGCCCAGTGTTCGATGATCGACGCGAGCAGCGCGTCGGCCTCGTCGCGCGTGCGCGCGTCCGGCGCGGTGAGACGCGGCGGCGCCTCTTCGAGCCCGAAGCCGCATAGCAACTTGGTGAGCACGAGCTCGTATTCGCGCGGCGCGCCTGTCCGCCCCGACGCGAGAAAGTCTACGGCGACGAGCGCCGCGCCCGGGTCCACGATTCGATCACCGCGCACGTGACCGAGGCGCTCCAGGTAGCGTCGCAGATAGGGCGCGAGCAGCACTGTTCCGGCGTTCGCGACGAAGTAGCCCTCGCGCGCCGCGTCGCTCGAGCTCGCGGCCTGATGTTGCTCGGTGTTCGCGCGCGAGTCGTCGGTCAGGGCTCGGGCGTGATGCAGCGCCGCGCGAAACTCCGGCGTCGTGAATGGCAGCGCGAGCGCGACATCTGGCACACCTTCGAGGACAAGAGCGTTCGCCTTTCGTCTCGTCGGTTCGCCGTCCCACTCGAGCGCCTGCGCCTCGGCGAAACACGACTCGACGAACGCCGCGACCGCCCTCCAGTAGGGTTCCCGAATGGCCGGCTCGCGCGCCCACTCGACGAGCAGCGCGACCCACAGCGCCTCCGGCAGCGTGTACCCCGGCGCGACGGCGAGCGGCGGCACCACCGCCGTGGCGAGATGCCCTGCGGCAGCGAGCGCTTCGCGCAGGAACGTGCGCAACACCGCGACCTCTGCGGCCCAGGCACGTGACCGCGCGGCCGGCAAACCGAGCACGCGCTCGAGCAGCGCGACGAGCGCTGGTTCCGGCAGCTCACGGAGAAAGCGACGAGCAGCAGCGGGCGCTGCGAGGAGCGGCGCGAGCTCCGCCACGAGCGTTTCGGCGGGCGCGGCGCCGAGCCATTCCGCAAGCTCGTCAGCGAACGTTTCGGCCGTGCAATACCAGGGCAAGCGACCCCGCTCGAGGTAAAAGCGCAGCGCGTCGAGCGCCCTTTGCGGTTGCCAGGCTCGCTTCGGCGCGAGCTCACCGGAACGCGCGCGCTGCTCGGGTTGCGTCTCGCTGCGCCGCACCTCGATCGTGAGCAACGCCGAGAGCTCACGCCGAAGCTCGTCGAGCAACGCACCCTCGAACACGTCCCAGCCCGCGATCTCGATAGCGATGTCCAGCCGATCGATCGCGACGAGCCGGTCCGTGTTCGAGTGGCTTTCCACGATCCCTTCCAGCGCTGGCACGAGCCGCTCCTCCGCCCATCGGCTCGCGTGCCGGCCGCGTGCGAGGCCGTCCGGGTCGGCACCGTCGAGCTCGAGGTTCACGCGGCGGATGACGTCGGTCATCTCAGAAAGACTTCTTCAACTTGGTGAGCAGGCGTTGGTAGTCGGCCTTCTTGACCTCGCCGGCCCTGCCGGATTCTCGGGCGAGCGCGTCGTCGACGTCGCGCTTCCAGGCGATCAAGACCTCCATCTCGGAGACCTCGAGCTTCGCCTTCTCGAGCGCCGTGAGCTGCTTGGTGAGCGCGGTCATGGCGGTGATCTGCTCGCGGGTGAGGTCGCTCTCGCTCACGCAGTTGATGTAGAGCAACACGTTGCCGACGATGCGATAGAGGCGCATCAACAACGCACGGGAGACCTTGGAGCTCTCGTCCGCCAGGAGCTCAGCGATGAGCTCGGTGCTCTCGTTGAGGCGCGGCACCCATTTCCCCTCACGGAAAGCCTTGCGCTGCTTTTCCACAGGGTCGTTCGCCAGGCTGTCGACCTGCAACATCAGATCGCGGAGCTCGAGCTCCTGCAGCACCTCGCGGTTGAATCCGGGGAACCCCGCGGGATCGACCTTGTCGAGCGCGTCGAACTCGTCGACCAGCCCCGGCAGATCACCGCAGCCGGTCTTGGTCTCCTCGCGCCGGCTCGGGTCACCGAGCACGGTCACGGTAGATTCGGCCGAGACTGCCTCACCCGTGGCGGTCTGCGTCGCTTTGACGACGAGCAGCCAGGGGCCGGATTCGTTCAGCGCCTGTGTCAGCGCCTCCTTGCCGCCACGCTTCTTGATCACGCCCTCGGGCGACGTGAGCGTCCACTCGAACGAGTCCGCGTTCCTCGTCTGGAGTTTCCAGACGACCACCTCGCCGAGCTTGACGGTGTCCTTCTCGACGGAGACGTCGGCCTCCGGTCGCGCGAAAATGCGAATGCGCACGGGGTCGGAAGTGCCGCCCTGATGCGTGTAGCTGACGTCGACCGGCAGCACCGGTGCGCTGCCGAGCCGCTTTTCCGCGCCGGCCGGAATCAGCACGAACTGCTCGCCGTCCTTCTTCACGCCGACATCGGGTGACGCGCCCTGCAGGTTGCCGCCAGGGGGGGAGAGCTCGAACGGGTACGAACCGATGTCGCCCACGCTGTAGTCATTGGTTTCGCTTTTGGTGTTGATCGCGAGCCGGAGCGAGGGCTTTGCGGCTGCTCCTTTTGCCTCGAGCCGGAGCTCGCGCGAGAACGCCGTGCGCCCGGTCTCCGGCTGCTTCACCAGCAGCTGAAACGCGTAGGGCCCGGGTTGCTTCAGCTCGTAGCCCTCGAGCTCGGCGACATCGGCCACCTCTTCGGTATTCTCGTCCGGCGTCGTGATCTTCCAGGACGCGGGCAGGGCTCGCTGAATGGAGCTCGTCAGCGTCACCTTGTCCGTGACGTCGTACACGTCGCGCGGCTCTTTCACGTCGATATCGACCAGCGGAGCGTTGTGCACCGTGACGGAGACCGTCGGGCTCGTCGCGCTCCCCCGCGTGTAGCTAAAGTCGAGCGCGAGCTCGTCGTCGTTTCCGAGCTTGTCTTTGGTCCACGACGGGCGGAACAACCATTTTCCCGCCGACGGCGTATCGACGCCGAGCTCGGAAGTCGCGTTCGACAGCGCGCCGCCGGGCGGCGAAACCGCGAACTCGTAGAAGCCCTCGTCCTCGACGCTGTAATCGAGCGTGCCGCTCTCGTTCAACTCGAGGGTCAGCGTCGCCTCCTCCGGAACCGGCGGCGTCTCCAGCACTTGAAACTGGATCGGCGGTTGATCCGAGCAGCACAGGTACGGCAGGTAAAAGTCGGCCACGACCGTGCCCTCGGCCAGGCCGGCGGCCGCGTTCCGAATCGCGGGGTCGGCGCCGGGATCGTTGCTCGAGGGCCGTTGGTAGACGAGCACGAACGTCCCACCGAAAGGAACGCCAGCCTTGTGCTGGATGCCCGGGTGCTTGTCCACGAAGTCAGCGAACAGGTTGAGGCGTCGCATGCGCTCGAGCCACTCCGCCAACAGCTCCCGCAACCGGCCGAAGCCCTCGAGCGCACACAAGCACGAGAGGTTTCGCAGACGTTCTCGCAGCTGCTCGAGCAGCGCGTTGCGCTCACCCGGAACGAGCTTCTCCGCCGGCACCATCATGCCATCCGTGTCGATGGCATTGAAGGCCTGCTGGATGAGCTTCCGCTGGGCGCTCACGTCGTTGGCTGTGTTTGCGAGCTGCGTGACGAGCTGGCTTATCGTGGTCTGGCTCGCGTTCAAGAAGATCCGCACCAGACGGTGAGCGTCGGCGTTGTCCAGGGGCATCAGCCGGGCGATGGCCTCGGCTTCGTCGTGGTAGCTGTCGCTCAAGTACGTCTTCAGGATCGCGAGGGGCGTCTGTGCGTCCAGGTAGCCGTCGACCAGCTCGGCGAGCTCCTCCAGCGCGTCGAGCAAATGCTCTCGGTGCGCCTCCACGGACGCGACATCGAGGGTCAATAGATCCTCCGCGCTCAGCGCGACGATCAGCTCCTGGATCTGGTCCAGCACGATCAACGCCCAGTGCTCGAGCGTAGGCGGGTCGAGCACCGCCACGGCCGGTGGCGGAATGAAGTGCAGGCTGACGTCGCCGCGGCTCAAGTAGCCGAGCAGCTGCTTACCGACGCCGCCGAGCTGTTCCTGCTCGACGATCGCGAGCAGCTCCTGACTCTTCTGGGAGAGCTCGTAGCCCGCTTGCTCGGTTTTGGACGACGGAGCCGCCTTCCCGCGACCCGGCGCGGGCGCGGGAGCCAGAGCGGGCGCGCTCGAGCTTTTCACGCTCGGCTTCGCCGCTTGCTCGACGCCCAGCGCTTTCCCCATCGTCCCGAGCAGCACGCCCAGATTCGCGCCCTGCATCCATTGCAGGACCCCGTAATCCCTCGCCTTTCCCGGCTTCTTGAAAGCGTCGTCGAGGTCGAGCTTGGCCCAGTACTTCGCCTGCTCCTTCAAGCAGCACAAGAGCTCCGCCTTCAGCGCCTCGAACTGCGCTCGAAGCGTGATCAGCGTGCTCGTGTCGGCGAGCTGCGTGCCGGAAGCGTCGTCGCCGAGCGCGAGCGCGACCACCGCGACCGGCAGCCGGTGTTGCCGGATTTGATCCTGAATGGACTTGAGCGCCTCGACGACCGGCTTTCCGACGTGGCCCTCGATCCGTAAAAAATCGTAAGGCTCGAGATCGTAAGCAAGCGGATCGACGACCTCGGGGAGCCCGCCAGCGTAGGACGCGGCGTGATAGCCGAGGTTCCGGTTGGCTCGCCCGGCGCGCGTCTTTTCGTAGCTCCACCACGTGTAGAATGGGCCCGGCACGGGGACCATCGGCGCGTAGTACCAGGGGAGCGCCTTCACCGAGAGCGGCACCGCGCCGAGCTTGCTGGGGGTGATGCGCACGGGGCTCGACACCGGCGGCACCGAGAAGCCCTGACTCATCAGCACGAGTCTTCGAAACAGGCTCTCGAGTCGCTCGAGGTCGCGGCTCTTGCCCTGCGTGGGCGCGGCCTGAAAGCCGTGCCGTAACGGCTCCGGCACGGTGTGCGGGCTCTCGAGGGCCCGGCCGAGCAACAAATGCCGCGGAAACAGCGCCTCGTCGGGGCAGCACACGCCGACCGTCTCCATGCCGGCGAGTCGCAGCTCGTCGTACGCGGCCAGCAGATCCGCGAAGTGGTCGTACACGTACTGCAGCTTGATCAGGTTCGCCGTGCTCATCGAGCCGGCGTTGACGAAGGAGAACGCGTTCGGCATCGCGACGAACGGGTTCGTCGTGCCGTAGTTCGAACCGAAGCTGTTCTTCGCAAGCTCCCACAGCGCGCTCAGCGCTGCGGCGAAAGCGCTGAGGCGCGCCGGCGTGAGCAGGGACTTGTAAACCGTGAACAGCGCAGCCGCGCTCGAGAGCTCGCTGGCCGGAACGCCGAAGCGGGGGAGCGACAGCGCCGGCAAGGCCGCAAACCCGCTGTGAAAGTAGCCGGAGCCGAGGCCCGCATCGAGACCGAGCGTTTCGACGTCCTGTTTCCGGGCGAGCAGCACGCGGAGCTCGACGACGATCGTGCGACCCTTGTCGTCGCAAGACTCCGGGTTGCAGTTCTTGTCCTCCTCCCGGCGGAGCTCGACGAACGCCAGGGCGACCTTGCGCTCGTCCTCGTCGCCGGCGCCGTCCAGGAACTCGAAGCCGAGCGGCGTCGTGCCTTCGACGGCGGCGGCGCGCGTGACCTCCCACAGGTCCAGCTTCTTGCTGCCGTCGGGGTTGACGAACCGGTCGTAGCGGAGCTCCTGGGCGGCGTCGTACGGACGAACCCGGCTGAACTCGGTCTCGTCGAACGCAACCAGATAGCCCTGGCTCGTGACACCCGTGCCCCGCGTCAGCGTGATCGCGGTGCCGTCGGCGCGGGTCCGGAGCTCGAGCCCGCAGACGATCCCCAGGCCCACGAGGTTGGTCCGGGTGAGCCGGCCTTGCTCGTCGAGATAGCGGAACTGCGAGTTCAGATCGTCGCTCGTGAGCAACTGATCGGGAACGAATTCGGGGTATTCAATCTCGGTCGGCAGCATCGTTCACTCGCGGTTTGGAGGTGATCACGCTACGGTCCAGGTAGACTCGGTTGTCGTCGTTGCCGTCCACGCAGTCGTGCAGACTCGCAGGCGGGTAAACGCTCTTCAGCGCGTGGAAGACGTCGAGCAGGTCCTCGAGCGCGGCCCGCAACGCCGCAGCGTCCGCGGGCACCTTGCGGAGCTCCGCGAGCCAGGCACAGAACACGCTTCGCAGCGAGGCGAGCTGCACAGCGGAGACCCAGCACACCTTGACCGCCAGGTGCGCGGGGACCTCGTAGCGAATCGCGTTCTCCGCGAAGCGGCGCCAGTCAATGTTGCCGTTCTCGAGCCCGCCCTCCCCCGAAAGCACGAGCGTGAGGCGAAACGAGTACGGATCTTCTTCGCCGCAGGTCGCGCAATTTTCGGGCAAACACACGTTCAGCAGCGGATCGTCGAGCTCCCGCGGACGGAGCAACAGGTGCTCGATGACGAGCACGTCGTCGTCTGGCGGCCGCAGACCGAGCAAGCGCTTGATGCGCAGTCCGAGCCCCGCCGCGTTCGAGACGGCATCCGGCGCAACCGGCGGGCAACACGCGGCGGCGCGCGTGTAGTCGAAAGACTTGGCCCGATCGTGCGTCATGACCGGCAAATCGCGCAAGAACGCGATCTTGTCCTCGATCAGGCGAGCCTGCGCCGCGGCCTTGCTCTCCGAGTGCCGGAACAGCATCACGGAGTAATCTGCAAACGACTCGGCGAAGCGGCTGAGCAGGTGATCGAGAAACCGGTTGCGACGATCGAGCCAGCGCGGCTCGGTCTCGAGCAACGCCTGCAGGCGCGCAGGGTCCATTCCGCGGTAGAGCTCGGCTTCCACTCCAGGCAAGAGCGCGTCGCCGATCAGCCGCGAGAACACGCTCCGATCGACCGTGTCATCGACCGCGAACAGCTCCTTCACGTGCGCCAGCTGGGCGAGGTAGTTCACGAGCAGCTGCTCGAAGAACAGCAGGTAAGCGCGGAGCTGCTTGGCGAGCGACAGGCGCGCGACGCCGGCGCTTGCCGGGAGCCCCTCCGGTCCGACGCCGTAGTTTCGCGGCAGCTGGTGCTGCACGGGCAGGTAATCGTCGAGCTCTCGATGGACGCCGCGCGGCACCTCCAGATCGTTCTCCAGGCCGTACAGCTTCGGGCGCGAGCGCTTGCCGCGAATCACCTGCAGCACTTCGTCGAGCTCGGTCTGGTCCGGCAGGAACGTCAGACCGTTCTTGAAGACCAGGAACTTGGTGGCGAGCGAGTAGAAGCGCGGAGCGTGACCGGCGCTGATCCGGAGCTCCCACGGCTCGGAGGGGCCGCTCTGCCGCCCTTCGGCGTCGTACCTGGACATGCGGAAGTTCCGCACGGCCTTCACACCTTCGATATCGGCGATCAGGTTGACGAGGTCGCTCGCGTACACGACCTTGCGGAGCTCGGTGGCGTCGACTTCGGCGCTTTCGAGGAAGCCCTGATCGAGCGCCGGCCCTTCGAAGATCTCTTCCACGGGTGTGCCCGCGTCGAGCAGCTCTTTCAGCGTGCGAAAGCGCAAATCCGGGCTCAGATACTGGTCGATCAGATCGTAGGCTTCGGCGAGCACGGCCTCGATGTCGGCGCTCGCCTCGACGTCGAGATCCGCACACACCGCGACGTCTTCGATCGGCACCGGCGTGACGGCGCGGAAGTCTTCACACAGGTTGCGCACCGAGTGCAGGCAGCGCGTCGCCGTCGCGAGGATCGCGTCTGCCTCGAGAACCGTCCGGTGATAGCGACCGACCGCGCCCGACGGACCTGCGTCCTCGAGCGCGGCCTTCAGCTCCGGCCAGGTGAGGGCACGGCGCGCCGCGTCCGAGGGGAACCAGACCCGCATCGGGACGTCCACGAACGTGAGGCTGCCGCTGGAGGCCGGATCGGCGGCGTCCGCCAGGTAATCGACCTGGAACGTCGCGAACAGCACGGTTTTCAGCGCGCGCGCACGATCGCCTTCGGCGACGTCTTGGTCGTCGGCCTTGTTGCCCGAAATCCATTGGACGGTGACGCCCTCGATGCGGCTCGCCGGCGCCCGGAACGCGGCGTACGCGACGGGGTCCGCGGCAAGCGTATTCCAGTTCGGGAAACGGAGCTCCACCAGGGCCGTGAAGCGTTCGCCGCTGGCGCTCACGTAGCTCGCACGCTGACACACCTTGCCGCTGTTCGGGTTTCCGAGCTGCGCGTCGTCCTCGAACTCCACCAGTACGTCGTAGAGGCCGCGCGGGACGACGAGGTGCTCGGTTTCGGGTGAATAGCGGAGCCGACTCGCCTTGCAATCCGCGTAAATTGGGAACGCGTAGTCTTCGACCACGCCCAACCAGGCGTTCTTGACGCCGTCGAGATCGATCAGCTGCTTGCGAAAATCGCGCAGCGTGAGCGGGTTCATCGTGAGAATCTCGCGCGCCGTATAGAACGCTTGCCGCGCGGGGTTCGGCGGCAGCTTGGGCGGCTCGGCGAGCAGATCGGCGACCGGGAAGTCGGCGCGGTACCCGAGATCGGTGATCGCGTAACACAGCACCTCGAGCAGCGTGATGCCCGGGTCGTGCAGGTTGTAGTCGGTCCAGAGCGCGCTCCCGAGCCGCTCGATGTGCCGGAGCCCTTCCTCCCGGAGCAACGTGTAGTTTTGCGCCGGAGCGAGCGCGGGGACCTTGGCGATGCTGAGTGACGTGCTCATGCGACGTACGGCTCGATGCTGTGCGCGGAAGCGGGCGCCGAGACGAGCACGCTGCGCGCGGTGGACGCGGTCGCCACTTCCAGGTCTTCCACCGGCGCGCCGCCTTCGGTCTGGTGGCGCAGGCGCACGTCGGTGATGAAATCGACGTAGGGGCGCTCGTCGATGAAGTCGACCAGGCTCGACTTCGGGATGCTCCCTCCAAGCTCGAGCTCGAGGCCCTCCGAGAACGCCCACGGCGAAAGGAAGCGCATCAGCTCGTCCACGAGCAGCTTCGAATAGTAAGTAAAGTCGTCGTAGCCCGCGGCCAGTCGCAGCTTGAGGCTGACGCTGAGCTCTTCGAACAACGGGTTTGCCACGCACACGCGCGGCGCAGCAGCCGTGTTTGCGAGCTGACCCGTGACCCGCTCGCGCAGGAACGTCTGGATCTCGTCGAGCACGCTCTGCTGGGTGTACGGCTTCAGCAGCTGAGTGTCGTTTCGCCCCTCGAGCTTCGGCAGCGTGATCAAGCTGACCCAGCCGGGCGCGTTCTCGTTGTGGATCGCGGCGCCGGTCGAGGGGTCGTTGCCGATCCGCGTGTGGTGGAGGCACTTCACGCGGTGGATCTGCGGAAACGCCTCGAGCACGAGGTGCTCGTAATCCCAGATCGTCGAGGCGCGGCCCTTGTGACGGAGCCGTTCGCTCGCGCGCAGGTTGAACGCCGCGTCGTCCTCCCGCGGCCGTCCGCCGAACGAGGAGAACGGTTGCTCGAATTTCTTGAACGCGGCGTCTGCGATCCACAGCTTCTTCACGGTGCCGGGCGCGACCGGCTGGTCCATTGCATCCGGCGCGTTCCCTCGATCTTCGAAGGTGGCGTGGAGCGCCTGAGCGTGCACCGCGAGCACGCGACACACGGCTCCCACCGCTGCGGTGACCGAGGCGCGGAGCCAGAGCAGGCCGTGCGGCATGAGTCCGGTATCCGTGGTGGCGCCGTCGGGGATCGCAAAGCCGAGGATGCCGGAGCGCGTGAGCTGGCGCGTGCCATCCCGCACCTCGCCGGCCTCGAAGGGCTCCCAGCGGTCGCCAGCCCAGTAACTCCAGCTGACGTGCTTCTCGGGCTTCGCGAGCAGCGGGAGCGTCGTACCTTCCAGCACCTGTACCAGCAGATTCACCGACTGCCGCGCCGAAAGCCCCGTGAGCCCGATGTACCACTCGGCCTGGTTGTCGGGCTCACCGGGCGAGCGAAACTGCGGCAGCAGGCGATGGTTCGAGCTGCCTGCGGGCGGGAGCAGCTGCTCGGCGATACCGAACGGGCCCACGTGATAAAAGCGCACCGCACGCGGCGCGCTGGGCTGCGTGGTGAGATCGACGACGCCGGTCTCCGCCGAATACACGAGGCTGATCGAGTCGATCAGCGGCACGTAAGGTTCAGCGGGCGGCGAGGGCTCCGTGTCCGTCCGGTCCCCCTGCAGCCAGGTGTTGTAGGCGAGCGTGAACTTGACGTACTCCGTCGGGTAGCTCGCGTGGCCGAAGTCACCGTCGAGCACCAACCGGAAAAAGCCGCCGCGCGCGCTCGCGTCGTACGCCAGCGGCGCTCCGGGGTCGTCGACCAGCGCCGCGTCCGGGATGCAGAGATTCGACGTCAGCGTGCGTTGCGTCGCGTCTCCCGCGATCGCGTTCCCAGTCTCCGCGTGGGCTGCGTTTTGCCAGGTCCCAGCGTTCAAGAACTGCAAGGTGGCGCCGGTCGCAGCTGGCTTGCCTGCCGGCGCTGCTCCATTGCTCCAGGCGATGTCCAAGTTGAACTTCGCGCCCTTCTTGCCGAACATCTCGGCGCTGCCGACGACGAAGGGCACGCCCGCCTTTGGCGTCGCTCCCCACGGCATGAACGGCTTGGACGGATCGAGCCCGCCGTCCTTGCCGGCCAGCACGAGCTGGCGAATGCCGTCTCCCGTGTACTCGTCCCCCGACGTGGTCCCGACCGTTACTCGCACCTCCAGGCCCTGCACGGGGACGTCTTTCAGCGCGTCGTAGCCGCAGACGCTGCCGGGCTCGTTCTTCAAGACGAGCTCGACCACGGGCAGCCCGGGCTCATAGCCGGCGCCGTGCAGCTTGGGATCGAAGGCGGTCACCGCGGGATCGGCCGGCTCGAGCTCCACGAGCAGGCGCGTGCCAGCGCTTCCCCCTTCGAGCGCAGCCGCCTCGATCTGCGCGACCGGCTTTTCGAACCAACCTTTCGGGTGAGTGAGCCGGCAGCGAAGCTTGGCCTTGTCGAAGCTGCCGAACGGCTGCGGTGTCTTGACGGTGAGCTCGAGCGTGCGTTTGCCCTCGGCCAGAAACAAAAGCGGCGACGCGATGCCGAAGCCGACGCGCGCCGCCGGCATGGCAATTTCGGTGATCGCTCCCGACGTGTCGGGCGTCGCGTTGAGAAAGGGGTGAAAGTCGCCCATCTCGCTCGTGAGCTTGCCGCCCACGCCGTCCGAGGAGTCGATCACGCTCGCGGCAAACAGGCGCCCCGAGCTGCGCAGCGAGCTCGACAGGCGCAAGTCCGACGGCTCGACACGGTAGAGCGCCATCAGCGATGCGACCCTGGCCTGGTTGAAGGTGGTGTCCGCGTCGAGCGCGTAGAGGCGATCCTTACGCGCGCTGTCCTTGTCCCCCTTGAACAGCGTCCCGCGAGAAAGCGCCGCCGACTCGCGCCCCTTCGCGAGCTCGGCGATCAGATGCACCTGGTCCGGCTTCGCCGGTTTCGGCGCGAGCCGCAGCACCTCCCGATAGTAGAAGTCGAGGTGCCGTCGGCCGATGCCGTTGAGCTGGTCGCGCGCGCTGCGGAACAGCCGCAAAAACGCCAGAAAGAGCGCATAATGGGGCTCGTGGCCGTTGCTCTCGAGGCTCTTGAGCAGCGCCGCCTCGGCGTCGACGATCAGCCGCGCATACGCTTGCGTGAAGCCGTCGAACGCGGAGCTGAACAGGAAGTGGTTCGCCGCGTGACTCACCTGCTCGAACACACTGGCGCCGCGGTACACGCTGTCGTCGGCGATCACCGCCGCGTAGTCCGGCGTCTCGGCGTCGAACCAGGCCTGGGACAACCCCCCGGCGGACGCCAGGGCCAGCGCGTCGTTGACCTTCGTGTTCAGCACGGAGAAGTCGATGCTCGTGACCGGCGCATACAACCCCCCAGCGAGCGCACCCTTCAGATAGGCGAGCACCCGCCGCAGCGAGGGCCCGAGCTTCGAGCCGATCACGCTGCCGAGCGTGGCCTTGAACTCGAGCTCGAGCGGCAAGCGGAAATAGTGCGCGTCGATCGCCTGTGCCAGCGTCAGCACCAGGCTGAAGGACTCGCTCAGTTTCGCTCTCAAGGCGTCGACCTCGCCGGCGTGGTCGTCGTCGCGCAGAAACCCGAAGCGCGCCGCGAGCTGTTCTCGGTACAGATCGACGTCCTGCACCGCGAAGCTGCCGAGCACCGCCGACACGTCCCTCGCGAAGAACGCCTGCCACCCCCGCAGTGACTCGGCGCCGTCCGTCGAATAGTAGGAAAGGTGCTTCGCGAACCCGGACGCGAACACGATCCAATCCGCGTAGTCGTTCTCGTCGATCTGGACGTACGTTTCCGAGAGCGCGGGCAAGCGGCGCTCGGACTGGCTCGTGCCGGCGTGGCCGAGCGGGCTCAGCGACTGGGCGCAGTTCGCCATTCAAAGGCTGTTCCGGTGAGAAAACCGAGCTCCGTCCCCTGCGCGACGTAGAAGGGGAACACGAAATTGTGGCGGGAGTTCGTGGCGCGAACGACGTAGTCGATCTGGATCAGCAGCCGGCCCTCGCTCTGCTGGCTGTCGTCGAGCTCGATGCGCTTCGCGTCGATCCGCGGCTCGTAATAAAGGATGGCCGTCTTGATCCGATCTTTGACCAGGCTCTTCATGGTCCGGTTCATCGAGTCGAAGACGTACTCCTGAAGATCGCAGCCGTACTCGGGCAACATCACGCGCTCGCCGACTGCCGTCGTCAGCAAGATCTCGAGGCTGCGCTCGATGTCGAGCTCCCGCTCGGTCATCTCGACACCGCCGCGATCGATCTCGAACTTCGGCGGAAAGCTCCAGCCGCGCCCGAGGAAACCTGGATCCTTCACGTCGGCCACCTCAGCCTCCGATGTTCACGGTCGGCGCGCCGACCGTGATGCTGCCGCCGTGCGCGGTCGGGTCACCCATCCGCGCCGCGGCGCTGCCGCCGATCTTCACCGTGGAAGAGCCGGAAATGATCGTGTCGGGCGGCCCCGAGCAAACCGCGGAATCGCCGACTCGCGCCGCCGGTTGCCCCGCGATCAACACCGTCGGGCAGCCCGCCGGCAGCACCGGCCCCCCGACGTGCGGCACCGTGCCCGAGACCATCGGACACGTGTGCATGTCTCCAATGCGTGCAGCGGAAGGCATCGTTCGTTCCTCGCAGCTCTTCAGTTGATGTTCACGACAGGGCCGGACAAATCGGCGCTGCCCCCCAGCGAAAGTTGACTGCCGGCACCGCTCGCGAGCTTCGCCGACTTCGTGCCCTCGGCCTCGAGCTTGCCGGAGGCGTTCAGCTTCACGTCGCCCGTGGCCTCGAACACCAGATCCTTGGCGCTCGAGAGCTTGATGCCGTCGGCATCCAGGGTGAGCTTGTTGCCGTTCTGATCGGCGATCTCGACCTTGGTTTCGTCTTCGGAGAGCGTCAGTGAGTTTCCGGACGGCGTGTCGATCAGGACGACCTTCTTGTCGTCGTCGAAGCTGACGCGCAGCCCCGAGCGACTCTTGTAACCCTTGACGTGGTTGTCGTCGGAGGCCGGCTCGGGGGCGGGCTTCGCGCTCGAGTGGAGCTGCCCCAGCACCACGGCGTGCCGCGGATCACCGTCGATGAAGCCGACCACGACCTCGTCGTCGATCTCCGGTCGAAACCAGGTGCCGCGTCCGTCACCGGCGTCCAGCGTGGCCAGCCGGCACCAGGCGCCGTCGTCCTCCGCGTGAATCACGGGGATCCGCACGCGCACGCGCTCTTCGCCGTCCGGATCGCCCTCGAGCGCCACCACCACGCCGAGCTGCAAGCCGACGATGCCAGGGAGCAGGCCGCCGGCGCGCGGAGGCCGCACGTCGAACCTCTTCACGAACCACTCGGGGTCGAGCCCGAACTGAAAGCTCGTCTTCCACGCGCCCTGCTCGAAGCGCTGGGCAACGCCGGACACGAACAGCTTGCCTTGAAAGCGCGCGCCCACTCCGCGGAGCTCGATGAAGTCTCCGGGCTTCACGTCCGAGGTGCCGTCGATGCTGACGCGCCCGCGGATCTTCGCGAGCCGGTGGCGCAGCAGCCTGCCGTCGAGCCAGCTCTGGATCTCGCCATCCGGGAGGGTGGCTCCGTGCACGAGGCGGTAGTCCGAGTCACCGAGCACCGCCGCGAGATCCGTCGGCGCCAGGTTCCCCGCCTCCGGCACGCCCGGATCCGCCGCTTGCAGCGAGTCGTTCACCGCCTGGGCCGCGGCGTTCCAGGTCGTGGCCGAGACACTCGCGGGTTGGAGCCGCGCATCGATCGCCGCGTCGAGCTCGTGCACGGTCGCGCCGTACTGCACGACCAGCACCGGCTCGGCGGCGAGATCCGGCGCCTTCACGCGCACCGTCCCGTCTTCGACGAACACCAGCTTTCCGGAGGCTTCGGCTCGACAGAGCGCCATGTCCCAGTCGGTCACGTCGTGTTGCACGACCGTGCCGTGCTGGTGCGTGGTGGCCTCGACGTCCTTTTCCAGCCCGTGCGCGTCGATCAGCTCCTCGAGCACGTCGCTGTCGGTGACGGACTGAAAGTAGCGGCTGTGACGCGCGCCGGCCATCTTCTCGGCCGCGTCCTTCAGGTCGACCACGAGCAGCGAGCTGCCTTGACGCACCTTGATCGAGACCCGCACCACGAGCCCCTTGAACACCGTCTTCTCCGACGCGCGATAGCCGAGCTTGATCTCGATCTCCTTACCCGGCTCGAACTCCGCGCTGTCGCTGACCGCGAAGGTTTCGCGGGACGCCTCGCCGTCGAGGATCACCAGCGTCGCCATCGGGATCCGCCCGATTTCGCGCGTAGTCGCTACGGATAGGATCTGCACCGTGCGCGGCACCGCCTGCCCACCGCTCGTGAGCGAGCAGGTCGCCACCGACTTCGCCTGGCTCGAGGGAATGGTGCGCGTGTTGTTTTGCGCGCTCATCCTGCCGACCTCTCGAACGGAGGAAAGTAGAGCTGCTGACCCGGCGTGAGCCGCCGGAAGCTCGCGAGCCCGTTGGCGCGAGCCACCTCGAGGTAGTACCGCGCGTCGCCGTAGATCCGGTGACAGAGCAGCGGCAACGTGTCACCCGCCTTCACGACGCGCACGTGCGTCAGATCCGGGCTCTGGGCGTTCTCCTCCGCGACGCGCAGGTTCTCTTCCTTGAACTCCTTGAACGTGACCTTGCAGACCGCGCGGATCGGCGCGCCGTTCGGGTTGAAGAGCTTGTAGGTGATGAGGATGCCAGTGCAGCGGCCCTTGAAGATCAACGTGCCCCAGGCGAGCTTGAAGAACTTGGGCTCGTGCGTCTCGCCGTCGTAGCCGATCAGAAACGTGGAAAAGTCCTGGAGCTCCTGGCCGATGTCGGCGCGCGGGTTGCCGTCGATGATGCCGGTGTTGTCGAACAGGAACTCGAACGACATCTCCTCGGGCAGCTTGAGCTCGAAGCGCGGTTGATTGCCGCTCGTGCCCTGGGCCTGGCTGTCGTTGAATTCCATCTTGGCCTCGATGGAATAGGTCTCGGGGTTGATCATCGCCGTGAACGGCTCGCCCACCTGCGAGTCCTTCCCGAGCACCGGATCGTTGTAGGCGAAGATCTGCATCTTCTCGAGCTCACCGGCCTCCATGCCTCAGCGCTCCTTTCTGTCCGTGTCGATGCGCAAGATCTCCTCGACGGCGCGCTGAATCGTGGCCGCGTCGTCGGCCTGGCCGCGGCCGCTCGCTGTGCCGCCTGCCGCCTCCGTCGTGCCCTGTTTCGGTGGCGGCGCGACGTTGACCTTGATGTTCAGCTCTCGGATCACGAGCGGCATGCTTGCTCCCTCAGTCGAGCGTGAAATGGCTGTAGGAGAGCTCGAGGGACTCGACGACCAGCGAGTTCTCCTGCGCGTTCAGGTCGGTGACGCTCCACTTCTTCGGCCAGGCGCGGTGGACGTGCCAGGTGCGGAGCGCCTCGTGCTCTTCGTTGAGCAGCGAAACGTCCACGTCTCGCGGGTCGAAGCTGCGGTTCTGCAGCGCGTCGAGCACCCAGCGGATCACTTCGGAGTCCGTCAACATGCCGCGCTTGAGTGACAGGTCCGGGTACTTGGTGCGCACCGGCAGCTTGTGCTCGAAGCGGTTTTCGCCGCCCTCCTTGAACGTCTCGGTGTCGTACTCCACCGACAGACCCGAGACGGACTGGAAGCGCACGTCGTTGTCGTTGCCGAGCCCGACGAACTCCACCTTGAAGTGGAACCCGACGGGTGGATAGTACCCGCCTGCGGAGGGCGTTTCCATCACACCTCTTCCGGCGTCAGACCCTCGTGAGCGATCTCGATGCTCTCGATCGCGACCTCATTCCCGTCGGATTTGAGGTCGCTCGCCTGCACCTTGATCGGGAACGTGTTGATGGCTTTCCACGCCATCACCGGCTGGTGCTCCTCGTTCAGGAGCTTGATCGTCAGATCCCGGCGCGTGATCCGGTTCAGCCGGATCTCGCGGATCCAGTCGTGGAACGCCGAGTCCTGCGCCACCGTCCCGCGCTTCAGCGTGATGTTGCTGTACTTCGCCATGCCCGGCATCTTGATCTTCGAGTACTCCGGGCTCGACCCTTCGCGGTACTCGATGGGCTCGATCTGCATGTCGAGACCCGTGACCTCGGTGAAGCCGATGCGCTCTCCGACGCCCTCGACGGAGAAATGGAATTTGGATAGCGGATACGCAGTAGCAGCCATGTCTTTCTCCTAGGATCAGCTCTGCGCCAGAAGGTGGCTGAAGCGCAGGACGATGAACTCGGCCGGTCGCACCACGGCCATGCCAATCTCGATGATCATTCGCCCCTCCAGCACGTCGAGGGACGTCATGGTCTTGTTCAGGCCGACCGCGACGTAGAACGCGTCCTCCGGCTTGGCCCCCTGAAGCGCCCCGGCACGCCACTGCAGCGTGAGAAAGTTCTTGATCATGCCCTGCACGCGCACCCACGTATTGGCGTCGTTCGGCTCGAACACGAAGGGCTCGGAAGCTTTCTTGCAGCTCTCCTCGACCATGTTGAAGAAACGCCGGACGTTGACGTAGCGCCACTCGTTGTCGTTGCCCGCCAGCGTGCGTGCGCCCCAGACCATCACGCCCTTGCCCGTGAACGTGCGGATCGCGTTCAGCGACTTGCCCGCCACCGGGTCCACGTTGAGGTTTTCCTGTTGCTCTGCCGAGATCTGAACCACGGGCTCGGACACGGCCGCCAGGCTGACGTTGGCGGGCGCCTTCCACACGCCTCGCTGCGCGTCCACGCGCGCATAAACGCCAGCGACGGGCCCGCTCGGCGGCATCTCCGATGCGGCTGCGGCGATCGAGGACTTGATGCGCTTGTAGACGCCCATCGCCGCCTCGAGGCTCGCGTCGAACGTCGTTTCGTATGAGCGCGCGGCGGCCTCGAGCGCGCCGTAGTACTTCACGAGCACCGGGTAGAAGGCGTTGATCGCCTTGCGAGCCTCGGCGTTCTTCGCCGGATCCTCCGCGCCGTCGTAGAGCGCTGCGATTTCGGCGTCCTCGAGCGCGTTGTATTCTTCCTCGGTGATGCCGAGCACGTCGAGCGCCGGGGCGCGCGCGGCCGCGTCGTGGAGCAGCTCCGCGGTGGCCGTCCCCTCGCCGTAGCCCTTGCTGTGGAGCACCAGCGTCTCGAAGGCGTCGACCACGCCCGAGGTCTGGGCGAGCGACTCGAGCTCGTCCTTCAAGAGGAACGCCGCGCTGGTCGTGGAAGACGGCGGCGGCGGGGGCGTCGGCGGCACCTTGGTGGGCAGCCCGTCCTTGATCGCCTCGAGCGCGGCGAAGAACTCCAACACGAAGCCGTAGACGGCCTTGATCTGGTCGTCGGTCGGCGCGCCGACATCGAGCAACGTCTTGAACTGTCCCTCGATGGTCGTGCTGGGTGCCGTCAGAATGCCGGAAGGGGTCGTCGATTCCATGCCGGCGAGGTCGTCGGACGCCTTCTTGGCTCCCTCGAGGTCGAAGACCAGCTGCGCGATGGCGCTGTCGGCCGTGAGCGCCTTGAGGTCGACGTCGGTGGACGCCTCGGGCGTGCCGCGCTTGAGCACGATGTCGCGGAACTGGACCTTCTTCGGCAACGACGAGCGCACGTACGGGACGTACGCGGCCCCGTACTTCAGGTCGTTGATCCCGATGTTGTCGCGGAACTGCTGGACGCGGTCGGCGAACGTCTCTTGTGGCACGCTCTCGTCGCTCGGGTACGTGTCACACAGCGCGACGCGGTCGCCGAGCTTCGCGCACTGGGCGAGCGCGCGTTTCTGGTAGTCGTAGAGGCCCGGTGAAGCGAGCAGCGTGGCGTCCGGGCAAACGATGATCGTCGGCTCGTCCTGCTTCTCGAGCTCGGCGAGCCCGCGCGTGATCTCGTCGGCGTCGACGTGCGGCGCGCTCGGCTTGAACGCGCCGACGGCGATGATGTAGCACCTGCCGCCCCCGTTCTCGAAGAACAGCCGCAAGGACTCGTGGAGCAGGTACGGCTGCGACGCCTCCACCGCGCTCACGCGATCTTCGGCGTCGAGGTACGCCGTGAACTCGCCCCCCGCCGCGCCGCCGAAGATCGACTCGAACTCGGTCATCGACTCGATCGCCGTGGCCTTGTTGAGCCGGCTTTCGCCGTTCTTTTCGGCCCGCTCCGTGTAGCCGATGAAAGCCGGAATCGCCGTCTCGACCTCGGCCACGGAGGGCGGCAATTTGGAGATCTCTTCTACGAATACGCCCGGGGATTTGTAGGATGCTGCCATGTTCGCCGTTCTCGTGATGCGTTAGAGGTTGAGCCGGATGTTGAACACTGGATCGCGAAAGGTTCCGCTGGGTTCGTCGTACGTGGAGGTGAAGGTCCCCGGCATTCGCGGATCGGGTCGCGGCGCTGGGCGCGTGTGGTTCGCGAGCACGAGCTCGAAGGCGTTCTCTTCGGGTGATTGCGAGAGCCCGAGCGGCGCCTTGGATCGGTAGTAGGCCTTGTCGGGACCGGCCTCGAACGGGCTCGGGCCGGGCAGCGCACCCGCCGGCAGGATGTCGTTCACGCGCTGGAGTGGCGTCAGATACTTCCAGTACGCGCGGCGATTGGCGAACGCGATCGTGTACGTCGGCTCGCGGACGACGCCCGCCGCGTCGATCGGCGAGTAGGGGTCGTCCGGTTCGAGGTGATGAAAGAGCTCGACGATCCCGAGCGGGTTTCGCGCCTTGGCCTCGTCGTCGAAGAATGCTTCGAACGATTGGCCGTTGATCTGCACGCGATAGCGGGTGGCTGGCAGCGCGCCGAGGTCCAGCAGTACTTCCTTCACCGCTTCGCCGCCTGCCTGGCCGAGGCGCTGCTTCGACACCGCGCGGGTGTAGGCGTTGGTGGCCGGCTCGAGCCCGAACACCTCGATATCGAAGGCGCTCGCCGCGCTCGCCAGCTCGAAGCGCGACGCAGACGCTCGGATCGGCACGAAATCCGCGTTGGACGCGAACGCCGCCTGACCCTTGTCGAGCCAGGACGTGGTCCCGGCCGCCTCGGGATCGTTCCCGAGAGACGGCTCGAGGCACTCGAAGGCCCTGCCCGCTCGTTGAACGAGCGCGCCCGGCGAATACTGGACGGCGGCTTCGTACGACGGCAGCGGGCGACTCAGGTGCAGCACCGGATCGGGCGGCACCCCCACGGCATTTCCCGTGACGTTGCTGAAGTGGAAGCGCCCTCGGCGCAGTCCGTCGAGATCCACGTTGCTGAGCGTCGTCAGCACCGGATCCGGCTCCAGATAAAAGGCGAGGCGAAGCGCCGGATCCGGCACGACGCGCGGCTTGCCCGCTCCGTCGGTCGCTATGATCACGAGCAAGCTGTTGCCGACCTGCTTGCTTCGAAGCCCCGAAGCGGCCAGCGCCGCTCGCGTTTGCGCCGTCGGGATGAACGTGATGCCTTGGCACTTCCCGTCGGAGAAGTACTGGTGCAGAACGTCGACCCGCATCCACAGCGCATAGCGGTTCGTCACGTGGCCGCCTCCACCCGGGTCGCGACCGTCCGCTCGTCCAGGACGATCTCTTTGATCAGACCGGCTTCACCGTAGACGGCGTTCTCGTCGAGCGTGATCTGCCGGATCTTGTACAGAGCCGAGGGCAGATACTTGCCTCCGAGCGTGCTCCAGAGGTGGTTTACCTGCTCGAAATTCATCGTGTAGAGCTCGAGCGAGAGCTCCTGGATGCGGCTGTCGAGCGTTGGGTGCGTCGCCGGGGTAAAGCGCTTTTGATGCTGAAAAAACGTGAGGATCTGGCCCAACCACTTGAGCGCATCCTCGTAGTCCTTGTTGATCGCGAACAGGACGTAGAGGTTCAAGAGCACGGGCGGGTTCTTGTAGCGAGCCTCGGTCGCGGTCTTCACCCGATTGGTCGGCGTGCGCGTCGCCCGATCTTCCTCGATGTTCACGAGGGACATCACGGCTTTGCCGAGCAAGGCGCCGCTGCTCGGACCGGTGTCGAGCGCGAGCGCGACGTTGCCGAGCTTGACCCGCGCCTCCAGGCTGGTGCCTAGCTTGTCGTCGAGGTAGGCGTTCACCTCACGCGCCAAGAAGGTCAGAGTTTCGAAAAGCATCTCTGCGGCCCCGGTCCTCGTCGAGCAGCCCCCGCAGCCGCCGCCCGTCCCAGGGCGTTCGCGGCACGGAGCAGCTCGTATCCGACAGGAGCTAACACGCTGGTGTGAGCACGAGGAGTGCGACTCGAGTCCCACTGCGCGTCCGCGCGGGCCACGAGGGCCGTGGCTGCGCAGTCACCGTTGCTACGTCAGAGGCCGTCGAGATCGGCCGCGATGCGCTGCACCGCTCGCCGATCCACTCCGAGCAGGCGCGCGGCGGCCTTGCGGCTGCCTTTCGTGCGCGCGAGCGCTTCGAGGTACATCGTGCGCCGCACGACGTCCTGAGCCTCGCGCACCCCGAGCCGCCCCACTTCGAGACTCGCTGCCGCAATCAGCGCCTCTTCGGCTGGCGCCGGTGTTGCATGATCTTGGAAGTGAGCGCGGGCGTGCGCCTCGATCAGCCGCGCGACCGGCTCCGGTAGCTCCTCCCCCTGCACGATCACGAACACCGGTGGCGGTTCGAGCGTGCGCGCGCTCGAGAACAGCGCGTCTCCCGTGCCGTCGCTCAAGTGCGCGTCGGTGACGACCAGGCCGATGCCGGGCCGCAAGAGCTCGCTGGCTTCGGCGACCGTGGTGGCGAACGCGCAACGCGCGTGCCCGCACAGCGTGCCCCAGCGCCGCTGCCGCTCTGTGCTGACCAGGAGTACGCCCGCCTCTCTCACGTCGATACTCGCGAACCCCCATGGTGCCGCACTGGGCGCGCGCGACCAAGCCGAATTCGCCGCGCAAGCGTAGTCATTCCAACAGTGTCGCGACCACTCACGCGAGGCGCTCGAACAGATTTTCGGACCGATTTTCGAGCGCGCCGCCACTGCGGGGCGATGAGAAAGCTGCTGTTCGCTGGAGTTCTGGGCTCGTTGGCCGCAAGCTGCGCCGGTTCCGACGGTGCCGACCAGGGCGGCACGGGTGGCGCGAGCCCCAGCGGAGGCAGCGCGAGCGCCACGGGCGGCACGACCAACGCGACGGGCGGCATGGCTCACTCCGTGACCGGCGGAGCAGTCAGCACCGGCGGCGCGGCTCCGGCGACGGGAGGCGCCCAAGCGACGGGCGGCTCCAGCCCAACCGGTGGAGCGATGGCCGCGACCGGTGGTGGCTCGACGAGCGGTGCGGCTGGCGCGTCCGGCGGCAGCGCGGGCAGCGTGGGTGGCTCCATCGCGGGCGCAAGCGGCGCAAGCGGCGCGGGCGGCAGCGGCGGCAACCAGGCGGGCGGCGGAGGCGCGGGCGGCCGCATCAACACCGGCAGCTGCACCGAATCCAAATCGACCGGCGCCAACGTCACCGGCAGCGGCCCGCACCAAGTCACCGTCGAGACCAACGGCGACAAGGGCATCAACGAGGGCACGATCTTCCGCCCGACGGATCTCGGCGGCGAAGAGAAATATCCGATCTTCGTCTGGGGCAACGGGGCTTGCGAGCGAAAGGGCATGGCCAACTCGGCGGCGATGGCCGAGCTCGCGTCGCACGGCTACTTCGTGGTCGCCGACGGCAAGCCGAACGGTGGCGACCCCAATATCGAGATGTCGAACGACGTCGTCGGCATGGCGAAGTCGCTGATCGCCTACATCGACTGGGCGATCGCCGAAAACGACAAGCCGTGCAGCGCTTACTACCAGAGCCTCGCCACGACCAAGATCGCCGCCAACGGCTTCTCGTGCGGTGGCTTGATGGCCGCAGGCACCTCGGCCGATCCGCGCATCACGACCTGGGGCACGACCAGCAGCGGTCTCACCTCACCGAACCAGAACTTTTACGAGGCCGTGCACACGCCCGTGCTCGTGATCGAGGGCGGCACGAGCGACATCGCTTACGAGAACGGCAAGCGCGACTTCAGCGAGCTCGCCAAGCTCGACATCCCGATTCTGTTCTTCAGCAAGAACATCGGCCACGGAGGAGACCTGGGCAGCTCGCGTGGTGGCGACTTCACCAAGATCAACCTCGCCTGGCTCAACTGGCAATTGAGGGGGGATGAAACAGCCACGGGCAAAGGCCTGCTCGTCGGCAGCGGCTGCACCTATTGCACGAGCTCCGAGTGGGAGGTCATGTCCGAAAATCTGTGAACGTTGCCGGCGCCTAGAGGCAACACACGGTCACCGGATCTTCGCCGTGAATGGCGCCGGGTGATTCGACGGTGACGCTATCGCAACGCGTGGGCGCGAACGCCTCGTGGAGTTTCAGGGCGACGGGAGAGAAGCGCGTGGAGAGCTCGCGGCAGGTTCCCGGAGCGTCCAGCGTGTGGAATTCGCCGAACTGCGGCCCGTCCGTGACGCAGGACTGATTGTTGTAGACGGCGAGGGTGTCGCGACAGGCCTCGGCAAGCGAGCAGGAGCAGGTGGGGCACTCGCGGTCGTCGACCAGTCGAGTCAAGTACGTGTGCTTGGTCGGGTACTCCGCGGGACAGCTCTGGTTGCCTTCGCGGTAAACGCAGTGCGTGTCTTCGAACTTTTCAGGGGGCTGGGGCATGCAGATCGCCCCGTCGTCGCAGCCGGCGCGCTGTGGGCCCGCGGGACCACAGCCGCGCGCTTCGTACTCCCAAGTCGGATCGGACCGCGACACCAGCGTTCCGCCCGAGACCTGGCAGCTTCCGCGGTTCTCCACGCTGCCCGCCTTGAAGTACGAAGCCTGCGGTGCCGCGGTGCAGGCCGGCGTCACCTCACTGCTCGTGACCTGCTGCGTGCAGGACGCATCCGAGTAAGTCGTGAGGGAGAGCGCGCAGGCTGCTCCGGTTACCTCGCCGCACGAGCATCCGTAACATTGCAGCTTCTCCTGCACGGGCAGCGTTCCGCCCTCGAAAGCCAGCTCACCCACGTCGCCAGTGCACTCGGGCGCACGCAGCGCCGGGCCCTCGAAGAGAACGATCGGACCGGACCAGCCGCTGGGCACGGCCGGCACGCACACGCTCTCTTGGCAATTCGGAGCGCCGCAATCGCAACCCTCGGGAGTTGTTGAAGCACCGCCGTTCGATGACGGCGGCTCGGTGGTACCAACCGTTGCGTCCGGGGTGCCGCCGCTGCTCGAGAGCCCGCCTGTACTGCTGCCGCCCGTATTGCCGCTCCCGCCCGTGTTGCCGCTCCGCGCTCCTGCGGCCGGCGATGCTCCCTGGCCGCCCGAACCACCAGAGCGCCCGCCGCCCGAGCTCGCTCTGCCGCCTCCGGACTGCGCGCCCCCGCGCGGAGCCGATGCGCCTGCTCCGGCCGCGCCGAGGTCGGCTGCCTCGCCCGCTTCGCCCGAGCCGTCCTTCGGCTCCTTCTCGAAAACGTAGCCGTCATCCACGCTGCAGCTCGCGCTCACTGCGAACACGAACCAGGTCACACGACCGCGCGCCGACCGCCACCAAACCATGGGCCGCATGTTAGGTCACCTTCCGCGCAGCGCAACCCTCCGGCGCTTTGCGTCGCTAGAGGCAGCACACGGTCACCGGATCTTCGCCGTGAATGACGCCGGGTAATTCGACTGGGACACCAATACAATGCGCTAACTCGTACTCCTCGTGGAGTGTCATGGCGACGGGAGTGAAGCGGGGGGAGAGCTCGCGACAGGTCCCCGGAGCGTCGTCGAGCGTGTGGTGGTACTCGTCGAACTCCGGCCCGTCCGCCCTGCAAGACTGATTGTCGTAGACGGCGAGGGTGTTGTGACAGCCGTCGACGGGCTGGCACGAGCAGCTCGGGCACTGGCGCTCGTCGACCATCCGGGTCAAATAGCTGCGCTTCGTCGGGTATTCTGGGGGGCAGGTCTGGTTGCCTTCGAGGTAAATGCAGTGCGTCTCTTCGAACCGAGTAGGTCGTGACGAGGGCCGCGCACTCTGCTCCGCTGGTCTCCTGGCAAGTGCACGCGGAGCACCTCAGCCGCTCTTGCAGCGGCACCGTTCCGCCTTCGAAAGCTGTCTTGTTCAGATAGCCCGTGCACTCGGGCGCAAGAGACGGCGCACCATGGAAGAGCAAGATCGGACCGGACCAGCCGCTGGGCACGGCCGGCACGCACACGCCTTCTCCACATTCCGGGGCGCCGCAGTCGCAACTCTCGGGAGTTGTCGAAGCACCACCGGTCGATGTGGGCGGCTCGGTAGTACCGCCCGTCGCGTCCAGAGTGCCGCCACTGCTCGCCAGCCCGCCCGCGTTGCCGCTCTCGCCTCCTGCGACGGGTGACGCTCCCTGACCAACCGAACCACCGGAGCTCCCGCCGCCCAAGCCAGCCGTGCCGCCTCCAGACTCCGCGCCCCCGCGCGGATCCGATCCGTCTGCTCCGGCCGCTCCTAGGTCCGCTGCCTCGCCCGCATCGCCCGAAACCTCCTTCGGCTCCGTCTCGAAAATGTAGTCGTCGTCGTCATCCACGCTGCAGCTCGCGACTACAGCCAGAGCCAACCAGGTCACACGATCGCGCGCCGTCCACCACCAAACCATGGGCCGCATGTTAGGTGACGTTCGGCGCAGCGACCAGGGCCTTGAAGCGCTTGGCGTCGCCCACGCGCGGGAGATTGTTGAACAGAACCTGAGCCGTTCCAGCGGGGGCCACGTCGAGCAGCAAACGCTGCAGCGTGCGCAGCTGCTCGTCCGTGTACGAACTTCGGGCTCCGCCGATGCCGTGGAGGCGCCAGTAAACCGGCTGGCCTGGTTCCGGCCGAGTCACGAACGGGTCCACGACGTGCACCAGTCCGAGATCCCTGCACAGCGACAGCGCGAGATCTCGCTCTGCCACCCACTTCGGCCCGCGCGGCTCCCACAGCAAGCGCGCCGCCGGCCGCTCGATGCGCTCGAAAAACTTGCGTATGCGGTCGACGTTCTCTCTGTCGGGAGTGAAGCTCGCGGGACACTGAAATAGGAGCCCGCTAGCCGACAGCAGCCGCGCGCAGTCCAACGAGCGCTGCCAACCCTCTTCGACGGCCGCCGAGTTTCGGTACCACCCGGGCTGCGCCTCCGCGTCGAGCGGGCGCTTCAGCCGGCGATAGGTCGGGCTGTTGGCGGAGTGCGTGACCAGTTGCCAGACCTTGATCGTGTACTCGAGCGACGGACCGGTGATCGCGCGCCACTTTCTGAGCGTTGCGTCCGGCGGCGGCTCGTAGAACGTGTTCTGGATCTCGACCAGCGGGAAGTGCAGCGCATAAGCCTTCATCGCCATCGAGAAGCCGCACAGGCCGACGGCCACCGTCATCAACGCGCAACCCGCGGCACGGCGCTCGGCCAAGTGAACACCAGCTCGCCGCCAACTGGCAGCTGATTCCACAGCGGCGCGAGCTCCTCCAACCGCGCGACCACTCGCTCGACACGCTCCGCATCTCCCCGTGACAGCACCGAGGAAGGCGCGGGCCGCGTGGCGTCGGGAACCTGACCCTGGCGCCGCCTCCAGAACAGATCGCTCACCGCCGCGAGCCGCTCGGACGTCACCAGGTCGTCGTGCCGCTGCTCGTCGACCGACCGCAGCGACGCCTCTCGCCGCTGCTGCTTGCGCCTCGCGCGCGCCCGCTCCCGCGCGCTGCCATCCGTCGAGCCGACCGCGACGAACGTCCCGCCCCCACGCGCCGCCCGCCCGAACACCCCCGTCGTCAACCCGAGCTCCGCCTCCACCACGTAGTGCACGAGATCATGCGGAATGTGCGCATCGAACCCCGGCGCCGGATCCATCACCTGCGGCGCCCGCTCGCTCGCCTGCACGATCACGGCGTAGCGTCGCTCCCCCGTGCGTCGAAACGTGACGTCCATGGCTGGCCGTAGCCTAGCGCCGCGGGATACCTCGTCGTCGCGCGCGCCTGGCCAAATTGCATGACGGATGCAGCCGTTTACCGCCACTGCTTGCGGCCATTATGCGCATCCATCCAAGCCTGGGCCTGAGGTCGTTCGCGGCCTGGCTGCTCGTCGTACCGCTCGCCTGCACCTCGAACGGGGACGGCCCCGAGCCATCCGGGCCCTCCGGCGGTTCACCGAACACCGGCGGCGCTGCCCCGAGCGGAGGCGCGACCGGTGGCACCTCGCCCAAGGGAGGAGCGGGAGGAACGAGCGCCGGTACCAGCTCCGGAGCCGCGGGTAATTCCCCGACCGGAGGCAGCGCGACCGGCGGCGCCCAGGGTGGCTCCGTCGCGACCGGCGGCGCGCAGAGCGGCGGCGGTGGCAGCGCGGGCAACGCCGGCGCGTCCCTCGGTGGCGCCGGCATCAGCGGTGGCACGAACGCCCTGGGCGGAACCGCCGGAACCGCCGGAGCGCCAATGAACGGCGGAACCGCGGGCACCGCGGGCGGAACCAGCGGAGCTGCCGGCAACGCGGGCAGCGGTGGTGGCTCGAGCCGCCAGTGCGACACCTCGTGGGACACTCGCCCGAGCAAGGGAGACGGCGTCGCGCTCACTCCGCCCATGGGTTGGAACAGCTGGAACGCCTTCCACGAGAACATCAACGAGCAACAGATCCGTCAAGTCGCCGACGTGATGGTCAGCTCGGGTTTGAGAGACGCCGGCTACATCTACCTGAACCTCGACGACAAGTGGATGGACGACGACGGCCGAGACAGCTCCGGAAAGCTCGTCGGCGACAACGTGCGCTTCCCGAGCGGCATGGCCGCGCTCGCCAAGTACGTGCACGACCGCGGCCTCAAGTTCGGCCTCTACGGTGATCGCGGCACCGAGACCTGCGCCCACTACAACGCCAAAACCCAGGCGCAGAGCGGCAGCTACGGCAAAGAACAAATCGACGCCCAGACCTTCGCTTCGTGGGGCGTCGACTACCTGAAGTACGACAACTGCGCGATCGCCCCGGGCCGAGACAACGACAAGGCCCAAGAAGAAGACTATCGGGCCATGGGCAACGCGCTCAAGGCCGCGGGCCGTCCGATCCTCTTCAGCATCTGTGCCTGGGACGCCAAACCCTGGATGCCGGACGTCGGCCACATCTGGCGCAGCACCTTCGACATCGGCGTCTGCTTCAGCGGCTGCGACGAGTGGTATCGCAACATCGACGAAATCATCGACGAGAACAACCAGACCGTCGACTACGCCGGCCCCGGACACTGGAACGACCCCGACATGATGGTCGTCGGCAAGGGCCTCACCTACGACGAAGACGTCTCGCACTTCAGCCTATGGGCCCTGATGGCCGCGCCGATCATCCTCGGCAACGACATCCGGTCCATGTCCGACCAAACTCGAGGCATCCTCACCAACGAAGAGGTCATCGCCGTCAACCAAGACCCCGCCGGAGTCCAAGGCCGCCGCGTCGTCGACAACGGCGATCTCGAAGTCTGGATGAAGCCCCTCTGCACCCTCGACGGCCCCGAGAAGGCCGTGATCCTCTTCAACCGCAGCCCCCGCGCCGCCGAAATCTCTGTTTCATTCAGCGCCATCGGCCTCTCCGGCCCCGCCATCGTGCGCGACCTCTGGGCGCACGAAGATCTCGGCGAACACAACGGCTCCTTCTCCGCGCAGGTCCCCTCGCACGGCGTGGTGATGGTCAAGATCACCGCGATGGGCGACTAACCCCGGTCGTCGACAGGTCCTCGAGCGGTGGTCGCGTACAGCATGAGATCGACCACGAGGCGGAAGGACTCGCCGCCTTCCCGAGCGGCATTCTGGATGCGTGCCAGCACCTGTCTCGGGAGAAAAACTCCGTAGACGTACCAGCGCCCCTCGTAAGCGTGTGGATCCGATCCAACGCAAACGAACAAGCCGCCCGAGCGAAGCACGCGGAGCACCCGCGTCCCCTGCCCGCCGAGCCCCAGCAGCGTCGCACGAGCTCGACAAGCTTCTCTGCTCGCTGAGAGAGCCATATCCGGGAACGACTCGATTCTTCACTTTGCCCTTGACTGCTCACGCGACTCACCCACCCTCCAAGCTCAGATTGCCGCCAAAAACGCGCGTTCTCGCGCCGACGTGACACGCTGCGAGCGTTTCGGGAACCAAATCGATTTCGCTGCTGTCCGAGGCCGTGATCGACGCGCTATGCGCCCTCAGAGAGCGCTCCAGATCATGGGTGTATAGAAATTGAACCATGATCCCGCAGCCTCTCGCGCCTGTGCATTCCAATCTCGCGCTTGCCGGGCGCGTGCGTCGAAGGCCGGAGCGAAAGCAGCATGCGACGTGTCCGCTCGAGCGCTTAGAGAAGCTCGACGCAGAGCTTGCGCGCCGCTCTTGCGAAGCCGGCCGCCTGCGCTTCGAGATGGGCGTGGGTCTCGACCTCCTCGACCGAAGCGGCGGCCACCACGCCCTCGGCTTCTCGTCGATCGAGGCGTACGCGCTCGAGCGCTGCGAGCGATCGGCCAGCTGGTGCCAGCAGGCGCGCAGATTGGCACGGCGGCTCGAGGGGCTTCCGGCTCTCGCCCAAGCGCTGATTTCTGGCTCCCTCAGCTGGAGCATGGCGGCGGTGCTGGCGACCGTCGCGTCCTCGGAAGACGCAAAATTCTGGCTCACCGAAGCGTCGCGCCGGACGGTCCGAGAGATGAAGGCGCTCGTGCTCGAGAAGCAGGGGGTGGCAGAAGCAGGTGAACCGCTCGAAGCCGAAGCCGAAGAAGACCTGCGCACACTGACGCTCACCGTCCCGCGCGAGGACGCCTGGTGCTTCGAGCAAGCAAAGTTGCTCGGGCGGCAGCTGGGGGAGCGGACCAACGCCGACTTCGTGCTCGGATTGGTCGCCGAGTCGACCAGCACCTTGTGCAGCGAGTTGCCGAGCAACGCGATCGAGCTACCCGACGACGAGGCCACGGTCCCTCAGCGCGCCTGGGAGCGCGAGCTCGCACGCATGCGCACCGAAGCAGAAGCGCGCTGCGAATCCCACTTCCGTCCCAGCCCCAGCCCCGAGCCACGTCCGCACGTCGAGCCGCTGTTCTGGCCCGAGCAACCAGAGGCCGTCGATCGCCAGTTGCGCAAGCTCTCGAGTGAGTTGGTGGGGCGCGAGGTCGCCTTTGGCCGCTCGCTCGACGCCTTCTTTGCCCTCGACGGCTGGCGGCGGCTCGGTTACGCGACCGCAGCACAGTACGCGCGCGAGCGCCTCGGCACGAGCTTGTCCTCAATCAAGGCCAAGCGACGCCTCGTAAAGCGGCTCGGCCAGCTCAGATTTCTGGCCGGCGCCGTAGACCGCGGCGAGCTCGGGTACGAAGCGGCGCGGCTGGTCGCCGAGGTCGCGACTGGTGCCACGGTCGAAGCCTGGGTGGCGCGTGCCACCGAGCGCACCCTGCGACATCTGCGCGAGGAGATCGACTCGGCCGAGCTGCTGGCGAGGTGGTCCGAGAGTACGGCTGTGCTCCCGCCGAGCGACACCGAAGTGCGGCGCGTGGAAGACCTGGAGCGCGCGGTCGTCACGGGCCAGATTTCTGCGCCGCCGGCGTTGCCGTCGAGCGCAGCCGGTCCGTCGGCGACCGTGACTCTGCACCTCCGCGTGCACGCCAGCACCGCCCGGGATTTCCGGCACTGGGAGGCCACTTATCTGCGCCATCGCGGCTCGACTCTGCGCAACACCACCTTCCTGCGCTTCGCCTGCGAGCTCTTTATCGACACCTGGCGCCCCCGCCCCTCCGACGTCGAGTACTCGCACATCTACGCGCGCGATCGCCACCGGTGCCAAAGCCCTTGCTGCACCCGCCGCGACGTCACGCCGCATCACCTCCGCTTCCGCTCGCACGGCGGCGACGACTCCGACGAAAACCTCACCAGCCTCTGCACCTGGTGCCACCTCGAAGGCATCCACCGAGGACAGATCTCTGCGACGCCTCCCGCGTCCAACATCCGCTGGACCTTCGGCCGCACCGCGCACACAGTGGTCGAGGGGCGAAGGCGAGTGCGGGTCCATGAAGGCGGGGACACGGCTAGCCCATCCGCAACTCCCGATTCAGCACGACGTCCGTTGGGACCCAAACGGCCGCCTGCTCGTCTCCCAGCGCAGTCGCGCGTCCGGCAAGATACTCGAGCCCCATCCATGCACTGACTAGGGCATCAAGCGCATCCTCGTATGGCTTCAGACGGGCCAAGCTGCCGACAGTTCCTTCTTCGGGCAGCTTCAACGGAAGCCTTCCGAGGGTTTCCTCGAGCGCACCGACAATCTCGCCGAATTGCTGAAGCAGCAGACTGATCCTTTCGGACGCAGCTCGCCTCGGCCAGTACTTGGATGACTTAGAAACCTTGTACGTAACGCGATGGGAGCGGCGCAATAGGGACAGCAGCGCGGTATGAGGATAGACCTCGATCAGGCCGCGCCCGCCGGAAAGAGTGTCCCCGGCTGCAATCACTCCGTACCCCTCCCGTCGAAATGCTTCGGTGAGCTCAGCCCCGAGCCGGCCGGGGCGAGCAGCGCCCGGAGTGTGCGCGGCGCACCACCTGGATCCAAACTCCTTGGACACGTGGTCATCCGCACATCGTCGTGAGTCGAACGACACCTTTGAAACCGGCATGTCGATCGCCACAAGATCTACGCTCCGGCCAACGATAATTCGGGCTGCCTCCAGTAGGCGAGAGACGTCCGGCAGTGATCCCGCAAACCTGTGACCAGACCAAGCGGTCGAACCGCCGCTAGCTGGATCTAGGAATTCTGAATAGCTCGGCGCCACCGCTCGACATTCCGATTTGCCGTCGCCTGTCACGACCAACGCCACCCCGCTAGGCTCCGAGGCAGTCCACGCGGCATCGATGCCGAGAACCACAGTCACCGGGCTTCGTCCACTCGCTGCGAGATCCCCTGGGGCTTCATAGTTTCGGGTAGGACCGGGCAATCGGCGGGATGACCCCGGACTCTTCGAACTGAGGGCGGTAGCGTTTCACCAATTCCTCGCGCTCGCGCGCGTCAACGACGTTGCGGCGCGGCCAGTGAATCGGGAACACGTCGTAAGCACCGCCGCGGCCTCGGTGGCAGGCCAGGATCCCTAGCCCCGCTTCCACCACGTGTTCAAACAACAACTGGTCCTGCGCTCTCAGCTCCATGGCCGCGTCCCTCGACGTGGTGGCGTCCACGGGCAGCGCGATCCAAACGCGCTCCGAAAAGCGCGTGTAGTTCCGAGCCTGCTGAACCAGAAACGCAGTAAATTTGAGCTTGACCTCGACGGTAACGATATCGATCACCTTCGCGGATCGCCAATGGATGGCAAGGAGATCCACGTTCTCGAAGTCGTTGCCCCCGCGCGCGGCGTGAACATCGAAAACGTAGCTCTCTGGTGACGCCTCATCGTCGTAGAGTTCCTCCAGAACCGGGACGATGTAAGCGCCGAGGCGAGCCTCCTCCCGTCGACGCTTCTTCCGCTCTCGCGGAGCTGTGACGTCCGCTTCCTCATCTGGAATTTCGTCACCCACGGGTCCGTCCGCCGCGGCTTCGTCCGCCGCCTCGGCTTGCTTGGCACCTTCCTCCTGATTTCGTTGAGCGTCGCGATACCTTTCTTCCGTTAGAAAGCTACGCCCAAGATGATGCCATCGCGGCTGCCCGTCGCCTGCGCCGACGTGATCATAGATCTTCAGTCGCGCGATGAGCTCGAGCGCCTCGGGTATGTTGCGAGCCTCGAGCTCCTTCCTTACCGACTGAGTGCTCACCACGCCCTCGCGGGAGCGCGCGAGCATCTCCCGCAGCACTTCTGCTCCGGTCGCAAGCCGCGCAGGGTCCATGCTGGTCCCGGTGTTTTCGTTGAATGATTCTGTCATGTCTTCTTTTTCCGCGGACAAGGCTGGCTAGCGGCGACGCAGATCACTCCTGTTTGCCAGTACCTATTCACTACACAGCCCTCGGCGCTCGACGGCTTGGACCACCTGACCATGCCGCCGTCAATATCCGTGTCCTTGTAAATCAGGACCGAGTCGAGCGTTCTCTGACCGATGGTCACGTTCCAATGTCCGCCGTTGGCGTCGGCTTGCACGTCGAACGCGAAGAGGATGCTGGCGCTGGTCGCCCCCACTTGCTGCGACCCAGCCCTTGAGCCGGATCTGCGACACCGTCTTCTCCATTGCAGACCACCCCTTCCTGAAACGTCCCGTCTCCTCCCCTCACGAGCAGTACCTTCCCACCGGCGCTGCACTCGGCCGGTGAAGCTTCTGAGACAAGGACCTCCGGACTTTCTCCGTCCTCGCCATCACGACCGTCACGCCCGTCTTTCCCGCACAACCCAGTGCAACAAGGCCTATTGCCGCCCCCACCGCTGCCGGCATTCTGATCATTGCCTTTATGGAATCCGTAGCGACCCCAGCGCGTCAATGCCTCCGCTGCGCCGCGAAGCTGTTTTGTGGTACTCCAACATACGCTCGGTCACAAGCGCGCGCCTTTGCGCCGATCTCGGTGTTCACGATGGGGACGCGCTCACCTATACGGCGGCCGGCTAACGCACGCGTTCGAGCTTCTCGACCAGCCATTCGCCCCATTCCTCGTGCAGGTGGAGCGTGTAGCGCTCCGGGCGAGCCTTCGAGAGCACGGTCACGTGGGCATTGGCGCAGCCCTCTCTCGTGACCTCCGTGCCCTCTAGCCAGAGATCTTCGAGAGCGCCAAACTGATCGGCGGCGGTCAAGGCGAGGAACTCGTGGCCGGCTCGATTGACGTCGATGCGCTGCTCCTTCACGTCCGTAGACAGGAGGAGAGCCCGCATCTCGAGATTGGGGACGTGCGCCGCGACCTCGCGCAAGAACGCCTCCTTCGACATCTTGGCGGGACTCTTGCCGCGGCGTGCGAGATCGCGCCGCGTCTTCTGAATCTTCTCGTTGGCGGACCTGGCCAAGCTCTCGAGGATCGGGATCGAAGTCTTCTGCACGAACGCCGGCGAGAAGAACCGCGCCGCGTGCTGGTTGCGGCGGAACTTCACGTCGGTCAGCAGGGTTTGCAGCTGCCGTTCGAGCGCCTGCTGCTTACCGGGGCGTGGCGCGCGGTAGCGCGCGAGGAGACGCGACAGGGCTTCGATGGGCACGACCAGGCCGACGCGCTCGGCTACGAGGTGCTTACCGGTGACGACGCCGCGCACGCGCCCGCAGCTGTCGACCAGCGGTCCGCCGCTGTTGCCGGGGTTGATGTTCGCGTTGGTTTGCAGGAACACGGAGCTCCCGACGGTGCGGTTCACGGCTGTGACCGTCCCAGGCTCGAGCGTGCGGCTGAGCTCACTGCCCCTCACGCCCGGGTACCCCACCACCGCGATCGGCTGGCCGAGACGCAGCGGCTCCGCCTCCAGCGGGAGCGGCGCGACCGGGAGCTCCGACGCCGGCCGGAGCAGCGCCAAGTCGTCGTCCCGCGAGGCGAGCACTCCTTCCAAGCCGACCCATTGCTTCTGCCCGTCCGGCAGCGTGACTTGCGCCGTAAAGCCTCCGCCGCTCGCAACCACGTGGTGATTGGTCACGATCAGCCGCTCGCTGCCCTCGCCGATCAGGAAGCCGCTTCCGAACCCAGAGCTCGTCTTGACGAGAACCGTGCCCGCCGCGGCGACCTGCTGGACCGCCGCGGAGTCGAAAGCACCCGAGGAGCAATCCCGCGGGGCGTCGCGAACCGGCGCAGCGGCCGGCGTGTTGGAGATGGCCGAGGTACGCGCGCAACCGCTCGACCCCAAGATCAGTGCACCCAGAATGAGCCAGCGTCGATTCATGCACGACTGGTCGGCACCTCCCGCGCCGAGTTGCGTCACCCGAGGTCGAATCTCGGTCGAGTGGCTCGGCGCTCAGCTCCAGGTCCGAGCGCCGGTCCGTCACTCGCAGTGAAAGCTGGAGGCTCTCTCGATGTTGCCCCCGTGGTACGTCGCGACTCGGGGATACGGGCAGAGCGGGCGCGTCCGATCCGGCGACCACGCCGGCGGCAGATCGAAATTGGGGCCACCCGGGTTGGCTGGGCCGCGCGCGCTGGCGATCACGCGCTCGGGCGCCTCTTTCCGCTCGACCCACCGGATCAGTGGCTTCAAGAGATCGAACTGATCCGTGGAGGGACCGCCCGCGCAGTGGCTCATCCCCGGCACCAGGTACAGTCGAGCCGCGGCCCGATCCGCCGGATCGAGCTCTTCGAGCCATTTCACGGTGTCTTCCGCGGAGAAGATCGGATCGCTGACGCCGTGATAAATGAGCATCCGCCGGCCGTGCCTGTGGAAGCGGTCGAGCTCGGGCGGCACCATGAACGATTGACTCGGCTCGATGTACGTCGGGGTGGTGGCGAACGTCGAGGCGTACATCAGGTCGATCGGAGACCCCAACGCGAAGCCCACGGGGTTAAAGAGTGCGGGATCGGCCGGCGGTGTGCCGAAGACTAACGCCACCGCGCCCGGATCGAGGATCAGCGGTGAGATGAACTCCCAGAACGCGGTGTCCCCCGCCGCGTGCCCCGAGTCGAAGGGGAAGCTCGAGTAGATTGGGGTTTGCGTGCTCGTCTTGGCGCCGCTGAAAATGTTGCCGACGATGACCTTCTGTAAGGCGCTCAGGCACGTGCCGTCGCGCGCCCCCGGGCAAGTGGGGACATCGGTGTCGAGGTCGAAGACCGCCTGACACCCTTGCGTGTCTTGGACCATCCCGTCGCTCACGCCGTCGAGCGCGTCGCAGCGTTCGAGTACCCGAAGCGAGAGCAATTGCCGCTCGGCCTGGGTGAAGGCCACCGACAGATCGGGCAACCCGGCAAAGGGGCCAGCGGGGATGGTTTCCCCCTGCCAGAGCTGCACGTACTGCTGAGCTCCGTAAATGCTGGCGATTGCCGCATTGGGCAGGTTGAACCCAGGAGAGCCCACCAAGTATCCGTCGTACTCGTTGGCGTAGCGCGCTGCAGCCACCATGGCGTGGCGGCCACCGTTGGAGCAACCGCCGATGTACGACCACTTCGGCTTCTTTCCGTAGGCCAATCGGACGACCTTCTTGGCCATCGGTGTCAGCTTGCCCACTGCCTGGTAGCCGAAGTCCAGGCGAGCCTGCGGGTCGATGCCGAAGAACGGATTCTGTGCTGCGTCGTGCCCGGCGTCGGAGCTGATCACGGCAAAGCCCTTTTGCAGTGCGCTCTTCAGCGGCCCGCCGCCGCTGGTCGCTCCGATCGCCGGCGCCACGGCACCATCGAGTCCGCCGTTCGCCTGGTAGAAGAAGCGCCGCTTCTTCCAGGTCAGGGGCAGCCGGATCTCGAAGCCGATCGAGTAAGTGTTGCCGTCGACGGGGCTCACCCGCTCGAACATCTTGCCGGTCACCAGGCAGTGCGCGGGAATTGTTTGACCCGGCTGCGGAAACTCGCCTTCCGCGACGCTGGTCACCGACGTGAAGACGGTATTCGGATACTCGAGTGACGAAAGCAGCTGGCTGCAGTCGAGCGACAGCGCGTCGACCTGGCCCTCCTCCTCCTGCTCCTCGTCCCGTCCGACTTTCAGCGCCGACTCGACGCTCGAGTCCGCGTCGTCAAAGGCTGATTCCGTCGGCTCCACGGCGCTGCTGCACGCAGGCAACGCGACGATGAGGACTGCCCACTCCAGAAAGGATCCATACCTTCTCATCCGCCCAGCTCCGATCGTGTTGCGGCGCATCCGCGCGCCGGGGCGAACACACTAACTCAACTCCGCCCGGTGGAGTGGGTCGTTCGCTACGGCAGCTGGTGGCGCTTCAGCACCGGCCAGCCGAGCGTGGCATTGCCTTGCTCGTGCCAATTGTTGCCGGTCAAACGGGTCCCCGGTGCAGCCGTTCAGCCCGGCCAACTTCTTCATGCTGCGCTTGAGAAGCAGCGTCCTTGCCCGCCCAGCCACGCTCTCCAGCTCTCGCGGCAATCTCTCTACATCTCGTTGCGCCATGTCATTCGCCTCCGCGACCACCACAGCACTGCCGCCCGGGTCACGTCAGGAAGGGGGCACGGCGAGAGGTTCCGCTCAAACAGCGTGCGCGGGGAGAGCAGCTGAGCCCTGGTGCTGAAGGAAGAGCTGGAGCCTTCCGAACATCTTCGGCGCAACCTCGTCGTCAACGGCGATCCAGTGACCACGACCCTTGATGGGAAGCTCCAGATACACCCGCGGCTTCTTCTGAAGTTCGCTGCGTGGGTTGAGTACCATCACGTGCGCGATGAAGCACTTGTCCCATTCGTCCGCACGAATCTTCACGACCTTTAGTCGCTGCGGGAAGTCGGCAAATACGTCGCGCAACGAGTTTTCTGCGCTCGCCAGCTCCGGCTTGTCCGGGATGAAGTACGTGTAGATCACCCCGCGCTTTGCGTTGCCCTTGATGACCGGCAACAGATCGTGGTCCTCACTGAGATACGTGTCGTTCTTGAGGTCCGGCGACGCGATCCAGATGTCCTTACCCGTTGCCTCTGATTCGACGGGCCGAAGCGCCTCTTCGGTGATGAGCCACTCTGGATACCCGGCACGAATTAGGCCCGAAAGCCCCCGGAGAGTTTCCTCACCTTGATCGCGGTGGCGAACGGCCGCTCTTTCTATGAGCTCAGGGAGCGGCGAAAGCTGTTCGATGCTCTTCTCGAGCGCTTGGCTCTGAAAATAGCGGGCGGAAAGTACGCTGGCGCCCACGATGACGATCACGATCGCGAGAGTGCCTCCGATGCCGAGAAGCGCATTTTGAAGCGCGATGTCTTTCGGTAGCAGCTTCGAGATCGCGGCACCTGAAACAATGAAAACCGACAGGAGGATGAGTTTGAAACCTTCTTTAGCCAGATCGGCAGCTTTCAACATGGCGAAGCATCCCTTCGATCGGCTGCTCTCGGCCGTCTAGGCAAATCGGCGTCAACTTCCGCGCCGCGGGGCCGTCCGCTGCACCGAGCCGCTGACTGCAGGTGGCTCGGACTCCGGCACGGCGTCACCGTGGTACCAATGGCTGTCGGCCTCGGGTGACATGACGACCTTGGCACAGGGTGGAGATCCCATCCTGACGTGCCCAGCGCTGGGAATCCATGGGGCCGACGGTGGTTGAAGGGCCATGAGCCAACCCACCGCGTCCCGTTCTGCCCCCTGCGCGCGTCCTGACGTTGTCGCCGTCCTAAGAGCCACG
>JAICQO010000069.1 GCA_025937835.1 Polyangiaceae bacterium
CCGTTGGCTCCGGAGGACACGTCGTAGCCGATTTCTAGACTCATCGCCGTCCTCTCCGTGATTGAGAAAGGCTGCGCGCCCTCGGGTTTCCCGAGTCTTTCGGACAGGGATCCGCGAGGTGACGGCGCGAGTGTGGCGGGGGCGTTTCGCGCGGCCCGGCAGCGGGCTCAATCGAGGATCAACGACGCCCGTGCAGCGGCGGGCTGGCTTTTGGCGAGCAGCGCGGCGTTTTCCGTGGGGCGCTGTAGGCGCTGAATGAAGCCGTAGCTCAGCGCCTTCTTCTCGCGGTGGGCGCGCCAGCGCTCGGACGGCTCGCCAGCGAGCGCGTACTCGGCGACGGCCAGCTCGAAGATGCGCTCGTACGCGGGCAAGGTGAAGCGCAGCGCCAGCTGATCGAGCAAGAGGTGAGGCATGCCGGCCCCGCGAAACCGAGCCAGCGCGAGGTTCACGAGGTTCATCGACAGGCTCTGGTTCGCGCAGCGGAACGGGTGCATGCGCACGAAGCGGTAGTGAAAGCGCGAGAGCTCGCGCGTGCCTCGCTCGGCGTCGCCCGCTTCGTATGCCGTGAGTGCCTGGCGATAGGCTTCGAACAGCGCCTCGAAATGCACCGGCAACAGGGGCCGAGGTGGCAAGAACCAGGGCGCATCCTGTTCGTCACTCGCAGCGCGGCCGGTCACGACCTCGCCCCAAAGAAGGCCGTCGCTTTCGAGAGCGCGCGCTGGAAGCAGACTCTCCGGATCGCCGCCGCGCTCCGCGAGCAAGCGATGATATGCCTCGCCACCCACGAAGCCGACGCCGACGCGCGGCCCACCGAGAAGCAGCGCGCGCTCGCCGCGCTTCACGTTCACGGGAGTGTCGTAAATCGCCCCCGGCCGCACTCCGCCCTCCGTGATGCGGCTCGCGGGGCGGTAAAAGTTGCTGAGCTCCGCACCCAGCAACGCCACGACGTGCAGGCGACGCAACCAGCCGAGCGGTTCGGAGGCGAGCTCGTCGAGCGTTGAAAGCGCCAGCTTTCGGGTTGCGCTCATGTTCTCCCAGTACGCGCGCACGATTTCGTACGGCACGCCGGGAAAGCGCACGATTTCCGTGCCCGAGAGCTCCGCTTCGAGAGCCGCCAACGCGCCGGGCGCGAACAGCAGGGAGCCCATGGTCTGGGCCACGACGCGCTCGAACGCCGCGCGGTCGGGCCCCGCCGCCGCTCGCAGCTCCGACAGAGTCCGCCGTCCGTCGAAAAGCCCTGCGACGCGCTCGAGCACCCGCCGCGTCATGCCTTGAATCGTTATCCCACCGCCCAGGGAGGCGGACGCGAGCTCGAGCGAGTGGTTCTGCGCGTGGACGGCGAGGTCCGGGGGAGCGACCAGCACGTCCTCGCCTCGCGCACGGAATCGCGCCTTCGCCGAAGCGAACAAGTAGTCGTCGCGATCGCGCGCTTGCTCGGCCAGCCAGCGTTCGTAAGCGCGCAGGTCCGCGCGCCCCTCCAGCACGGAATCCAGGCGTGCGCGGAGGTCGCCCATGAGCTAACCGCCCAGCGCTTGCGCGAGCCCGCTGTCGTCGTTCTGCACGGCGTTGAGCTCGGGCGCGAAGTCGCCCGGCGCGCGCTCGAATGGCAGCGAAAGGAAGCGCTGCAAGATCTCGTCGCGGCGCTCCGAGAGCACGCGCGAGCCCGGATTCAAACGTCGCACCACCACGAGCCCGGAGGGCGGCGCGAGCACGGTCGTGAGCTTGAGCTCGGGGCGGTAAGCGCGGAGCGCGGGCACGATTTTCCAGGTGTCACCGACCCAGAACTTGGTCGAGCGCTCGCGCGCCGCGGCCCGCGCCAGGATCGGCACGCAATCGTGGAGCACGATCGTGCCAGCGGGATCGCTCCAGCTCTCGACGTTCGCGAAATCCGACAGCGCATTCTCGAAGCGGTGCAGGCCGTCGATGAACGCGAGCGCGACGCGGCGCGGGCCGAACACCGCGTCGCGCCCGCGCTGGGCGAAGAACTCGTCGCTCGCTTCCTCGAAGAACCGCGCGTTCGGCGGCAACCGCACGCGCAGCGCGTTCACCGGGTCCACACCGACGGCAAGCTCGCTCTGTTGGGCGAGCGCCAGCGTCGCGCCCGTGTCCACGCCGATCTCGAGGTACGTCTTCGGTCGTAACAGCTGGTGCAGGCGCGCCAGCACCTCGCGGTAGTGGGGACCCGGCATGTACAGCGTCGCGAGCAAACCCTGCGCGCGCGGGTAGTCCGGGTAGCGGCCCACGAGCTCGAGCAGAGACTCGCGCGCGGCCTCGCGCTGCCCGAGCCGGAGCAACATCTCCGCCCGCACCGACAGCGCGGGCAGGGGACGCGCTCCGCCCGCGAGCACTTCGTCGACCGCGGAAAGCCCGCCCGCCGTGTCACCCGAAAGGAAGGTCGCGACGGCGCGGCACAGCCGAATTCCTGGGGTTTGCTCGACTCCTTCGAGCGCGTCGGTCAGCGCGAGCGCGTGGTCCCAGGCGCCCGCTTCCAGGCACTGCTGCAACACGAAGACCAGCTCGTCCGCGTCGAGCGTGCCGAACGCCGCCGCGATCTCGGCTGCCGGCGCGACGAAAGAATCGGCGAGCGTCGCCATGCCCTGCGCCCGCTCAGTTGAAGGCTTCGTTTTCGCGCAGCGCGAACGGCGCGATCATCACGTCGAAGCGCTCGCCGCCGGGGGTCGTCATTTCATAGCTGCCGTGCATCGAGCCGAACGGCGTCTTCAGCGGGCAGCCCGAGGTGTATTCGAAGTTCTCACCCGGATGCAGCACGGGTTGTTTCCCCACCACTCCCGGGCCCTGGACTTCTTCCACGTGTCCGTTGGCGTCGGTGATGATCCAGTGACGATTCAAGAGTTGAACCGTCTCGCCACCTTCGTTGACGATCTTGATCGTGTAGAGAAAGAACCACTCGCGCTTTTTCGGATCCGAATGCCCGGCGGAGAAGTGAGCCTGCACCCGAACCCGTACGCCGCGGGTGACGGCTTCTGAATTGGACACGGCCGGTACTCTAACTCCGACCTGGGTCCGCCAAGGAACCCGGCTCGCGCAGAGACCGCGAGCTCAGAGGTTCGAAGGGCATCGGAGTGCGCCTGACGGGCCGCCATGGCTGGTCAGCCACCCGGTCAGATAGCCATGCCGCGGAAATTCTTATTGATTTCGCCACAGCTTGACACTCGGACGGGCCTATACGACTCCCGTGGGCCCGTGGCAGCCTGTTACTTCGATGTGGACGGGACTTTGGTCTCGACCAACCTCGTTCATCCGACGCTCTATTACCTGGTCAACCAGGGCACGCCCGTCCAGAGCGCTCTGCGGCTCGGCAAGGCGCTGATCCAGGCGCCGCGCATGGCCGTGGCCGAGCTGCTCGACCGCCGCACCTTCAACGAGCTCCTGTTCTCGGCCTACGCGGGCATGAGCGAGGACCGGCTCGAGGTGCTGGGCGAAGACGTGTTCAAGGAGATCATGCTGCCGTCGCTTTACCCGTCGGCCAAGGCGCTGGTGGCACAGAGCCTGGCAGCCGGCCACGACGTCGTGTTCGTGTCGGGCGCGCTCGAGTGCGTGATCCGTCACCTGGCGAAGCTGCTCGGCGCGACCGAGGTGATCGCCAACCGGCTCGAGATGAAAGAGGGCATCGCCACCGGCAAGATGCTGCGCCCCGTGGTTGCAGGACCCGAGAAGGCGCGCATCATTCGCGACCACGCGCGAGCCAAGGGTTATGACCTCGATGAATGTTTCGCCTTCAGCGACAGCTACTCGGATGTGCCGATGCTGAGCGTGGTCGGACACCCGGCCGCCGTGAACCCCGATCGCCGGCTGGCGCTGATGGCCCGCGCTTACAGCTGGCCGAGCTTCGACCTCCGCCAGCCGATCTGAAGCTCCCGTTCCGAGCCCGTTCTCGAAAGACCACCCACTGATGGACCATCCCTCTCTCGTCACGCTGGACAGCGACAGCGCGCCGCGTGTCGTGTTTGCCGGCGATCGCCTGGTCGAAGTCGACCTCCCGCCCGGAACCCGCTGCATCTACCCGAAGCCACCGCTGGCCGGCATCAAGGACCCCGACGCCGCGATCCGCTACGCGATCAACCACCCGCACGGCTCGGATCCACTGCACGCCAAGCTCCGCCCCGGCATGCGCGTCACGATCGCAGTCGACGACATCTCGGTGCCGCTGCCGCCGATGCGAAGGCCCGACGTGCGCGAGCGCGTGCTCACGATCGTGCTGCAAATGCTGGCCGATCACGGGGTGGACGACGTCGAGATCGTGATCGCGCTCGGCATCCACCGAAGGCTCAAGGCCCACGAAATCCGCCACATCGTCGGCGACAAGATCTTCGACGCCTATTACCCGGAGCGGCTCTACAACCACGACGCCGAGGACAAGGCGAACATCAAGCACGTCGGTCACTCCGACCACGGCGAGGTGCTGAACCTGAACCGCCGCGCCGCCGAAAGCGATCTGCTGATCTACGTGAACCTGAACTTCGTGGCCATGAACGGCGGCCACAAGTCGGTGGCGGTCGGTCTTTGCGACTACGAGAGCCTGCGTCACCACCACAACCCGGGCACGATCCGCGCCTCCGACAGCTACATGGATCCGGCGGGCTCGAAGCTCGCGCACGACATCAGCCGCTTGGGCAAGGTCGCGCACAAGGCGCTCGACATCTTCACGATCGAGACCACGGTCAACAATCGCATGTTCGACAAGAACCTCGACTTCTTGATGAAGAACGAGGACGACTTGAACGGCAAGGAGCGGCTGCTCTCCAAGGCGCTCGTGGCGGCCACCGCGAAGCTCCCGCAGCCGGCGCGCCAGGCGATCTTCGACAAGTTTCCGGCGCCGTACGAGCTCACCGGAGTGTTCGCGGGCTCGGCGGAGGCCGTGCACCAGAAGGCGATCCAGCGCTGCTTCGATCAGTACCTGGTGCCGATCAGCGGCCAGGCCGACGTGCTGGTCACGCCGATCCCGTTCATCAGCCCGTACAACGTGCACGCGTTCTTGAACCCGCTGCTCGTGCAGGTGCTGGCGCAGGGCTACCTGTTCAACATGTACCGGGGCGCGCCGCTCGTGAAGAAGGGCGGCACGCTGATCTTGCTCCATCCGTGCACCGACAAGTTCGACCACGAGCAGCACGCGCCGTACGTCGACTTCTTCCACCAGCTGTTGCCGGAGACGCGCGACGCGATGGAGCTGATGCACCGCTACGAGCGCAAGTTCGCCTCGAACCCGGCGCACCTGCAGATGTTCCGGAACGGCCACGCCTACCACCCCGCGCACCCGTTCTTCATGTGGTACTGGGGCGAGAACGGCCGCCAGCATCTCGGGCGCGTGATCGTCGTCGGCGCCGACAACGAATACATCCCGAAGATGATGGGCTGGGAGACGGCCGTCAGCATGGAAGACGCGCTCTACCGGGCCAAGGGCGGCCAGGCGCGCTCTCTGGACATCACCCTGCTGCACGTGCCGGCGATCGTGATGGGTGACATGACGCCGCCCGGCGCACCCAAGTCGTCCTCCGGAGGAGGAGCGAGTTGAGCTACGGCGCTAACGGTCACGCACCGCTCGAGCTCGGCCGGCTGCTGTCCGGGCAGAAGTTCGTGGTGGTCGGGGGGACCGGTTTTCTCGGCAAGGTCTGGCTCGCGTTCGTGCTCGATCGCTACCCGGACCTCACGCTCTACCTCCTGGTGCGGCCGAAGCGCGGCCGTAGCGCCGAGCAGCGCTTCTCGGACGAGGTCTTGACGAGCCAGGTCTTCGACGCGCTGCGCGGCAAGCACGGCGAGCGCTTCGAAGAGTTCTTCCGCGCGCGGGTGATCCCGGTCGCGGGCGACGTGGTGCAGCCGTTCTGCGGCATCGACGCCGATTTCCGGCGCGGCCTGCGCGGCTCGATCGCCGCCGTCGTCAACGTCTCCGGCGTGGTCGATTTCGATCCGCCGCTCGACGAGGCGCTCGAGGTCAACGCCTTCGGCGTGCAGAACCTGGTCGCGCTGGCGCGAGACCTCGGCACCAAACGGCTGCTCCACACCAGCACTTGCTACGTCGCCGGCAGCCGCACCGGTTTCGTCGAAGAAGACGACCCGCGCGACGTGCCGTTCCCGCGCGCGGGCGAGCTCGAGCGCGCCCACTGGGATCCCGATCGCGAGATCAGCGAGTGCCTGGACGTGATCGAGCAAGCGCGCCACCGCGCCAGCGACGCCTTCCGCCAGAGCCGCTTCCTCGACGAGGCCAAGAAGAACCTGCGCGAGCGCGGCGAGCCCGCGCGCGGTCGCGTGCTCGAGGTCGAGGTCGAGAAGGTGAAGCGCAAGTTCGTCGAGGCGCAGCTCGCCGAGCTCGGCATGGAGCGCTCGCTGTTCTGGGGCTTCCCGAACACGTACACGTACACCAAGGCTCTCGGCGAGCAGATCGCCGCCAACTCGGGCCTGGATTTCGCGATCGTTCGCCCCGCCGTGGTCGAGTCGACGCTGTCGTTCCCGTTCCCCGGCTGGAACGAGGGCATCAACACCAGCGCGCCCTTGATCTTCATCCTGCGCCAGGGCGGTCTGCAGATCCCCGGCTCCGAGAACTACCTCGACGTCATCCCTTGCGACCTGGTCGCGAGCGGGCTGACGCTGGCCCTCGGCGAACTGCTCGAGGGCAAGCACAAGTCGGTCTACCAGCTCGGCTCGAGCGACACGAACCCGTGCACGATGCGGCGGTTCTTCGAGCTCACGGGCCTCTACAAGCGCAAGTACTACCAGCGCACGGGCAAGGGCGGCCCGCTGTTGAGCTTTTTGCAATCGCACTTCGAAGGCGCGATGCTGTCGGCTTCGCAGTTCGACCGGATCGGCCCGAACGTGATCGCCGACGGGGCGCGCAAGGCCGCTGGCCTGCTCGGGATCGTATCGAAGGGCAGCCTCGAGCCGTTGCTCGGCCCCGCCAGGGACGCAGTCGAGAAGTTCGCGGACCAACAGGGCCGCGTCGGGCGCATCCTGCAAGTGTTCGTGCCGTTCACGTGCCAGTACCAGTACGTGTTCCGCACCGACAACGTGCGCGGAGCCGTGGCGCGGCTCGCCCCCGAAGATCGCGAGAAGGTCTCGTTCGACCCCGCCAGCATCGATTGGCGACAGTGGTTCTTCGAGGTCCACGCGCCGGGCCTCGAAAAGTGGGTGTTCCCGCAGATCGACGCCAAGCTCGAGCGTCCGCGCAGGGTGCCCGAGCGCCACGAGACCCTACCGCTGCTCCTCGAAGAAGCGGCCGATCGCTACGATCTCTCGATCGCGCTCGGTCGCGCGGGCGAGGAAGGGCTCGCGGGTCTCAGCTACCGCGAGCTCCGCGCGCGAGCGCGCGCTACGGCCGAGCGCCTGGTGCAAGCCGGAGTGCGCCCGGGCGAACGCGTGATCCTGAGCGCGAAGAACCAGGCAGAGTGGCCGATCGCCTTCTTCGGCATCCTGATGGCCGGAGCGACCACGGTGCCGGTCGATTTCAACGTCGAGCCCGACGTCGCGCTGAACCTGGCGCTGGCTTCGCGCGCGACGGCGGTGTTCGCCGACAGCTACGTGTGGAATCGGATCGGTTCGGCGTTGGGGCCCGAGATCCGCCGCTTCGACATCGTGAGGGCCGCCGCGCCGGGCCCCGAGTTCGAGCCGCTGCCGGTGTCGCCCGACGACGTCGCTGCGCTCATTTACACGAGCGGCACGACCGGCAACCCGAAGGGCGTCGCGCTCACGCACAAGAACCTGACGGCGCTGGTGGCGATGCTCTCGCCGCTGTTCCCGCTGGGGAAGGACGACCGGATCCTGAGCGTCTTGCCGCTTCACCACACGTTCGAGCTCACCTGCGGCATGCTGCTGCCGCTCTCGCGCGGCTCGCGCGTGGTGTACCTCGACGAGGTGAACGGTGAGCGCGTGACCGCCGCGTTGTCCGACGCGCGGATCACGGGCATGGTCGGCGTGCCCGCGCTGTGGGAGATGCTCGAGCGCAAGATCACGGCGCGCGTGGCCGAGCGCGGCCCGGTCGCGACCTGGTTCTTCGACGTGCTGGTGGAGCTGAACCGCAACCTCGGCAAGACGCTCGGCGTTGACGCGGGGCGGCTGTTGTTCGGCCCGGTCCACGCCGCGCTCGGCAACAACCTGCGCTTCCTCGTCAGCGGCGGCGCCGCCTTGCCCGAAGCCACGCACCGGCTGTTCGCGGGGCTCGGCCTGCATCTCGCCGAGGGCTACGGCCTCACCGAGGCGGCGCCCGTGCTCACGGTCGCAGCTGGCAAGCCCGGCGCACGCTCGGGACACGTCGGCAAGCCGATCCCGGGCGTCGAAATCCGCATCGATCAGCCGGACGCCGCGGGTGTCGGCGAGGTGCAGGCGCGCGGCCCGAACGTGATGCGCGGCTACATCGACGACCCCGAGTCGACCGAAAGGGTGCTGACGCGCGACGGCTGGCTGCGCACGGGTGATCTCGGCAAGGTCGGCCGCCGCGGCGAGCTCACGATCGTCGGCCGCGCCAAGGACGTGATCGTCGCGTCCAACGGCGAGAACGTTTACCCCGACGACGTCGAGGCGCGGCTCGGTCGCGTCGAGGGCGTGCTCGAGCTGTGCGTGGTCGGCATCTCCGACGGCCGCGGCGGTGAGCGCGTCGCGCTGGTCGCCGTGCCCGAGGCCGAAGGGCAGGGCACCCGCGAGCAACGTCACGAGCGCGCGAAGGTTGCGCTCGATCGCGAGATCCAGAAGCTGCCGAGCGCTGCGCGCCCCGCGCTGGTCACGCTGATCGACAATCGCCTGCCGCGCACTGCCTCGCGCAAGGTCAAACGCAACGACCTTCGCAAGCTGGTCGAGCGCCTGCAAGAGGCGAGCGACGCGGCCCGCGCGACTCCGGACGACGCCAACGACGCGCACGCAGCGGTGGTGCGTCGCGCGATCGCCAGCATCGCCCGCCGCGATCCAGCTCGATTGCGCGGCTCGGACACGCTGCGCGGCGATCTGGGCTTCGATTCGCTGATGCTGCTCGAGCTGCTCGTGGCGCTCGAGGCCCGAGCCGGCCGCAGCGTCGACGCGGAGCGCCTGAACGCGGCCGAGACCGTGGCGGACGCCGAGGCGCTGTTCCGGGAAGAGCTCGGCGCGCGTCGGGTCTCCCCGACCAAGGCCATCGAGTCGAACGACGAACCGCTCGAGATCCCGCCGGAGCTGCGCCGCGCGGCGATGACCTTCTTGGGTCGCGCCCAACTCGGCTTCTACGACCAGGTGCTGTCCACCAGGGTCACGGGTCGCTCCTTCGTCCCGCACAACCGCAACGTGATCGTGGCCGCGAACCACGCCAGCCACCTCGATATGGGGCTCGTGAAGTACGCGCTCGGCAGCTACGGGCAAGATCTGGTCTCGCTCGCCGCGCAGGACTACTTCTTCGAAGGCCCGCGCTGGCGCAAGGCCTACTTCGAGAACTTCACGAACCTCGTGCCGCTGTCGCGCAACGGCTCGCTGCGGCAGGCGTTGCGACAGGCCGGTGACCTGATCGACCAGGGCAAGACGGTGCTGATCTTCCCGGAAGGGACGCGCAGCAGCGACGGGCGCGTCCACGAGTTCAAGGCTGCAGTCGGGCATCTGGCGCTGCGCCACAACGTGGACGTCTTGCCGGTATTTCTCGGCGGTACGCACGCGGCGCTGCCCAAGGGGGCGCGCTGGATCCGCCGCCGCAACGTCGAGGCACGCATCGGTCCGCCGATCGAAGCGGCCGAGCTGCGGCGCATCGTGCAGGGCCTGCCCCCGGCCGATGCCGCCCGCGCTGCGTCGCGGTTGATCGAAAGAGCCGTCGCGGCGCTCGGTGACGGCAAGGTGCTCGACCTTTCCAGCGTGAAGCAGAGCGAGCTGGTCGAGGTCGTCGAAGCCGGGCCGCCGTCGCTCGAGCCGGTGTTCCGGGAGCTCGAGAGCCGGTTCGTGGCCGGCAGCGTCGAGCAACCCGTGAGCTTCTACTTCGCGCTAGGCGACAGCGAGCGCTGGACCGTGCGCATCAACCAGGAACGCTGCGAGGTGACGCCGGGCAAGATCGCCACCCCGGCCGACTGCGTGCTCAAGACCACGCCCGACATGTTCCGGCGCATCGTGCGCGAGCGCTACACGCCTTCTCCGGCGGAGTTCATGACCGGCGTGGTCAAGTCCAACAACGTCGCGCTGCTGTTCACGTTCCAGCGCGCTTTCCAGCTCCAGAGCTCGGACGCCGAATGAGTCACACAAGCAACGGCAACGGTCACGTCGCTCCGAAGAAGCTGTGGATCGCGGGGGCGACCGGCTTTCTCGGTTCGCACCTCGTGAAGCGCCTGGAGGCCGCGGGACACTCGCTCGTGGCCGTGTCGCGCAGCGGCGGCAAGGTCGGCGGCACGGACGTCCGCGCGCTCGACGTGCTCGACGCGGAAGCGGTCGCCGAGAGCGCGCGGGGTGCGGAGGGCGCGTTCCTCGTCACCGGTAAAGTGAGCCGCTCCAAGGACGCCGCGGAAGAGCTCCACCGCGCGCACGTGCAGGCCACGCGCTCGGCGCTCGATGGGCTGAGGAGAGCAGGCGTGCGCCGCGTCGTCGTGGCCAGCACCAGCGGCACCATCGCCGTCAGCCGCGACGAAGGCGTGATCGCCGACGAGAGCTCGGCCGCGCCGCTCGAGCTGATTGCGCGCTGGCCGTACTACCGCAGCAAGCTCTACGCCGAGCGCGCGGCGCTCGAGGCCAACGCTCCGGATTTCGAGGTGATCGTCGTCAACCCCAGCCTGCTGCTGGGTCCGGGCGATCTGCGAGAGTCCTCGACCGGCGACGTGCGGCTGTTCCTGCAGAAGGCGATCCCCGCGGTGCCCGCCGGGGGCCTCGCGTTCGTGGACGTGCGCGACGCGGCCGAGGGCATGTGGCTTGCGCTCGAGCGCGGCCGCCCCGGCGAGCGCTACCTGCTCAACGCCAAGAACCTGACCTTTGCCTCGTTCCTGTCGCGGCTCGAGCGGATCAGCGGCATCAAGGCTCCCGTCCTGAAGATGCCGCGCTCGCGCCCGCTGGCGAGCGGCATGAGCCGGCTCTACGTGAAGGCCGTGCGGGCGATCGGCGGCGAGCCGCCCGTGGACGAAGAGAGCGCGGAGCTCGGACAGTACTACTGGTACTGCGACGCCTCGCGCGCCGAGCGCGAGCTCGGCTTTCACGCGCGCGACCCCGGCGAAACCTTGCGCGACACCGTCCACGACCTGGCCGCGCGCGGTGTGGTGTTTTTGCCGGGCTTCGCCGAACGGTCGTCCGCGCTCGACGTCTGACTCGCGGTTTCGGGCAACGATCCGTTGCGAACCCCGGCAACAGCCGCTCTCCGCTAGTTATTCCCGCGAGGATTTTGGCGGTTCCGGCGGTGGACAGACCCGCCCGTCGTGCTTAATCCTTTCGAGTCGCGCTGGGTTGCCCGGGCGCGATAGAGGAGCCCCACGTTGTTCAAGCGGATTACGTTGTTTTTGGTCACCAACCTGGCCGTGATGGTGCTGCTCAGCATCGTCTGGCAGGTCGTCGTTGCCAGCGGGCTCGTGCCGCCGGGTCTGCTCGGCGGACACGGCAATCTGCTGATCTTCGCCGCGGTGTTCGGCTTCGGCGGCTCGTTCATCTCGCTCCTGGGCTCGAAGTTCATTGCCAAGTGGAGCACGGGAGCCAAGGTCATCGAGCAACCGCGCGACGAGGTCGAAGCCTGGCTGGTCCAGACCGTCCAGCGACAGGCCCAGCAGGTCGGCATCGGCATGCCGGAGGTCGCGATCTTCGACTCCCCGCAGCCGAACGCGTTTGCGACCGGCGCGAGCAAGAACAACGCGCTCGTCGCCGTCAGCACCGGCCTGCTCCACGCCATGAAGCGCGATGAGGTTGAGGCCGTGCTCGGCCACGAGGTCGCTCACGTGGCCAACGGCGACATGGTGACCCTGACCCTGATTCAAGGCGTCGTGAACACCTTCGTCATCTTCCTGTCGCGGATCATCGGCGGCCTCGTCGACTCGTTCCTGCGCGGCAAGGACGAAGAGCGCAGCGGCGGAGGCATCGGCTACTTCGTGACCGTGATCGTCTGCGAGATCGTGCTCGGTCTGTTCGCGAGCATGATCGTGGCCTGGTTCAGCCGTTACCGCGAGTTCCGCGCGGACGCGGGCGGCGCGAGCCTCGCCGGCCGTGAGAAGATGATCAACGCGCTGAAGCGCCTCGCGGCCGACCGCGGAGGTTCGGACCTGCCCAAGTCGCTCACCGCCTTCGGTATCAACGGCGGCGGCCTGGGCCGGTTCTTCAGCTCGCACCCCCCGATCGAAGACCGCATCCGCCGTCTGGCGGAAGCGGCCTGAGCCACGGCCTCTAGCGCCGGCGCACGCCCGGCGGGAGCTCGACGGAAGCCGTCGAACCCGCCGGGTTCTTCTTTTGTTCGACCGGTGCAGGGCTCGCCGCGGGCGCTGGCGCGGATGCGGCGCCACCGAGCTTGCCGCGCAGCAAGTCACCGAGGCTGCCGAGCGACGCCTGGGGCGCGGCCGCGGGGGAGCCGGCGAACTCGCGGTAGTGGCTGCGCTCTTCGACCCGCGCCACCTCGGTCGCGCTGAACGTCAGCTTCTGTCCGGCGCGGTTCACGATCACCACGTTCAGCTCCTTGCCCGGCGGGAAGGCGCGGCGGTGATCGGCGCCCGGCGGCAGGCCGAGCTCGCGCGCCGGGATCAGACCCTGACCGCGCGCCGTCTGCACGAGCAGCCCGTTCGGCGTGGCCCGGGTGACGGTCGCCTTCAGCACCTCGTCGGCTGGCGGCGGGGCTTTCTTCTCGTCGCTCGTCTGCGGCGCAGCGAGCACGCGCAGCGACAACCGCACGCGCAGCCCCTTCGGAGAATCCTCGACGCTGAGCACCCGCGCCTTGACGGTTTCGCCGGGCGTCACCGCGTCCTCGGCGCGCTCGATGCGGTGGGGCGCGAGCTCGGAGATGTGGATGAAGCCCTCGACGCCGCCGAGATCGACGACGGCGCCGTGTTTGCTCGTGGACTGAACGACGCCATCGACATCGCTACCCACGATCAGCCGCTCTTTGGCCGTGGCCGCCGCCTGACGCCGCTCCTCCTCGAGCAACGCCCGCCGCGACACGACCACGCTGCGACCGCCGTCGCGGACCTCGATCACTCGGAACTGGAGCCGTCGTCCAACGTAGCTGGAAAGGTCTTCGACGCGGCCGATCTCGAGCTGCGACGCCGGGCAGAACGCGCGGGCGGAGCCAATCATGATTTCGACTCCCGCTTTGACGGCCTTGGTGATCTCCGCCTCGACCGGTGTACCGCTCGACTTCATCAGCTCGAGGGAACCGTCGTTGTTCGACGCAGCGTGTCCAAACTGGACCGCGAGAATCGGACCGTCGGGTCGCGGATCCACGACGGTCGCCTTCAGCAGATCGCCCACTGCCACCGGCGGCCCCCCGCGCGCGTCTAGCTCTGCGCGCGCGATTCGGCCGTCACTTGGCGTTCCGGCGTCTACGAACACCCAATCTTGGGCCACATATAGGACGGGGACTGTAACGACGTCTCCCGAACGCAGCCGGCGAGTTCCCGACCCGCTGGGGGCGGCTCGCATCAGGCTTTCGAAACTGTTGTCCTCGGACATCGCGCGAGCATAGTCGCGACCGGGTACCGGTTCCAGCGCTGCCCAATCGACCGGGGACGGAGTTTTCTTGGGTCGCGAAATCCGCTTGAGACGGAGCGCTTGCGCGGCGCGGAGGATCAGCCAACTCTTCGCGCCATGAAGGTGCGTGCGGTGCTCGTGTTGCTGCTCGGAATGATCGCTCTGGCGATCGCGAGCTGTTCTTCGGACAAGAGTGATGGGAAAGAGGCAGGTTGCGATAACCCCGCACATACGGTGTGCGGCGACTTCTGCGTCGATCTCAAGACCGATCCGAAGAGCTGCGGCTCGTGCACGAAGGTCTGTTCCGCAACAGAGGAGTGCAAGAACGGCACCTGCACCGCCAAGCCCACCACCGAGTGCCCGATCGGTCAGGCCAAGTGCGGCGGCACCACCTGCATCGACATTCAGACGAACTCGATGAACTGCGGCCTGTGCGGCAACGCCTGCGGCTCCGCTCAAGCCTGCGTCGGCGGCCTATGCACCTGCCCCGGCGGGCAGATGGCGTGTCTCAAGACCTGCGCCAACGTCCAAACCGATCTCGCGAACTGCGGCTCGTGCGGTCGCGCCTGCCGGACGGGTGAAAACTGCGTGGCCGGTGCCTGCACCTGCCAGGACGGCCTCACCCAGTGCAGCGGCGCCTGCGTCGACCTCCAGTCGAACGGCGCGAACTGCGGCAGTTGTGGAATGGCCTGCAGCGGAGAGCTGGTCTGCGACAACGGCGCGTGCGCCGCGGGGTGCTCCGGTGGCCGCATGAAGTGCGACCAGAGCTGCGCCGATTTCCAGACCGACCCGGCCAACTGCGGCGGATGCGGCAACAAGTGCCCCGCGGGCGGCGCTTGCAACGCGGGTCAGTGTAGCTGTGCGACGGCCGGCCAGGCCCTGTGCGGCGGCGTCTGCGTCGACACCCAGTCGAGCGGCGAAAACTGCGGCAGCTGCGGCAACCGCTGTCCGACGGGCGCGGTCTGCAACGGCGGAACCTGCGCTTGCCCCGCGGGCCAGATGCAGTGCGGAACGCAGTGCGTGGACCTCAAGACCTCGCAGCAGCACTGCGGCGCTTGCAACTCGGTTTGCGGCACCACCTGCTCGAACGGCACCTGTATGGGCGGCGCGGGTGGCGCCGGCGGTGGCGGCGGTGCGGGTGGCTCGGGTGGCGGCGGCGGCGCTGGCGGCTCGGGTGGCTCGGGCGGCGCGCCTCAGACCGGCTGCGCGGGCCCCGAGGTGATCAACGATTTCGAGACCGGCACCAGCGCCATGAACCCCTCTGAAGGCCGGATGGGCTGGTGGTACGTGTTCCACGACGACATGACGGGCACGATCTCGCCGCCCAAGATCATGGAGGCCATCGCCGCGGCCGAGCTACCTGCGGCCGAGCAGACCGAATGCAACAAGTACGCGCTGCACGTGACCGCGAGCGGTCATCCGCAGTACGTCGGCTTCGGCGGCACGTTCTTGCCCGCTCCCCCGCCGAGCGAGCTCAAGAGCCCGTACTCGGTCGAGAAGTACACGGGCATCTCGTTCAAGATCAAGGCCGGCTCCGGTACAGCGCCGCCCGTGTTCTTCGAGATGGCGACCAAGGAAAATCAGCCCCCCACTTCCGGCGGCACGGCCATGAACGACGCCGTGGACACCTACAACACGCGCGGCAAGTTGATCACGGGCATCACCTCGAGCTGGCAGACCATCACCGTGCCGTTCTCGACGCTCGCCCCGCGCTACTTGCCCGACGGCACGGGTGACGCGTGCGGCGCTGGCGTCGTCTGCGAAGCGCCGCGCTTCAACCCCGCCAACGTACTCGGCTTCCAGTTCGCAGTTTACGAACAGTTCATGACGCTCGGAGCCAACGGCGCCTTCGACCTCTGGATCGACGACGTGAAGTTCGTCACGGGCGACGAGGGCATCCCGACGCTCGCGCAGAGCGAGGCCGGAGCGCTCAAGTTCCCGCGCGACGGCATGGTGGGCACCTGCACCAAGCCGGCCGGCGCCACGGGCAAGCAGCTGATCGAGATGTTCCAGCGCTGGAAGCAGGTCTTCGTCGTCGCGGACGGCGGCAACCTGCGCGTGCAGCGCATCGAAGAGAGCAACGACACGGTGTCCGAAGGCATCGCCTACGGCCTGCTGATCGCCGTCTACTTCAACGACAAGGACCTGTTCGACAAGCTCTACGCCTACTGGAACGCGCACCTCGCGCAAGGCAAGCTCATGACCTGGCGCATCGGTGGTCAGGGCGGCTCGGGCGCCGCGACCGACGCCGACGAAGACACCGCGTTCGCGCTGCTCCAGGCCGACAAGCAGTGGCCCGGCGGCAACTACAAGATGCAGGCGCAGCAGGTGATAAACGACATCTGGCAGTACGAGGTCGCGGGCACGGTGCTGAAGCCGGGCAACAACTTCGGCAACCAGGACCTGTTCAACCCCTCGTACTTCTCACCCGCGTGGTACCGCGAGTTCAAGAAGGTCGACACCGCGCACGACTGGGACGGCGTGATCGCCACCGGCTACAGCTACATCAACCAGATCGCCGGCGCGAACGGCCTGGTCCCCGCCTGGTGCTCGAACGCCTGCAGCAGCGCTGGCGGCGGCGGCTACGAAGACGCCAACATGTACCAGTACGACTCGCACCGCATGCCCTGGCGCCTCGGCCTCGATGCGTGCTGGAACAACAACGCCGACGCCAAGGCCTACGTGCTCAAGACCACGAACTTCTTCGCCGGTCTCGCCAACAACGGCATCGGCACGATCTTCGACGTGTACAGCACCACCGGTCAGCCAAAGTCGGGCGCCGCCGCCAACTCGGCCTCGATCGTCGGCACCGCCGCGATCGGCGCCATGGTGACGGCCGGCTCGAACGCCGGCCACAAGGCGTTCCTCGACCGCGGCTACCAGTTCGTGCTCGACGCGGCCTACGTCCCGGATCCCACAACCCGCGCCGACGCGTACACGTACTACAACGCAACCGTGGGCCTACTGATGGCGCTCACGATGTCGGGGAACTTCCAGATCCTCTGACAGAGAGAGAGGGGGGTGCCCACCCCCCACGTGCTCGGCTTCGCCTGCGCGCGTGGCCCCTCCCAAACGCGGGCCTGCGGCCCGCGTGGGAGGGGAGCTCGGACGGGCGATCGCTTACGCGGAGGGCGATCGCTTACGCGAAGGCGATCGCTTACGCGAAGGCGATCGCGATCGCTTAAGCGGAGGGCGATCGCGAAGGCGATCGCGAGGGCTTGGGCGATGGGGATCGCGAGGGCTTAGAGCGATCGCTTTCGCGCACGCGATCGCTCTCGCGGATGCGATCGCCTTCGCGGTCGCCTTCGCGGTCGCCTTCGCGATCGCCTTCGCCATCGCCTTCGCGATCGCCTTCGCGATCGGCCTGCCAACGGTGGAAGCTTCGCCTGCTGGCTTTTCGATTGTGCCGGCGTGCTCGGCGGCGTCCAGGCCGCTTCGCGCCGGCTCCGCCGGTGACCGCTGCGCGGTCAGCCTGGACACCGCCTGCGCGCGCCGGCGCTGAAGCGCCGTGCCTGCAGGTCGCGGGCGCGGAAGGCGGAGCAGATGGCTCTTCAAGTTGCGGAGGTCAGTTTCGAGATGATCGCGGCGTTGCGGCCCTTGGTGGCGCGGATCCGGCGGCACGATCGGTCGCTTGCGGACCAGTTGGTGCGCGCGGCAAGCAGCGTGGCGCTCAACATCGGCGAGGCGGATGTGTCGGATCCTGGCAACCAGCGAGCGCGGTTCTTTACCGCCGCGGGGAGCGCAAACGAGTCGCTGGCGGCGCTCCGGGTTGCGGTCGCCTGGGGCTACATTCCGGAAGCTGATGCCGTGGAAGGTTCGGCGTTGCTCCGGCGCATCGTCGCGATGCTCTGGAAGCTGGCTAGGCGCTAGCGCGTTCGAGAAGGGCCGCGATGCCGAGGCGCGCGGCCCACGTCTCCAGGTACGCGCGATCAATCTGGTCGCGGCTCACTCGCAGGACCGAGACGATGTCGCGCCACTGTTTGTCGGAGACTTCTCCGCCTGCTCGGTACCAGAGGAGCTTGCGCAGGACGGTGTCTTCGGGCGCCTTGATGACCAGGGTCTCGCCGCTCCTGCGGACCTGACGCGGCAGGCGCCGAGAGAATTCAGCCTCGTCGTAGGGCTCGTAGCCACGACCGAAGAAGTCGACCTTGGTGATGAGCGGTAGGTAAAAGGCGTTGGCCGAGCTGGCTCGACGGACCGCGTCGCGCAATTGCTCGGGATCGATCTCGAAATCTGGCCCCAGCTCGGCGCAGAACGCTGCGACGCGGCCGAGCGGCAGGGAGATCACGAAGTCGATATCGTTCGTGGAGCGCGGGTCCCCTTGAAGCGAGCTGGCGACGCTGCCTCCTACGAAGTACTCGGCGCCCACGGCTTCGAGCGCCCGCGCCACCCGCAGGGCGATGTCGAGCGCGTCGCTATCGGTCGTGGACGGCACGCGAATCCTGACCGAAGAGGTGCTCGGCGACTTCGGGGCCGTAGAGGCGCTCCGTGAGGAGCCGCCGAACTTGCTCGTCGGTTGCGTTCGGGTGCGAAGAACGAATGGAGGACTCCGCAAGCTCGCGCACCGAGCGCGTCAACCGGAGGGAGATCGCGAGTCGCTCGATGGGGCCACGCTCGGCGAGGAGCGCGTAGTAGCGCTCTTCGGCTTCGGGCGTGGTGTCTCGCATGGCGCGGGGAGCATACCTCGACCCGCGGAAGCTGGCACAGGCGACGCTCTGCGCGGGTCACACGGAAAATTGGCCAGATCGTGCGTGCAAGAAATTGCACTATGCCGGGGACGGGGGGCGGGCCACAACGGGGTGGGTATGGACATCGCGGTTCTGATCGATGCGATCGTGCGGCAGACGACGGTGCTGATTGCACAATTGGCGACGTCGGCGGGGGGGCGGGCACCGCTCGCGCACACGGCGAATCAGGTGTTCGTGGATCTGGTTCGCGAGCTGAAGGAGCAGGGGCTCGGGAACAAGGTGATCGCGGACATGTTCGGGATGGCCCTTCGCACCTACCACTGGAAGGTGCGGCGGCTGGGCGAGAGCAGCACGTTTCGAGGGCGCTCGTTGTGGGCGTCGGTGCTCGAGTTTTTGCAAGACCGCGAGTCGGTGCTGCACGGGGAGGTGCTGCACCGGTTTCGGTACGACGACGAGGGCAGCGTGCGCAGTGTGCTGAACGATCTCGTGGACTCGGGAATGGTGTTCCGGACGGGCACGGGCGCCCGCAGGACCTATCGCGCGGCGAAGCCCGAGGAGTATCAGGGCACTGAGCGGGATGCGGGGGAGGGGGTGGCCAACTTCGTTTGGGTGGCGGTGAGCCGCTTCGGGCCAATCACGGAGAAGGCGCTGGCGGACGTCGCGCCGCTCGATGCGACGCTGCTTTCAGGGGCGCTCGAGCGGCTCGTGAAAGACGGGCGAATCGCCCGCAGCGAGCGGGACGGCGTGGCGGTCTACAGCTGTGACCAGTGCGTGATCCCGCTGGGGAGCGCCGCCGGCTAGGAGGCCGCCGTGTTCGACCACTATCAGGCGATGGTGACGGCGATCTGCACCAAGCTTCGGCTGGGAGCGCAGGCCACGGCCGGTGAGCAGATCGGAGGGAGCACTTACGGCTTCTTGATCTGGGAAGGGCACGAGTACGAGCAGGAGGTTCGGGGCTTGCTCGGCTCGCTCCGCCAAAAAGCGGCGGAGCTGCGCTCGAAGGTGACGGCGTACAACGAGCGACACCAGGCACCGCCGGATGGGGAGGTGCAGGTGATCGCTTACGTGGGGCAGACGGTGATCGAGGCTGAATCGATGGGAGACGACTCTTGAAGCAGAACCACTTTTTTCTGGGGCTTGTCGGTGTACTGGCTTTCTTTGCGGCTTGCGGCAAAGACCGAGTCGGGGGCGACAGCGAGACGAACTGGATGAAGCGCTGCGACTCGGCGGCGGACTGCGGCTCGGGTACCGAGTGCTTGTGCGGCATTTGCAGTACGGGGTGTGAGCGGACCGACGATTGCTCGGCGCTCGGTGATCGAACGGAGTGCTCGGACGCTGCGGCGCTCGAGCAATGCGGAGGCAGCGCCCCGCCCGGCGTCTGCGTCGCGACCTGTTCGGCTTCGCGAGACTGCCCCGCCGGGTTCGATTGCGCCTCGGGAGCGTGCGTCCCGGCCGAGTCGAGCGGAACGGGGGGCGCGGCCGAGTCGAGCGGAACGGGGGGCGCGGCCGGTTCCAACAACAACGGCGGAATGCCGAATTCTCCGGGGGGAGGCGCGCCCACCGGCGGCGGAGGGGGCCAGTGCAGGGAGCTCCCGCCGGGTTTCGGAGGTGCCGTGGCGGTTGGGGCGCAACCGCCGCCCGTAGGAACTCCGTGTCCGGAAGCGCTCGACGGGTTCGAAGTTTGCACACCGCGCTACGCACCCCCGGACTTCGGGAACAACGCCCTTTCGCGATGCGCGGACGGGGTTTGGGGCACGATCGAGGATCCTTCCGATTGCCAGCCGCCCGACTACCCCGATTGCGAGGAGCCCGGCACCTGTCCGCGATATCACCTCGAATGCAATCATCCCGAGGCGGCCGACGGGGTGTGTTGTGATGCCCCGCGCTACTGCGAGAAGATCGCGCTGGCGGTGTGTGACGGCACGCGCTGGTGGAAATCTCCAGAGGTGAGCGGGGGCGCGTGCGGCGATGCCATTCGGCAGAAGGACGAGGAGTGCGACGACGGCAACGACGACGAGCGCGACGATTGCCTACCCAACTGCCGCCTGCCGAGGTGCGGCGACTCCGTAGTTCACGATCGGGGCACCGGCCACGAAGAATGCGACGAAGGGCTCGCCAACGGCCCGTACCCAGCGACCTGCACCGCGAGTGCCAGCTAGTAGGCCTGTGCGGCAATGGTGAGGTCGATGATGGGGAGGAATGCGACGACGGCGTCGAGGAGCGCGAGGAGAACGGCGACTATCTGCGCGGCAACCATCTGAACGCTGCCTGCACACCAGGCTGCGCGTTCAACCGCTGCGGGGATGGCGGATTCTACGTCTACGAGCGCGCAGACCAAGAAAACCCGAACGGCATCGAAGAATGCGAGGACGGAAACGTAGAACCCGGCGACGGTTGCGACGAGGAATGCCGCGAGGAGAACTGAAAAGAAGCGTCAGGCCCCGACGGCGCGCTGCCGCACGGCGCGCGCCACCGTGATGGACGTCATGTGCACGATGGCGTCCACACTGGCGCCTTGTTGGAGCACGTTCACGGGCTTGCGCAGCCCGAGCACCATCGGCCCGACGACGTCGGCAGCGCCGGTCACCTGCAAGAGCTTGTAGGCGGCGTTGCCGGCGTCGAGGTTCGGGAAGATCAGCACGTTCGCCGATTCTTTGAGCTTGCAGAACGGGTAGGTGGCGCGGGCGTCGTCGTCGAGCGCGACGTTGGCTTGCATCTCGCCATCGATCTGGAGGTCGGGGCGGCGAGCCTGGATCAGCGCCACGGCTTCGGCCACCTTCTTCGACTGCGGGTGAGGCGCATCGCCGAAGTTCGAGAAGCTCAGCATGGCCACGCGCGGCTCGATACCGAGCTCGGCCACGGTTTCGGCGGCTAGCAGCGCTATCTCGGCCAGCGTCTCCGCGTCCGGCTCGATGTTGATGGTGGTGTCGGCGAGGAAGCGCACGCCGGAATTGGTCACGACCATGTACATGCCGGCGGCGCGACGCACCCCGGGACGCACGCCGATGATCTGGAGCGCGGGGCGGATCGTGGCCGGGTAGTCCTGGCGAGCGCCCGCGAGCAGCCCGTCGGCGTCGCCCTGGTCCACCATCATCATCCCGAACACGGTGCGGAAGCGGCGCAGCTCCTTGTAAGCGCCGAGCTTGGTCAGGCCGCGGCGCTGGCGCTTTTTCCAGAGGGCCTCCGCGTAAGCTTCCATACGCGGGCTGTCGCGCGGGTCCACGATCGTGGCGCCTTCCAGGTCGATGCCGAGCTTGGCGGCTTGTTCCCGGATGCGTTCGGCGGGCCCGAGCAAGATCGGGCGGGCGATGCCCTCCTCGATCACGCGGTGGGCGGCGCGGAGCACGCGGTCGTGCTCGCCCTCGGGGTAGACGATGCGCTGCGGCGCGCTGCGCGCCATCTCGAGGATGTTCCAGAGCACGCGGCGGGTCGGCGAGATCCGGTGGTACAGGCGCTCCTTGTAGTCGTCGATGTCGATCGTGCTGCGCGCGACGCCGCTCTCGATCGCAGCGCGGGCCACGGCGGGCGCTACCCAGTACAAGACGCGCGGATCGAAGGGCTTCGGGATCAAATAGTCGCGGCCGAAGCGCATGCGGTGGCGGCCGTAGGCGCGCAGCACCTCGTCGGGGACCTCTTCGCGCGCTAGCGCGGCGATGGCCTCTGCCGCGGCGACCTTCATTTCTTCGGAAATTCCTCGGGCGCCGACGTCGAGCGCACCGCGGAAAATGTACGGAAAGCCGAGCACGTTGTTGACCTGGTTCGGAAAATCGCTGCGGCCCGTGGCCACGAGCGCGTCCGGCCGGGCCTCGAGCGCCTCGCGGTAGCCGATCTCGGGGTCGGGGTTGGCGAGCGCGAACACGATCGGGCGCGGTGCCATGGTCTTCAACATCTGGGGGCTGACCAGGTTGCCGGCGGAGAGGCCGATCAGGACGTCGGCATCCACGACGGCTTCGGCCAGGGTGCGCCTCGGATCGCTGGCCGGGCGCGCGAAATCCCGCCGGAATTCGTCGAGGTCTTCGCGGCCGATACAGAGCACGCCGCCGACGTCGACCATCGTGATGTTCTCGATCTTCACGCCCATGCGCACCCACATCAGCATGCAGCTGGTCGCGGCAGCGCCGGCGCCGAGGCAGGTAACCTTGAGGTCGTCGTAGTTCTTCTTCTGGAGCTCGACGGCGTTGCGGAGCGCCGCTGCGGTGATGATGGCGGTGCCGTGCTGGTCGTCGTGGAAGACCGGGATCGCCATGCTGGTGCGCAGGGCGCGCTCGATCACGAAACACTCGGGTGCGCGAATATCCTCGAGGTTGATGCCGCCGAAGGTGGGCTCCAGCGCGCGCACGATCTCGATCAGCTTCTCCGGATCGTTCTGGTCGATCTCCAGGTCGAACACGTCGATGTCGGCGAAGCGCTTGAAGAGGACGGCCTTGCCCTCCATCACCGGCTTCGCTGCCCGCGGGCCGATGTTGCCGAGCCCCAGCACGGCGGTGCCGTTGGTCACGACGGCCACGAGGTTGCGCCGAGCCGTGTACAGGTCCACCTTCTCGGGATCCTCCGCGATGGCGCGGCAAGGTGCCGCAACCCCGGGCGTGTAGGCCTTCGAGAGATCGAGCTGCGTCGTGACCGGCTTGGTCCAGACCACCTCGATCTTCCCGGGCCGGCCCTCGGAATGGTAGCGGAGCGCGTCCTGCTGCTTGGACATCACGGCATCGTACAACCGAGGCGAAGAAAAGGGATATGCTCCGTGGCCGATGCCCGGCTCCCCGCTTACCGTCGAGCTCGAACGCGCAGCCCTCCACGCCGTCCGTCGCAGCTTCGACGACGTGAACGGGAGCTACTTCCGTTGGGCGTTGACGCCGCCTTCGTTCGAGTTGGTGGACCACGGCTCACGCCTCGGACGCTGGGTGGGCGCGCACCGGCGTATCGAGCTTTCGCGCGGCCTGCTCACCGAACACCGCTGGGGCGTCCTGGTCGAGGTGCTGAAACACGAGATGGCGCACCAGTACGTGGACGAGGTGCTGGGCGTTCACGACGAAACCAGCCACGGTCCGGCGTTCCGCCGCGTCTGCGACGAGCGCGGCTTCGACGGCGGCGCCGCGGGCGTTCCAAAGGATCCCGGCTCGGACGACCGCCACACCGCCGTGCTCGAGCGGATCGCGAAGCTCCTGGCCCTGGCCGAGAGCTCGAACCAACACGAGGCGCAGGCCGCGATGAGCGCCGCGCAGCGCTTGATGCTCCGCTACAACATCGAAGAGGTGCAGCGCAACGCAGCGCGCGTCTACACGCACCGGCAGATCGGCGAGCCCACCGGGCGGGCGAGCGAGGCAGAGCGCCTGCTCTCGGCGGTGCTGGCGGAGTTCTTCTTCGTCGAGGTGATCCGCGTGCCGGTGTGGCAAGCGCTCGAAGGTCGCCGCGGTAGCGTGGTCGAGGTGTGCGGGACCCTCGCCAACGTGGAGCTTGCCGAGTACGTGTACGCGTTCTTGAACCACACCGCCGAGCGGTTGTGGCGCGAGCACCGGCGCGAGCATGGCCTCAAGGGCAACGCGGGGCGGCAGTCATTTCTGGCCGGCGTGATCGCCGGATTTCGCAACAAGCTCCGGCTCGAGCGCGGCAAGAGCCAGAGCACGGGCCTGGTCTGGGTCGGGGATGCCGGGCTCGAAGCCTTCTTCCGCAAGCGCCATCCATCGCTGCGCTGGTCGCGGCACAGCTCACGCCGCGGCTCGGCCGCCTTCGCGCACGGCGAGCGCGCCGGCCGCGAGATCGTGCTCCACCGCGGCGTCAGCCAGGGGCCCTCGGGAGGGCTCCGGCTCCTGGGTTCCGGCAAAGGGGCGGGGGGCTCGCGTTGACGGAACGGGAGTCGAAAGCGCCGGCCCTCGCGCCTCTGGTCGGCACCGTGATCGGCGACCGCTACCGCATCGAGGCCTTGATCGGCGAAGGCGGAATGGGCGCCGTGTATCGCGCCGAACAGATCGACCTGCGCAAGAAGGTCGCGATCAAGGTCCTGCACCGCGACATGCTGCTGAACGCCGAGGTGGTGGCGCGCTTCGAGCGCGAAGCCGTGGCCGGAGGTCGCATCACGCATCCGCACGTGGCTTCCGCCTTCGACTTCGGCAAGCTCGAGAACGGCTCGTACTACCTGGCGCTCGAGTTCGTGGAGGGCAGGAGCCTCGGCAAGCTGATGCGCGAGCAGTCGCCGTTCACCGAGCGCCGAGCGCTGCGCATCGCCTGGCAAATCGCCGACGCGCTGGCCGCGGCCCACGCAGCCGGCGTGATCCACCGCGACCTCAAGCCCGAGAACGTGATGTTGCTGGGCCGTGACCCTGAGGACGAGTTCGTGAAGGTGCTGGACTTCGGCATCGCCAAGCTGCGTTCGACCGGGGACACGGAACAGCCGCTGACCCAGCTCGGTACGGTGTTCGGTACGCCCGAATACATGTCGCCCGAGCAGGCGCGCGGCGTGGAGGTCGACGGCCGGTCGGATCTCTACACGCTCGGGCTCATCCTCTACGAGATGTTGGGCGGGGAATCGCCGTTCGGGCACGCGGACGTGGTCGTGATCTTGGCGCGCCAGCTGTCGATGCAGCCGCCTCCGCTGCCGCAGCAGATCTCGGCCAAGACGCGCGAGCTCGTGACGAAGCTCCTGAAGAAGGACCGCGACGAGCGCGCGAGCAGCGCCGTCGAGGTCCGGGACGCGCTGAAAGCGCTGCTCGCCGAAGCACCGCGAGGGCCGGCCGCCGCGGGACCAGTGGTCGATATCCGGGTCGATAGCGGCTCGGTCGAGCTCGTGCGGAAGGGCGAGGAGGAGGCGGGGCCCGTCAGCGGCGACGCGCCGACCCGCGCTGCGCCCTTGCTAGACGTGGCTCCGCCGTCGCTCGCCGAGCCCTTGCCGAGCACCGTGCGGCGCGGCAGCCGGATCGCCCTGTTCGGCTATGCGGTGCCGAAGCGGGCCGTGATCGTCTTCGGCGGCTTGCTCGCGCTGGTCGTGGTGCTGTCGCTCGTGCTCTGGTCCGTCTCCGCCAAGCAGCGTAAGGCCGCGCCCGACGCGGAGCTCCTGGCCAAGGCGCGCGCCGTCGAGCTCACGCTGCTGGCAGCCGCGGCCGAGGGCGGCGATCCGAACGCCCTCGCCAAAATCCAGGCCATGCCCGAGGCCGAGCGCACTCCGGCGCTGTGGCGGGCTCTCGCGCGCGGCGCGTGCGGCGACGGCAACTCCGAACGCTGCTTGTTTGCCCTGCGCGACGCCCTGCGCGCCGCGCCCATGCTCGGTGAGGATCTCGACATCGTCGCGGACGTACGGCGGCTCGCGAAGTCGGAGACCCACGGCATGGCGGCGATCGAGCTTTCGGCCACGGCGCTCGGAGCCCGCGGCGCCGATCTGATCTACGACGTGAGCACGGACAAAGTCTTGGGGCGCACGCAGACCGGTGAGCGCGCTCGCGGCTTGCTCCAGGAGGAGCGCGTGAAGCAGGTGATGTCGACCGAGCTCGCCGCCACCCAACGCCTCCACACGGCCCTCAAGAGCCCTCGCTGCGCGGAGCTCAAGAAACTCCTGCCAGAGCTGACTCCGAAGCTCGATCGGCGAGCGGTTTCGCTGCTGTCGCGCCTGAACGAGCGTCGCGGCTGCGGCTTCTTGGGGCTCGGCGACTGCTACTCCTGCTTGCGGAGCGGCGGTGAGCTCAAGTCCGCGCTCGAAGCTGCCAAGTCGCGGCCGGAGCCGGAGTTCAGTGGGGCCGTAGCAGAGGCTTCGCCCTCCGCGGCGCCCGCCCCTTCGAGCTCGGCAAAATAGCGTCTTTCGCGCAGCCGCCAGAGCTGACAAACTGACCGGCTTGGAGCCTGCCGTGCGGCGCGCATCGAGTCTAGTGATGGTGCTGGGTTTGCTCGGGTGCCAGACCGCGGCTTCGAAGCCGGCGCCGTCCGAGAACGCGAAGGCTCCGCTCGCGAAGGCGGCAGCCAAAGCGCCGCCGCCCCCGTGTCCGGCCGGCATGGTGGTCGGTGCCAACGTGTGCATCGACATCTACGAGGCACACCTGGTCGAACGCGGAGCAGCGGGTGCCTTCACACCGCATCCCCACTTCGAGCGGCCCGTCGAAGGGGTCACCTACGAGGCGCGCTCCGAGCGCGGCGTGAAACCCCAAGCGTACATCAGCCGCATCGAAGCCGCGGCTGCTTGCGCGAACGCCGGCAAGCGGCTGTGCACGGTCACGGAATGGTATCGCTCCTGTCGCGGTCGCGGGGACACGCTCTACCCGTACGGGCCCAAGTACGAGTCAGGGCGCTGCAACGTCGGACGCCCGCACCTGCTCACGCGCTTCTTCGGGCCAAATCCCAACAACTGGTCGTACAAGTTGCATTTCAACAACCCGAAGCTCAATCGAGAGCCCGGGTTCTTGCTGAACACCGGCGAGCGCGACGGCTGCGTCAATGACTACGGCGTCCACGACCTGGTCGGCAACCTGCACGAGTGGGTCGCCGACCGCGTGGATTCGACGCTGTCCAAGAAGATCCCGCTCACCAACGGTATCAAGAACGCGCTCGAACGCAGCACCGGCAGGGGCGTGTTTTTGGGCGGTTTTTTCAGCACCCGCGACGAGCACGGGCAGGGCTGCACCTTCGTCACCACCGCGCACGAGCCGGCGTATCACGATTATTCGACCGGGTTCCGCTGCTGCCGGGACTTGTAGCTCACTCGCCGGCTCACTCGGCGCGCAACACACGGACCTCACCACCCGCAATCTCGAGCACGGACGTGGGGTTGGCTCCGTAATGCTTGGAGAGGCCGACGTCGATGCGCCACACCTGAGCGTCGCAGGCGCTGTTGATGCCCTGTCGTTGCACGGTGTGACCGACCACCAGGCGCTTGGCGTTCAGCCGCGCGAGCACGCGCGAGAGCTCGCCGCAGGCCGCCGATGACGGCGCTCCGTCCGAGTACAAGCGCGCCCAGATCGGCGCTTGCTCGTTGGTCAGGATCTCGGGCGCCGGGGCCAGCGCCGACGCCTGCATCCATTGCCGCGATTCGCGGTTGATGCGCCCGAGGCCGTAGTCGAGGTGCTGCTCGCGCACGCCGCCGTGGACGAACACGCTGTCACCCACCTGGATCACCACGGGGCGCTCGGCGAGGCGCCGTGCCGCGCTTCCGCCCGCGAGGAATGCGGACGCGCGACCGCGCGACTCGGGCGGGAGCCTCTGGATTTCGCGCTCGTGGCCCGCGCTCGGAGTCTTTTCGTAGTCGTGAAAGCCGTCCTCGGTGACATAGCGAAAATCGCCCTGCACGTTCATCACCTCGTGATTGCCGTTCAGGACGTGGAGCGCCCCGCCCGCAGCCTTCGCCTCCGTCGAGAGCCGCTCGAGCAGCGCCAGGATGTCGGGCTCGTCGTCGCCGCGGTCCAGCTGATCGCCGGTCTGGACGACCACCAGCTTGCCTCCCTTCCAGCGGTCATTCTCGTCGGTGGCGCCCGCCAGTCGCAGCGCGCGTTTCGTCGCCGAAAGGTCACCGTGGAGATCGCCGATCGCCACGACCCGCTCAGCGGCGGGGAAGCGGAACGAAGTGTCGGTCTCGACCGGGGCGCGTTGCGTGGCGACCGGCGCGGGGGGCGCTGCGCGGGTCGCCCGTTCCGGCTCGGTCTTGCTGCAGGCGCTCGCGGTCCCCGCTGCCAGCAGCGCGACGATCCAGAGTTTCATGGGCGCATTCTAGGCGGTCGCGGGGACGGCGATCGGGTGGAAAATTCCGCCGGCTTTCACGCGCTGCGAGCGATCGCTGTGATCGTGGCGGGAAGTTGAGGCATGACAGAGGGACGTGTCTCTTCCGAGTGCTCCCCGCTTCCGAATGGCAAGCCGCTTTCCCCAGCTGATCAGCGCGGTAGTCGTCACGATCGCCGCTTGCAGCAGCGAGGAAGGCGGTTCACCGCCGGACAGCGGCGGTGTTGCCGGCGCGGCCGGCTCGAGCTCGGGCGGCAAGCCGGGCAGTGGCGGCTTGAGCTTTGGCGGTGCGCTCGCCGCGTCCGGTCAGGGCGGGGCCGCACCCTCCGCGGGCGTGGGTGGCGGCGGCGCTGCGACCAGCCCGAACGGCGGCAAGGGCGCGCTGTCCGGCGGCGTCAGCTCGACCGCCAGCGGCGGCGCTGCGACTGCGACCGGGGGCGCTACCGGTGCCGGTGCTCCGGGAACACCTACCGGCGGCTCGGCGAGCGCGGGCGCCGCGGCGACGGGCGGCAGCGCGGGCGCTGCGACCGGTTCCGGCGGCTGTGTGTCGAGCTCGGCCACCGGCCATTTCTTGATGGAAGATCTGGATCGCGGGCTCGTCGCGGTCCGCAGCGGCGACGGCAACTACGTCGGCTGGCGCATGCTCGGCTGGGAGTACGACCCGGACGCGCCGGAGCGCGTGGCTTACAACCTGTACCGCGACGGCGAGAAGGTCGCGACCGTCACGGACAGCACGAACCACCTCGACCAGGGCGCGCCCGCCGCCGCCTCGTACGAGGTGAGCGCGGTGATCGGCGGCACGGAGTGTCCGAAATCCGCAGGCGTCACGCCCTGGGCCAAGGATTACCTGTCGATCCCGCTCACCCCCCCGCCAGCGGGAACCAACCCGAAGGGTGAGAGCTTTTCGTACGACACGGCTACCGTGCGGCAATCGAGCGGCAGCGTGAGCGACGGCAGCCCCGGCGACGTGGACGGGGACGGACAGTACGAAATCGTCGTGATCTGGGAGCCGTCGAACGCGCAGGACAACTCCAAGGCGGGCCACACCGGGCCCGTCTACCTCGACTGCTACAAGCTGAACGGCACGCGGCTCTGGCGCATGAATTTGGGCCCGAACGTGCGTGCCGGGGCGCACTACACGCAGTTTCTGGTCTACGACCTCGACGGCGATGGGCGCGCCGAGGTCGCGCTGCGCACCGCTCCGGGCACGCGCGATGCGACCGGTCAGTACCTGAGCCGTGGCCCCGCGGCGACCGACAACGACAGCATGGATTACCGGAACGCCGACGGCTACGTGCTGTCGGGTCCGGAGTACCTGACGGTGTTCGACGGCGCGACGGGCGTCGAGCTCGCGACCGAAAACTTCGAGATAGCGCGCGGCAAGGCCGGCGATTGGGGCGACGACTACGGTAACCGCGTCGACCGCTTCCTCGCGAGCGTCGGCTACGTGAGTGACACGGGGAGCGACGGCAAGGGCTCGGGGCGTCCCAGCCTGCTGATGGCGCGCGGTTATTACACGCGCGCCACGGTGACTGCCTGGAACTACCGCGACGGCAAGCTCGAGCGGATCTGGACGGCCGACAGCAAGAGTCAGGGCTCGTCGGCGCTCGCCGGCCAGGGCTCGCACAGCATGGTCGTCGCGGACGTCGACGGCGACGACGCGCAGGAGATCGTCTACGGCGCGGCCATGATCCAGAGCAACGGCAGCTTCGGTTGCTCGACGGGCCTCGGCCACGGGGACGCGCTGCACGCTGGCGACTTCGTGCCGACTCGCCCCGGCCTCGAGGTGTTCATGCCGCACGAGGACAAGAGCCAGGAAACCTGGGACATCCGCGACGCGAAGACCTGCCAGATCCTGCATTCTTCCGGCGTGACCGGCGCGGACAACGGCCGCGGCGTGGCCGGCGACATCGTCGCCAGCAACGCGGGCGCGGAGTTCTGGTCCGCGAGCGACGAAAGCCTGCGGAGCGCGAGCACCGCCGCGAACGTCGGCGCGAAGCCGAGCTTCGTCAATTTCCTGTTGTGGTGGGACGCGGACGAGCTACGCGAGGTCGAAGACAACACCAGCATCCGCAAGGGTGACGGCAAGGAAGTCTTCGGCTGCAGCGCCTGCATGTCGAACAACTACACCAAGGCCACGCCGACGCTGACCGCCGACCTGTTCGGCGACTGGCGAGAAGAGATCATCTGGCGCACCCCCACCAGCAACGAGCTCCGCATCTTCACGACGACGGCGGTCACCAAGCGCCGCCTGTTCACGCTGATGCACGACCCGCAATACCGCATGCAGGTGAGCTCCGAGCAGACCGCCTACAACCAGCCGCCGCACCCGAGCTTCTTCCTCGGCGACGGCATGCAACCCCCCCCAAAGCCCAAGATCCGCCTGCGCTGAGAGCGCTGCGAGAGAAAACCAACAGGAAGGAGGGAGGTCAGAATTTTTCTTGTCGTTCCGCTGAGAGCGGGCGCTCGAATGGCGGACGCAACAGCCAAGACAAGTTTCTGGGTTCGGGTCTTGCCACCCAAAAATCCCTTCTTGTCTTCCCGCCTTCCTGTTGAATTCCCCCGTATTTTGCCGGCCCACGACGTAGCAGCGCTGCTGCGCTAGGGTCGTCGGGTCGTGAAGCTGGTCCGCGTAGCTGCTGCCACCCTGAATCAGACGCCGCTCGACTGGGAGGGGAATGCAACGCGTATTCGCGAGGCCATCCAGAAGGCTCGTGCGGACGGCGTCGGCATCCTGTGCTTGCCCGAGCTGTGCATCACCGGCTACGGCTGCGAGGACGCTTTTCTCTCGCCCAACACCGAGAAGCTCGCGCTCGAGATCCTGGACGAGCTCTTGCCGGAGACGCGCGGCCTGGTCGTGAGCGTCGGCCTGCCGCTGCGCCATCACAAGGCCGTGTTCAACGCCTGCGCGCTGCTCGCGGACGGACGCCTGCTCGGGTTCGTCGCCAAGCAGGCGCTCGCGGGGGACGGCATCCACTACGAGCCGCGCTGGTTCAAACCCTGGCCGGTCGGCAAGCGCACGAAGGTCTCGGTCTCGGGCCGCGAGCTCCCCCTCGGTGACATCCATTTCGACGTCGGCGGGATCAAGATCGGCTTCGAGATCTGCGAGGATGCCTGGACTGCGCAGCGCTCGGGTGCCGCGCTCGCGAGCCGCGCGGTCGATGTGATCCTGAACCCGAGCGCGAGCCACTTCGCGTTCGGAAAGTACGCGATCCGGCGGCGTCTGGTGCTGGAGGGCTCGCGCGCCTTCGGCGTCACGTACGTGTACGCGAACCTCGTGGGCAACGAGGCGGGTCGCGCCATCTACGACGGCGACGCGCTGATCGCGTCACGCGGCCAGCTCGTGGCCGAGGCGCGGCGCTTCAGCTACGCGGAGGTGGAGCTGGTCGCGGCCACCGTAGACATCGAGCTCGGCCGCACGGATCAGGCCTGGGTGTCGAGCTATTCGCCGGACGTGACGTCGAGCCCCGACGAGTGCGTTCGCGCGGATTTCAGCTATCCGCCGGCGTCGGCTGCCCGCGAGGTCCGGGTCCCGGAGAGCTACGATCCGACCAAGGTGCGCGAAGAGGAGCTCGCGCGCGCGATACCGCTCGCGCTCTTCGATTACTTGCGGAAGAGCCGAGCGGGCGGGTTCGTGGTGTCGCTGAGCGGGGGAGCCGACTCCGCGGCGGTGGCCTGCTTCGTGTGGCTCGCGTGCGAGTTCGCGCTCGCGGAGCTCGGCGCGGACGGCCTTCGGGCACGGCTCGCGCACGTGTCGGGCCTGGAGAATTGCCGGAGCTCCCGTGACTTCACGGCCAAGCTGCTGACCACCGCGTATCAGGCGACGCGACACAGCGGGCAGGTCACGCGCGACGCGGCCCGCGGCGTGGCCGAAGCCATCGGCGCGCGGCACTTCGAGCTCGACGTCGAAGCGCTCGTCGCGGGTTACCGCGGTCTCGTCGAACAGGCGCTCGGCCGCGAGCTCGATTGGCAGAGCGATGACGTCGCTCTGCAGAACATTCAAGCCCGCGTGCGTGCGCCCAGCGTGTGGATGCTCGCGAACCTGACGGGCTCGCTTTTGCTGAGCACCAGCAACCGCTCCGAGGCCGCCGTCGGCTACGCCACGATGGACGGCGACACCGCGGGCGGCCTGAGCCCGATCGGCGGGGTCGATAAGGCCTTCTTGCGCAAGTTCTTGCGCTGGCTCGAGCAGACAGGGCCCGGCGGTCGCAAGCTCCCGGCGCTCGCCGCGGTCAACGCCCAGCGCCCCACGGCCGAGCTCCGGCCACCGTCGGCGGAGCAAACGGACGAGGGCGACCTCATGCCGTACGACGTGCTCGACTTCGTGGAGCGCGCCGCGATCCGCGACAAGCGCGCGCCGCACGAGATCCTCGAGCTCGCGCAGGTCGAATTCCCCGCCCATTCACCGGAGGATTTGCTCGGCTGGCTGGAGCGCTTCTACCGGCTGTTTTGCCGCAATCAGTGGAAGCGGGAGCGCTATGCGCCCTCTTTTCACGTGGACGACGAGAACCTCGACCCCAAGACCTGGTACAGGTTTCCCATCCTGTCCGGCGGCTTCGAGCGCGAATTGCGGAAGCTCCGGCTCGACGCGACGAAGAGGAAGGGCTAGCTGATGCGCTACTACACGGTGTTGTTGTCGTTGCTCGTTGCTTGCTCCGGCTCCAAGCTGCCGCCGCCGATGCCGCCTGCAGAGCCGGAACCGGCACGACCCCCCGACGCCGTCGCGCCCGTGCTCACCCCGGCCGAGCCCGTCGCGGCTCCGCCGACCGACCAGGGGGCGCCGCGGCTGGCCAAGGCACCCTACGGAAGCATCGAAGGAAAAAACGTGGAGCTCTATACGCTGACGAACGCGAGTGGGATGGTGGTGAAGGTCTCGACGTACGGCGCGGCCATGACCGAGCTGCACGTCCCCGATCGCGCCGGAAAGCTCGACGACATCGTGCTCGGCTTCGATACCCTTCAGGGTTACACCGGCGCCACCAACCAGTTCTTCGGCGCCACGGTCGGGCGCGTCGCGAACCGCATCCGTGACGGCAAGTTCAAGCTCGCGGGCAAGGAATACAAGCTCGCGGTCAACAATCCGCCGAACCACCTGCACGGCGGGAGCAAGGGCTTCGACAAGGTCGTCTGGTCGGCGGAGGCCAAGGACACCCCCGAGGGGCCGTCCGTCGTGTTCAGCTACGTCTCGCCCGACGGGGACGAGGGTTACCCCGGCAAGCTCACGGCGCGGACCGTGTACACGCTCACCGACCAGGGTGCGCTGCGCATCGACATGGACGCGGTCACGGACAAGACCACGATCGTGAACCTGGCCCACCACTCGTATTTCAACCTGTCCGGGCACGCGGCAGGCTCGATCGCCGAGCACGTGCTCGAGCTGTCGGCGGACCAGTACACGCCGGGCGATCCGATCGTGCCGAGCGGCGTGGTGAAGCCGGTCAAGGGCACTGCCTTCGACTTCACGACCCCGAAGCCGATCGGCCGCGATCTGGGCGCGACCAAGCTCGATCCTCCCGGTTTCGACCACAATTTCGTGGTTCGGGGCGACGCCGACGCGCTGCGTCCCGTGGCGAGGGTCAAGGATCCGAAGAGCGGCCGCGTGCTGACGCTCGACGCCAATCAGCCGGGAGTGCAGTTCTACACCGGTAACTATTTGAACGGGCAGACCGGCAAGGGCGGGGCGAGCTACTCGCGGCACGGAGCCTTCTGCCTCGAGACCCAGAAGTTCCCGAACGCGATCGGCGTGCCGGCCTGGCAGAAGCAGGTGATCCTGGAACCGGGTCAGACCTATCGCCATACGATGGTGCTGCGCTTCACGACCGAGTGAGGGGCCGGCCAGCTCGCAACGGGCACGCTGACCAGTGGGGGCGCGGCTTGTAAATAGTCTTGCCCCATCGCTTGAATTCGCGCGCGCCTCCTGTACTCTCGGGCGCCTTCGAGCCCCCCAATCGGGCCCCCCACCCGCCTGCCATCGCCCCCCGCTACGCGGATCGGGTGAACCGGACGTCTCTGTTTGAACGCGTGTAGTCATGAACGTGCGCATCGTTTTGGTCGTAGCCTCCTTCATCCTTTCCGCCGCGATCGGCCTCGTCCTCGCGCGTGGCGGCGGCGAAAAGGAAACTAGTTCGAGCGGGAAAATTCTGATCGGCCTGAGCCTCGACACGCTGAAAGAAGCGCGCTGGCAGGCCGACCGGGATCTGTTCGTCAAGCGCGTGAAGGAGCTCGGCGGCGAGGTGATCGACCTCTCCGCCAACAGCGACGACACGGTGCAGATCAGCGACGTCGAGAAGCTCATCACCAACAAGGTGAACGCGCTCGTGATCGTGCCGCACGACGGCAAGGCCATGGCCAAGGCCGTGAACATGGCGCACCAGGCCAACATCCCGGTCATCGCTTACGACCGGTTGATCACCGACAGCGACCTGGACCTGTACGTGAGCTTCGACAACGTGCGCGTCGGCGAGCTCCAGGCAAAATACGTGATCGATCACCTGCCGACCCCCGGCAAGGGCAAGATCGTCCGGATCTACGGCTCGAAGACCGACAACAACGCGTTCCTGTTCAAGAAGGGCCAGGACAACGTGCTCAAGCCGTACATCGATCGCGGTGACATCGTGGTCGTGCACGAAGACTGGGCCGACGACTGGAAGCCCGAGAACGCCAAGCGCATCATGAACGCGGCGATCACGGCCAAGGGCAGCGATTTCGACGCGGTGCTCGCCAGCAACGACGGCACGGCCGGCGGCGCGATCCAGGCCCTCACGGAAGAGGGCCTGGCGGGCAAGAAGATCGTGACCGGTCAGGACGCCGAGCTCGTGGCGGCGCAGCGCATCGTCAACGGCACCCAGTCGATGTCGATCTACAAGCCGCTCGCGTTGCTCGCCGGCAGCGCGGCGGAGCTGGCGGTCAAGCTCGCCAAGCGCGAGATCATCATCGCCAAGCAGACCGTGAACAACGGCAAGCGCGACGTGCCGTCGATCCTGAACGAGGTGGTGACCGTGACCAAGGAGAACATGGTCGATACCGTCATCAAGGACGGCTTCCACCCGTTCGACGAAGTTTATCGCGGCATCCCCGAGGACAAGCGTCCGCCGAAGCCCGCCGCTCCCGCCAAGCCATGAGCGCGCCGCTCCTAGTTACGCGGGACCTGACGAAGCGCTTCGGCGGCGTCACGGCGCTGAAGTCCGTCAATTTCGAGCTCGGCAAGGGCGAGGTCCACTCGCTTTGCGGTGAGAACGGCGCCGGCAAGAGCACGCTGATCAAGCTGCTCGGCGGCCTCCACCCCCATGGCAGCTACGAGGGCGAGATCCTGATGGAGGGCCGCCCCGCCCAGTTCCTGGCGCCCGGGGACTCGAGCGCCTCCGGCATCGCCGTCATCTACCAGGAGCTCGCGCTCGTGCCGGAGATGACGGTCGCCGAAAACCTGCTGCTCGGCAACGCGCCGAAGCGCGGCGGCCTGATCGACTGGAACGCGCTCTACCAGCGCGCCAAGGAGATTTTGGCAGAGGCCAAGATCGACCTCGACCCGGTCACACCGATCGGCGAGCTCGGCGTAGGGCAGCGGCAGCTGGTCGAGATCGCCCGCGCCATCGGCAAGAAGAGCAAGATCCTGATCCTGGACGAGCCGACCGCGGCGCTCACCGATCAGGAAGTGATCGCGCTGCTCGAGCTCGTGAAGCGCTACCGCGCCGACGGCATTTCCTGCATCTACATCTCGCACAAACTCGACGAGGTGTTCGCGATCTCCGACCGGATCACGGTGCTGCGCGACGGCCAGAGCATCATCACGCTCGAGGCCAAGCAGACCAACGAGAAAGAGGTGATCCGGCACATGGTCGGCCGCGAGATCACCGATCTTTTCCCGCGCCGCGCCGTCACCCCGGGCGACGTGAAGCTCGAGGTGAAAAACCTTTCCGTGGCGCCGAAGAAGGGCGCGCCGGCGTTTCTCAAGGATCTGAGCTTCGAGGTGCGCACCGGTGAGGTGCTCGGCATCGGCGGCCTGATGGGCGCCGGTCGCAGCGAGCTCTTGATGCACCTGTTCGGCGCCTGGGGCGAGCGCAAGAGCGGTCAGGTGCGGCTGCTCGGGCAAGAGCTCTCTCCGCGCATGACCCCGCAGCAGGTGCTGCAGGCGGGCATGGCGCTGGTGTCGGAAGATCGCAAGCGCTTCGGCCTGATCCTCGGCGCCAGCATCGGCTACCACCTGACCCTGTCGAGCCTCGGCTCGGTCACCAGCAACGGCCTGATCGACGCCCCGCGCGAGAACACCATCAGCCAGCAGCTGTTCAAGGAGCTGCGCATCAAGGCGCCCGATCTCGAGACCCCGGTCGGCTCGCTCTCCGGCGGTAATCAGCAGAAGGTGGTGCTGGGCAAGGCGCTCAACACCAAGCCGAAGCTGCTCATGCTCGACGAGCCCACGCGCGGCATCGACGTGGGCGCCAAGCTCGAGGTCTACAACATCGTCAACCGCATCAGCTCGGAGGGCACCGCGGTGATCCTGGTCTCGAGCGAACTCCCGGAGCTCATCGGTATGAGCGACCGGATCATCATGCTGCACGAGGGCCAGGCAAGCGGCCCGTTCATGCCCAAGGAAGTCACTCAGGAGCGCCTGCTCGCGGCGGCTCTCGGCAAGCTGAAAGTCAAGTCGCCGGCCGAGGCCGCGCTCTGATCCGGGTCAACGATGTCCGACCGCATCTCTCTCCGTAACTTCTCGATGGTGATCGCGCTGATCGCGATCTCCGCCTTCTTCGCGTTCAAGCAGCCGGTGTTCTTGTCGGCGCGCAACCTGTCGCTGCTCTCGATCGAGCTCAGCGTCACGGCGATCCTGGCGCTCGGCATGTTGATCGTGCTCCTGCCGGGGCACATCGATCTGTCGGCTGGCAGCGGCGTCGGCCTGACGGGGGCGGTCGCGGCCGTGCTCGTCTTCGATTCGCGCTGGCCGGCACCGATCGCACTGCTGGTGGCGGTGGTGATGGCGATCGCGGTCTGGGCGGCGATGGGCGCGCTGATCGTGCGCCAGCGCATACCGGCGTTCATCATCACGCTCGGCGGCCTGCTCGTGTTCAAGGGCCTGCACTGGCTCGTGATCCGGAACCAGACCATCCCCGTGGTCGAGGGCGGGAAAGAGAACATCTACTCGCTGCTCACCACTTACTACCTGCCCCCCGTGGTCGGCGTATCGCTGGCCGTGATCGTGGTCGGGCTGATGGTCTGGGCCAAGCTCAACGGCCGCGTCCGCCGCCAGCGCTTCGGTTTCCAGGTCGACGACAGGGAGATCCTGTTCCTGAAGCTGTTCGTCGCGGCCCAGGGGGCGCTGCTGCTGGTCTTGATCATGCACCAGTACCGCGGCCTGCCGCTCGCGGCGGTGATCCTCGGCGGCGTGGCGTACCTGATCCACGTCCTCACGCAGCACACGCCGTTCGGCCGCTACCTTTACGCCGTGGGCGGCAACGAAGAGGCCGCGTTGATTTCCGGCGTCCCGATCCAGCGCATCGTGATCGGCGCCTTCGCGCTGATGGGCGTGATCGTGGCGCTCGGCGGCTTCATGCAGACCGCCTACTCCGGCGCTTCGACCTCGACCGTGGGCAGCTTGATGGAGCTCGACGCGGTTGCGGCCTGCGTGATCGGCGGCGCCAGCCTGCGCGGCGGCCGCGGCACCGTTCCGGGCGTGATCTTCGGCGCGCTGATCATGGCCACCCTGCTGAACGGCCTCACCCTGATGGCCGTCTCCCCCGAGGTGAAGTTCATCGCGCGCGGCGTGGTGCTCGCCCTGGCCGTCTGGGTCGACGTCAAGCTCGCCGGCAAGTGAGCGGCGGAGGCCCTGTTCTCAGGGGCGGCACGCGCC
>JAICQO010000222.1 GCA_025937835.1 Polyangiaceae bacterium
CAGCTGGTCGCTCACCAGGTCGGCGCCGCTCATCGAGAAGGGGCCGGGGCCGCAGGTGGGGGCGTCGCTCTCCTGCTTCTCGCGTTCGGGCACGATCGAGCGCACGCACTGCTCGGCGGCGTAGAGCCAGTCGTTGTCTTCGCGTTTGCGCCAGACGACGAGCACGAGCGGCGCTCCGGGCTTCAAGGAGCGGCGCACGTTGCGGAGCGCGGCCACCGGCGACGAAAAGAACATCGTGCCGAAGCGCGAGAAGGCGAAGTCGTAGGGACCACCCAAGGGCTCGCTCTGCACGTCGAGCGAAAGGAAGCGGACGTTGTCGAGGCCTGCTTCTTGCGCGTCGCGGCGCGCGACCTCGATGAAGTTGGCGGCGGCATCCACGCCGGTGGCCTGACCGTTCCGGCCCAGGCGGCGCCCGAGCTCGATCGTGGCGTCGCCGAAGCCGCAGCCGATGTCGAGCACCGAACCCGAGAGGGGCGGCGGTGTCAGCCGCAGCGCTTCGTTGCCGTGGTGCGCGAGCCCGGTCGTGAGCAGCGGCCGAAAGCGCACGAACTTCTCGAACAGCACCGTGTTCCAGGCCGTGATTGCTTCGTCGTTGACCGAGCCGCCGGTGTTTGCCACGGCGGTTACCTTGTCACGCTGCGCGGGGTCGTCTAGGCTCCCGCGCAAGCAGCGGTAAAATCAGTGAAACTCGAGATCAGCTTGCACGCAGCTCTCGGCGCGTGCCTCGTGACCGGGCTTTCGATCGCCGCGGCAGCGGACTCGGTCGTGGCGCACGTCGGCGAGCGCACCGTCACGGCAAAGGCCGTGTCGCAACGCATCGAGAAGACACCGGCCGCGCACATCCAGTCGCTGTCCGAGGGCAGCACCGACTCGCCCGCGAAGGTCGTCCTCGATCGCCTGGTGATTCCGGAGTTGCTCGGAGCGCTCGAGGCCGAGCGCCGGGGGCTCGAAAAGACGCCGCGTGTCGCGGACCGCGTGCGCGAGATCTTGCGCCAGGCCGCCGACCGCGCCGTACGCGCCGAGACCATCGCCAAGGAGCCTGCGACGCCCGCGCAGGTCCAGGAATACTTCGAGGCGAACCGCTCGAAATACGAGCAGCCGCTCAGGATCCGCATCTGGCGCATCCTGGTCGACGACGAAGCCTCCGCGAAGAAGCTGATCGAAGAGGCCAAGGCCCAAAACCGGCCCGCCAAGTGGAGCGATCTGGCGCGCGAGCATTCGCTCGACAAGGCGACGCACATGCGCCAGGGCGACCTCGGTTTCGTGCGCGCCGACGGCAGCACCGACTCTCCGCGTGTCCGCGCCGAGCCCGCATTGTTCCGGGCCGCCGAGGGCGTGAAGAACGGCGAGATCGTGTCCGAGCCGGTTCCGGAAGCCGGCAAGTTCGCGGTGATCTGGCGCCGCGGCTCGCTGCCGCCGTCGAAGCGCACGCTCGCCCAGGAGAGCAACGCGATCAAAGAGCTGCTTGAGCGCCAGCGCGTCGATGCAGCGAGCGACGCGCTGATCGAGGCGCTGCGCAAGCAATACGTCAAAGACGAGAAGCCCGAGCTGCTCGACACGCTCCCCGACAAGCTCTTCGGCGACAAACTCCCGCGCCCCCGCCCCGCAGTCAGCGTGAACCTGCCGCCGGCCATGCGAAAACCCGAAGCCGGCCCGGACGGCAACCGCTGACACCCTGACGGCGTGGCGAGAGGGGATTTACCGCCAGGGGCGCCAGGCAGAGCGCCACAGGCGCCAGAGGATTTTTTTGTTGGTGCGCACAGGGACGAGCAGCGCGGCTCCCGAGCAATGCGTTCTTCGCGTCCCAGTGA
>JAICQO010000208.1 GCA_025937835.1 Polyangiaceae bacterium
CGCACCCAATCCAATCTCCCCTCCCCCGTCGGGTCTGAGCTCCACCGCATGCCTCCGCTCTCCGCCCGCATCGCGCTCCTCGCTGCACTGACCTTGGCTGCACTGTCCGCCCGGGCGGAACCGTCCCCCCTCGGCCGAACTCGCGAAGTGATGGCGCGCCTCGAGCAGATCCGCACCACGCTCAAGACCTCCGAGTACTCCCACGTTACCCGCGTCAACGAAGCCGAGGGCAGCTACGTCTTCGACTGCTCGGGCTTCGTCGCTTGGGTTCTGCGCCGCACGGCCGCGGGAGCGCACTTCGCCGTCGTCTCGCGCTCGAAGAATCGCCGCCCGCTCGCGCGCGACTATTACTGGGAAATTGCTCGCGCCCACCCGAGCGCGTCGCGCGGCTGGGTCAAGGTGACCCGCCTGCTGGACGCGCAGCCGGGTGACGTGGTGGCCTGGCTCAAGCCACCGGAAGTGCGCTCCGCCAATACGGGCCACGTCGCGTTCATCATCGAGCCCCCGAAGCCCAGCCGCTCGATCGAGGGCGGCTACCTCGTGCGCGTCGCCGATGCCTCGCGCTACTTCCACGCCGACGACGAACGCGAGACCCTGGGTCGTTCGGGTTTCGGCATTGGGACGATCCTGATCGTCGCCGATCCGACGACGCACGCCCCGATCGCTTACGGTTGGTTCGGAGAAAATTCTGCGTGGATCCTGAACGCACAAATGGCCATCGGGAGACCCGTCCGCTGACGCTTTGAAAATTCTGCGTGCCTGGTCGGCCTCGCCGCTTCATGCTCGGTGACCCGCTTTCGGTCGGGGGAAAAGGGCGAAGCTCCCATGCAGCACCAGACCGACCTGATCTTGACGTTGACCGGCGCGTTCGCGGCGGCGCTCATATTGGGGTCCCTCACCCACCGCTTGAGGCTGTCGCCGATCGTCGGCTACGTGCTGGCGGGCATCGTCGTCGGGCCGTACACGCCCGGTTACACGGCGCACAAGGGCATCGCCGACCAGCTCGCCGAGGTCGGCGTGATCCTGCTGATGTTCGGCGTCGGGCTGCAATTCCATTTCAAGGAGCTACTCGCGGTCCGCAAGGTCGCGATCCCCGGCGCCGTCGCGCAGAGCGCGCTCGCCACCGTGCTCGGCGTCGTCGTCACCACCTGGTTCGGTTGGACCCTGAGTGCGGGGGTGCTGTTCGGCCTCGCGATCTCCGTTGCCAGTACCGTCGTGCTGCTGCGCGTGCTCAGCGACAACGGCGAGCTCCACCAGCCGACGGGGCACGTCGCGGTGGGCTGGCTGGTCGTGGAAGACCTGTTCACCGTGCTGGTTCTGGTCGCGATCCCGGCGCTGTTCGGGGCGCAGGCGGGCACGCAGAGCGCGGGGGTCACGCTCGGGTTCGCGTTGCTCAAGGTCGCGGCGTTGCTCGTCTTCACCTTCACGGTCGGCGGCCGGCTCGTGCCGAAGATCCTCGAGCTCATCGCCTCCACCAAATCGCGCGAGCTGTTCACGCTGTCGGTGCTCACGCTCGCGCTCGGCCTCGGCGTCGGCGCGGCCAAGCTGTTCGGCGTGTCGATGGCGCTCGGCGCCTTCCTCGCGGGCATGATCGTCGGCCGCAGCGAGTTCTCGCTGCGCGCCGCTTCCGAAGCGTTGCCGATGCGCGATGCGTTCGCGGTCTTGTTCTTCGTGTCGGTCGGCATGCTGTTCAACCCGCGCTTCGTGCTCGAGCGCCCGGGACTCATCGCAGCCACGCTCGCGATCGTGATGATCGGCAAGCCGCTCGCGGCCATCGCCATCGTGCTGTTGCTCAAATACCCGACCAAGATGGCGCTCTCGGTCGGCATCGCGCTCGCGCAGATAGGCGAGTTCTCGTTCATCCTCGCCAGCGTCGGCCGCGAGCTCGACATCCTCCCGCCCGAGGCGAGCAGCACGCTGGTCGCGACCTCGATCTTCTCGATCTCGCTGAACCCGCTGTTTTATCGGCTCGTCCCGCGCTTCGAAGCCTGGCGGCTCCGGCGTCAATCCCGCCCCGACCTGCCGCGGCCCGACGCCGAATCCGGCCGCCACGGCGCGATCGTCGTCGGCTACGGACCCGTCGGACAGACCGTGACGCGCTTGCTCACGCACAACGGAATTCAGCCGACGATCGTCGAGATGAACCTCGAGACCGTCCGCGCCCTGAAGGCGCAGGGCATCCCCGCCGTGTACGGCGACGCCAACCGACCCGAGGTGCTGGCCGAAGCCGGCATCGAGCGCGCCGTCTCGCTGATCCTCAGCGCCCCCACCGAAGCCCTCACCGTCGACGCGATCCGACAAGCCAACTCTCTGAACCCGCACCTACTCGTCGTCGCGCGCTGCTCGTACCTGCGTGAAGTCCCCGCGCTGCGCAAAGCCGGCGCCATCCCCTTCGCAGGCGAAGCCGAGGTCGCGCTCGCGATCACCGGCTTCATCCTGCAAAACCTGGGCGCCCCGCAGGACCTGATCGACAGCGAACGCCAGCGCATCCACGCCGACCTCCTGCCGGAGCCCAGCTAACCCAACGACCCAGCCGGCCCTACGGCACTGACGGCGTGGACGGCTCCGAGAGTCCGCCAGGGGCGCCAGGCAGAGCGCCATGGGCGCCAGATTTTTGGGGTTAGTGCGTCACTGAGACGCCAAAGAACGCATTGCTCGGGCCGCACTGAACGACGGCACTGACGGGCGTGGACGGCTCCGAGAGTCCGCCAGGGGCGCCAGGCA
>JAICQO010000173.1 GCA_025937835.1 Polyangiaceae bacterium
AACGGCCTCACCCTGATGGCCGTCTCCCCCGAGGTGAAGTTCATCGCGCGCGGCGTGGTGCTCGCCCTGGCCGTCTGGGTCGACGTCAAGCTCGCCGGCAAGTGAGCGGCGGAGGCCCTGTTCTCAGGGGCGGCACGCGCCGCCCCTCCCCGCCGAGGTGAATTCGTCGGGGCCCCTCCCCGCGCGCTCACTCTTTCGTCGGAGTTTTTCCGCCAACCTCGGCAGATTCATAACCGTTTTGTCGCTCTAGCGGTGCAGCACGACGACCGTCGGAGTGTGCTTCGAGGTCAAGAGGCGTATCGCGTGCCAGCCTTCGGGCACCTTGGGCTCGGTGAAGTCGAACAGCCACTTGGCATCGACCGGCGACAAGTTGATGCAGCCCCCGCTCTGCGGCTTGCCCCAGTTGTCGTGCCAGTAGGCGGCATGAAACGCGTAGGGCCCGGTGATGTTCTGCGCGTACGGGACGTCGGAGTGGATGAACTCGCCCGGCGCCTCCATGGTCGCGGTCTTGAGCTTGCCGGTGATCGAATAGGTGCCGGTCGGTGTGGCGCTGCGATCGAGCGGGTTCTCGTCGGGCAAGGCCGCGCCGCCGCGGCCCGGTGACATCAGGGTCACGTAGACCGGCCGCGTGCCCTCGTAGGCGATCATCCAGCCTCCGTCGATCGCCACCTCGATCCAGCTGCCGCGGCCGTGGGCGCGACCCGTGGTATCGGGCTCGCCGACCGCCGCGCCCCAGGGCGTCTTTTGCTTCGGCCGCGGGACGACGGCTTCGCTCTCTTTGATCCAGACGCCGGCTTCTTTCGTCTCGAGGTAGCGCTCCTTGTCCTGACGCACGCTCTGGCCCGTGAGCCCGACCCAGCTGAGGCGCGCGAACGTCTCACCCGTGGGTGTGAAAGCGTCGCCCGACCGCGCATACTTTGGTCGATCTTTCCCGCGGAAAAACGCCAGCGGCAGGGTCGCGTCCTGGTCGAGCTTCAAGCCGTGGAACGAGATGCGCGGATAGGGGACGACGCGGTCCTTCGGCACCCAGGCGTAGTCGGCGCCCAGCAAGAACGTGCGATCGCCGAAGCGCGCTTCGGTGCTGAACGCGACCGTCGAGCGCGGCAAGAGCTGCCTTCGGTTTTCGAAGAAGCCGCCGGCGAGCTCGGGTAGCTCGGGAGGCTCACCGCCCGTCAGCGTCAGGTCGACGCCTTCGAGCCGCTTCGGGACGTTGCCTTCACGAGCCGCTGCCACGTCGCGCAGGTGCGACGTCAGATCCCGCTCGCGCTGTCGCTGCAGCTCGGGCGTCGGCGTCGCGAAATAGCGCGGCAGCCCGATCGACTCGCCGTAGCGGTGCGGCTCGGGCTGGTCCACCTTGGGCGAAAATGGCGCGAGCGCGCGGTACACGGGATCGTTCGCGTCGAGCGTGGCCTTGCGTTCGTCCACGCACACGAAACCGTAAGGCTCGATTTCGTAGAAGCTCTTGCAGCCCGGGCCCGGCCGCGGCTTCGTGCTCTTGAGCCGCACGGAGCTGCCCGTCCACAAGAAGCCGATCCATTGTTTGCTCGCGTTCGGCTCGGGCCAGACCCAGACGAAGCGGCTCTTGGCGTAGAGGCGCGGCGCGTCGTCGGGCGCGGGCTCCGGCGGCTTGGCTGGCGCGGCTTTCGGCGCGGGCGCGCTGCTCGCCACCGCCGGCGCTTTCGGCGCGGGCTCTCGGACGACTGGCGCCTGGGCGCTCGGCGCGGTCCGCTCGCTCGCCGTCCCTTCCGGTTTACGGCACGCAGCGGCCGCCAGCATCGACAGCCAGATCGGCACGGATTTCGAGAGCCCTCTGCGCACGGAGCCGACCGTAGCGCAGGGGCGCCGGCAGGACTACTAAGCGGTCGTGGCCCCGAGGCTCGCCCCAGGCACGGTCGTGGCTCCACCCGACAGTCTGAAAGAGCTCCTGGCTCGCGCCGAGGAGCTGTCGGGGCACAGGCTCGGGGCGATCGCCGAGCGCTTCGGCCGCACGCCGCCGCCGGACCTCAGGCGGCACAAGGGCTGGGTCGGAGAGCTCATCGAGCGGGCGCTCGGCGCAACCGCGGGCGCCAGGCCGGCGCCGGACTTCGAGGGCCTCGGCGTCGAGCTCAAGACCCTTCCGGTGGACGCCAGCGGGCGACCCTATGAATCGACGTTCGTGTGCTCGATCCCGCTGTCGGAGATCGGCGAGGTGGAGTGGGAGGCGTCGCGCGTGCGGCGCAAGCTCTCGTCAGTGCTCTGGGTGCCCGTCGAGGGTGAACGCTGGAAGGCTCCCGGCGACCGGCGCGTCGGCAGCCCGCTTCTCTGGTCTCCCAGCCCCGACGAGCTCGGGGCGCTGCGTTTCGATTGGGAGGAGCTGGCTGGGCGGATTGGTCGGGGAGAACTCGAGGATATCACTGCGCACCTCGGGCACGTCCTTCAGATCCGACCGAAGGCGCGGGACTCGCGGGCGCGTCGCAACGGGCTCGACGCGGACGGCGCGCCGACTCTGGCTCTTCCGCGCGGGTTTTACCTTCGCGCCAGCTTTACGCGGGCGATCCTTTTGCGTCACTTTGGGTGATGGAACCTGAAAAGTGCGCAGCACCGCGGCCGACGTCGGCAGCGGCGCGATCCCGAGGTGCAGGTGATCGTGGTGATCGGCGTTGTAGTCGGGCGTCAAAAGCTCGCGGAACAGCCCGCGGCGCTTGAGCCGGCAAGCGAGCTGGTTCGGGATCGGCTCGTCCGTGTCGCAGCTCTCGCGCGTGCCGCGCAGGAAGTTGCGCTTCACCGTCTGCGTTCCCGAAGCCGTGCGGACATCGTGCACGTCGATTGCGAGCCCGTAAGCGTGCAGGCTCAGCCGCCCCTTGCGCATGGTGCGGTACACGTAAGCGCCGGAGAAGCGCACGCTCTGGATGCCGAGCCCGGAGAAGTCCGGCGCAACTTCGCTGAGCGCGAGCGCAAGCCGGCAATCGAGCACCATCGGGCCGGCGGTGGACCAGAAACGGACGCCGCCGATCGGACCATTGATGACCACCGGCGTGTCGACGCCGCGCTTCGCATCCAACGGGCGCGCTGGAACTCCGCGCGCCGCCAGGCGGTTCAGGCACTCTTGCCCTCCCGGGAGCGCGAAGTCCGAGGGCAGCGGCGCCCGGAACGGCGTGGTGATCGGATCGCGCTGCGAGCGCGCCAGGGCGTCGGCTCCCGGCTGCATGCGATCGGGTTTGGCCGGGGCTTTACCCTGCAGCCCGGGTGGAGGCGGCGTCACCCACGGTGCAAAGTCGTAGTCGGGGGCCTTCACGCCCCGGCTCTCCCGGGCGCACGCGAACGTGAGCCAGCAGAGCGAGAGCAGCACCAAAATCCGAGACGCCTGCATGCGCCACGAAATCGTGCCGCGCCGCAGGATCCGGCGGCAACTTTTGGGCGGGTCAGCGGTTCGAGGAGAGCCCGCCGATCACGGCCACGCAGTGCCCCCGGCCCTCGCCCCTCGGGGAGCAGTGCCCGGTCACGTCGGTGCACTCGAGGGTCAGGCAGGCGCGCAGCTCACACGCCTTCTTCACCCGTTCTAGTTGCTCGAGGTACAGGCTCGTTGCGTCGGAGATCGGATCGCCGACGGGGACGTTGTTGCACTCGCACTCGTCCGGAACCAGGGACCGGCACGCGGAGCGCGCTTCCGGGTCACACTCCTGCGCTTCGTTAAGTAGCTTTTGCAGCTGGGCTTGCGCCACGACGCAGCCCGCGGCACCGCCTTGCCCGCCGGTCGCAGAGCCGCCGGTGGTGCCCCCGGTCGTGCCGCCCGTTCCCGTGCCGCCCGTTCCCGTGCCGCCGGTGGAGCCGCCCGTGCCGCTCCCGCCGGTTTCACTCCCGCCGGTGGTTCCGCCGCTCTCGTTGCCCCCCGTCTCGCTGCCGCCCGTCTCCGTGCCGCCGGTGGTCCCGCCGCTCTCGGTGCCGCCGCTCCCGTTGGCAGCGCCGCCCGAGCTCTCGCCGCCGCTCCCGGGTTCATTCGCTCCCGCAGCGGATTCGCCCGCGGCGCCGCCGGGTGAAGCGCCGCCGAGCCCCGCGTCCTGACCGCCGCTCGCGGGCGCCGCCTCGGGCGCTCCGCCGCTGCCCGCGTCCAAGTTACCGATGGCGGCCTCTCCACCCGTCGGGGAGCCGGGCGTCTCGACGCTGCCTCCGTCCTCACCGAGCGAAGGTTCGATCGAGGTGTGCCTCCCGCCGCTGCTGCCGCCGGGCTTCACGTTCCCGAACAATTCATTTTCATTGCCGCCTCCACACGCCGTGTACAAGAGCGCGGCGGAGGAGAGCCCCCAAGTAAGCCAAGTGCGAAGCATCGTCGTCCTGTGCCCCGCACCCACGCGCGCAGAGCCGCCGGATTATGCCCCTCCGCTCCGACGAGGAAAAGGGTATCCGCGTCAGCCGCCAGCGTAGAAGTCGCGGATCTCGTCCTTGCGCGCGAGCGCGTCCGCGTAGCCGCCAGCGATGATTTCAGCAGCAAAATCGCCGTCGAACAGCAAGTACGACGCCCAGTCGGCTTCCGTCTGTGGTGCAGCGCGTACGGCGCGTTCGATCAGGTACCGCGCCAGCGGCTTCAATGTTTCCGTTCGCAGGTGATGGCGGATGAACTCGCCGGCCATTTCGCCGAGGTCTCGCGACGGCGTGAACACCAGCGTTCGCAGGCGGCGGTACGGCAAGCCGCGATTCTTGACCCAGACCCGCTGCACGCGATCGAGATCGGCCGGCGCGAGGGTCTGCTCGAGCACCTCCATCATCTGGTTGAGCCGCTCGAGCACCTGCAGATCGTAGGTCACCGGATCGAGCAAGAGCGCGTTCAAGAGCTTGCCGATCAAGAACACCGGGCTCAGGTCCTGGCCAGTCGCCGAGTCGTGGTCCTCGACCTCGGCGACGTCGCTCGCGGAGCGCGCGTGGCGCACGGTGACGATGATCAGGCGATCAGCGCCGGCGCGGATCGCGGGCGCGATCGGCGTGTTGAAGCGCAAGCCGCCGTCGCAGTAGTAGTGGTCGCCGACCCGGCGCGTGGGCATGAGCAGGGGAATCGCCGCGGAGGCGAGCACGTGGTCCGCGGTGATGCGCTCGATCACCGTCGCTCGCCGCTCGTCGCGCGTGGGCACCACGTTGATGCCGGGCGTGTGCTCGGTGAACATGGTGGTGCGCCCGGACGCCACGTGCAGAGCGGCGATCAACAGCGCGATCACCCGCCCGCTGTCGATCACGCGGTGCATACGATCCCAGTCCACGGTGCGGCGCACCAAGATCTCGAGAGCGCGCGTGTCCAGCAGCGAGTTGCCGAGCGCGGCGCCGGCCTTCCCCAACAGGCTCGGCAGCTTCAGGCTGGTCAGACCGAGCGGTCGCACCCGCGCGTGGTCCTCCAGCTTGAGCGTCTTCCACACCTCGGCGAGCCGTCCGATGCCGTGGTCGGGCAGCTCGGCGTTGGCCGCAAGGTAGGCGGTGTTGATCGCGCCGACGGACGCGCCCGAGAGGATCCGGAACAGCGGCGGGCTGCCGGGGCTTGGTTTCAGCGCGTCCACGATGCCGAGGATCACGCCCACCTCGTACGCGCCGCGCATGCCGCCACCCGAGAGGACGAGCCCGGTTTTCGCTTCCTTCGGGGCTAGCGAACGCATGCCGTCCCCTCAGAATTCCTACATAAATCCGCGAGGTCAAGCCCAAAGCTCGGATCGGGCGCGATGCGAGTGGTAAACGGGCTCCGGAGAAAGCTCGACCCGTGAAGTCAGAAGAGGCGATCAAGCCACATGAGCCAGCGTTCGCGACCGTTCACTTGCCCAAAGCGGGAGGTGCGATCGGTTCGCGCTTCGAAGACTTTTGCGTAGACGAGATCCCGGCGTACGAGCCGAGCGGCGAGGGAGAGCACCTGTACGTGCGCGTCGAGAAGCGCGGGCTCACGACACCCGATCTAGTGCGTGTGCTGGCGCGTGAGTCGAGGGTCGCCGAGCGCGAGATAGGCTACGCCGGGCTCAAGGATCGGCGCGCCGTGACCAGTCAGTGGCTCTCACTGCCGCGGACGGCGACGGCTCCCGAGACCTGGAACCTGCCCCCGGACGTGCGCGTGCTCGAGGCTTCGCGCCACGGGAACAAGTTGCGGACCGGTCATCTGCGCGGCAACCGCTTTCGGATCGCCGTGGCGGGCGTGCCCGACGGCGGCGTCGAGCGCGCGCGCCAGATCGTCGCCGAGCTCGAGCGTTCGGGAGTCCCGAACTACTTCGGCGGTCAGCGCTTCGGGCGGGACGGCGAGAACCTCGGTAAGGCGCTGTCGTGGCTCCGGGGTGGCGGCCGCGCGCGGTTGCCGGCCTTCCTCTACAAGCTGTACCCGAGCGTCGTGCAGTCCGAGGTCTTCAATCGGTACCTGAGCCTGCGCCGCGCCGAGGGCCTCGAGCACCTGCTCGCGGGTGAGCAAATGCGGCTCTCGGGCTCGGGTGCGGGGTTCGCCGTGGAGGATGTGGCGGTGGAGAGCGAGCGCTGGGCACGGCGCGAGATCGTACCGACGGGGCCGATCATCGGACCCAAGATGCGTCCCGCGTCGGGGCGCCCGCTCGAGCTCGAGCAACGGTCCGTGGCCGAGCTCGGGCTCGAGGCGGATGCACTCGAGGTCCTCGGGCGGGCGGCGCCGGGGGCGCGGCGGGATCTGCTCGTGTATCCGGAGGGTATCGAGCTCACCGAGCGCGAAGGCGGGTTCGAGCTTTCTTTCGGTTTGCCATCCGGGAGCTATGCCACGGTCCTGGTCCGGGAATTGACACGCTCGCAGCTCAGCGCAGGCGAGCTGCCCGACGCCGACTGAGGGCCTTCGTCATCCCCGGTATCTTTAGCTTCCACCACGCCCGGCGATTTTGGGTTTTGGCTTCGTTTTCGCTGCGCTCCGGTGCTCACGTAGCCACCTACGCTCCGCTCCGGTGCTCGCGAAAGCCTCGCCAAAACCGCAAACTTGCCG
>JAICQO010000201.1 GCA_025937835.1 Polyangiaceae bacterium
CGAGCTCTCGCCGAGCGACCTCGCGCTGCTCGACCGCGCCGGCGCGCTCTTGGACCGCGCGGGGCGCCCACACGAGCTGCTCTCGTATTACGAGCGCGCGATGAGCCAGATCCTCGACCCCGGTACGGCGGAGGCGATCGCGCAGCGCATCGAGCGGCTGGCGTTGCAACCCGACTCCGAGCCGCGCGTCGCGGTCGCGGCGCTCACGCGCTTGCTCGAGACGCGGCCGGGCGACGCCAAGCTGCGCCACCACGTCGCCGAGCTCTACACCTCGCTCGGCGACGCGCCGCGCGCGCTGCAGGAAGTCCGGCTCGCGGTGCAGGCCGAGCCGCTCGACCCCGCAGCTTACCGGCGCGCGCACGGGTTGTTCGAAAAGCTCGGCGACGCCGACGGCTCCTGGAATGCCTGCATGGTGCTCGAGTCTCTCGGCGAGGCCGACATCAACGAGTCGTTGCTCGCGAGCCAGCACCGCCCCGAGGGGCTGCTCCAGGTACGCGGCGTGGCGCTCGACGCGGACTGGGCAGCGTCCCTGTTCCACGACGACGAGGAGCCCGAGCTCCGCGCGCTGTTCTCTCTGTTGGGCCCGGTGACCGCGCGGCTCGGCGTCCTCTACCTCAAGGAAAAGAGGCGCGGCTTCGAGCCGGATCCGGCGACGCTCCAGGATCCCGAGAAGAGCACGACCATGCTCGCCAAGACCCTCGGCTGGTCGGCGCGCCTGCTCGGCTTCCCGATGCCCGAGTTCTACCTGGTGCCCGAGATGGCTCCGGGTCTGTCGGTTGCTCCGCGCGAGACACCGGCGGTCTTGGCGGCGCGGGCGCTCGGCAGCGGCATCGAGCTCGGCGAGCTGCCTTTCCTGTGGGGCCGGGCGTTGGTGCAGCTTCGTCCCGAGCTTCGCCCGCTCACGTTCTTCCGCGGCCCCGAGCTCGTGGCGTTCGTGACCGCGGTGCTCGCGCTGTGCGGCGCGCGGGGCGTGGATCCCAAGGCGCTCGACAAGGATCCGAAGAAGCACTACGCGGGGCTCAAGCGCGAGCTGAAGGGAGCGGACCTGACCTCGCTCAAGGCCGCCGCAAAGAAGCTGCCCGCGGCTGAAATTGCCGCGCGGTTGCAGCGGCTCGAGCTCGCGGCCGAGCTCGCCGGAGTGCGCGCCGGCCTGACTCTGATCGGCGACGTGTGCCGCGCGGCGGAGCTGATCCGTCGCTTCCCGACCGAGGGCGTGACGCGCGCCGAGGACCAGCTGTCCGAGGTGTATCGCTTCTCGATCAGTGAAGCGTACTCACGGCTCCGGCAAAAGCTCGGTATCGGCGTGTGAACCGCTCGCGGCGCGCGCTCGCTCAGATCGTGGCAGGGGTCGTCGCTGCTGGCGCCTTCTACCTCATGATCTGGGAGACACCGGAGGAGCTCGTGCGCGAGCGGCTCTCCGAGCTCGCGGCGGCGCTCCCGCGCGACGCACAGACCACGGAGATGGCCTGGCGAAGCCGGCTCGCGGAGGCCGTCGAGAAAGGCATGACGCCGACGGTACGCCTGGTCGTGCCCGAGCTCGGCGCGGTCGAAGGCCGGGAGAGCCTGCTCGAATACGCATTTCAGACAGCGGGAACGCTGCACGTCGACGTCGATCCGGTCAGCGTTCACGTGGAGGATCGACGCGCCCGCACGCGCCTCACGCTGACGCTGACGCAGCGCTTGCCCGGCTCCGAACGGCGCGAGCAGCGCTCGGCCACCGCCGAGCTCGTGCGCGACGGCAAGCTGTTCCGCTTGCAGACGCTCGAGGTCGAGCGCGCGGGCCGCGAACAACCCGAAGCGCGGCCCTGAAGCCTACGCGGCTCTGGTGCGCGGCTCGGCCGCTTCGGTGCGCAGCAACACCAGCCCGATCCACAACGCGCTGGCGACGAACAAGTGCAGCACCTGGAGCCAGCCGGGTGCGGAGAGCAGCACGTTGACGCTGCCGACCACGAGCTGGAGCGCGGTCAGCGCGAGCACCGCTCCGGCGAACCCGCGACCCGCGCGCGACGCGAGCCGCTTGCGCGCGCGCCCGGCGAGCACCCAGGCGTACGCGCTCGCGGCGACCGCAAGCAGGGGATGCAGGATCCGCAAGCGCTCGAGGAAGTGCGCGCTGGCGGCCTGATCCGCAGCCCAGCGCTCACCGAGCGCGGCGGCCTGCACCGGATACAGCGTGTCGCCGAGCGCGGTGAGCGCGCCCGCCGCCGACACGACCAGGACCGCACCGAGCGCGACGCTCACGCCGCGCGCGAGCCCGCGATCACCCGCTGGCAGGGCGGATTCCGCCGGTCGGCTCCACCAGGCCACGAGCGCGAGCGTTGCGGTGAGGACGGACGTGCTCACGAGGTGCAGCGGCATCACCACGGCGCGGCCCACGGAGCGGTTCGAGCCCACGAGCTCGAACAACACCAGCCCTGCGCCGAGCAACGCTTCGACGACCATCATCGCCGCCGCCCAGAACGCAGCGCGTCGTACGCGGTGTCCCGCTTCGAAACATCGAAACGCTGCCACCGTCAATCCGAACACAGCGAGCATCGCGAGTCCCGAGCTGGTCCGGTGCGTGAGCTCGATCAGTGTTTCGACGCTCTGCGGCAGATGAACGATTTCGCCGTGACAGGTCGGCCAGTGCTGTCCGCAGCCCGCTCCGGAGCCCGTAATCCGAACGATCGCGCCAAAAAGGACGACTCCGAGCGTCGCGCACAGCACGCCGAAAGCCCAGCGCGACAACGTCGTCGCTCGACCGCGCGGAGCGCCGGGACTCGTGGGCGCGGCCTGCAGTGTTTTCACGCCAAACACGACCGGCTGGCGTGCATCGGCGCTCGAGTCCGCCACGGGGCGAGGTTTGACACGGGCCAGGGACAGGGGCCAGCGAGTTGTCGATTCTCGTCACGGGCGAGGTTGCATCCATTCGGGAAGATCACTACCTTTGCCCCCCATGTCCGACAGCTTCTTCCAGCGCATCGACAAGATCCGGTACGAGGGTCCGCAGTCCGAAAACCCTCTGGCGTTCCGCTACTACGACAAGGACCGGATGGTCCTCGGGAAGAAGCTGGCCGACCACCTGCGCGTCGCGGTCTGTTACTGGCACACCTTCGCCTGGCCGGGCAGCGACA
>JAICQO010000161.1 GCA_025937835.1 Polyangiaceae bacterium
GGCAATTGCCGGCCCGTCCCGACGTCGATGAAATGCAGCGCGGCCTCGTCCGCGGCGTTCTTTCGGACCTGGTAGGCGATGGTGTTGCCGTCGCGGCTGACCGACCACGCGCCGAGCGAGGTGGAACCGTCGCTGGACCAGGTGTTGGGATCGAGAACGGTGCGGGCCTCGCCGTCCTTGCCCTGCCGGAAGCGAACGACGTCCTTCTCTTGCGAAGCGTCGCGCTCGCTCCAGAAGTAGCGGGAGCCCACGCGGAACGGCGGCTCGCGCTCGGCGACATAGTAGAGCTCGGCAAAGCGACGGCGGAGCTCCGCCGTCAGCGGGAGCGCGTCGAGGCGCTCGCGCGCGAAGCGATCCTGCGCCTCTGCCCAGGCCTGCACCTCGGGGGCTTCGCCGTTCTCGAGCCAGCGGTACGGGTCTTCGACGCGGACCCCGTGCAGCGTTTCGCGCACCGCATCGACCCGCGTGGGCGGATACGCGAGCTTGCCGGAAGCGCTGGCAGCGGCGGCCGGCGGCCGAGGAGCGTGCGCCGCGGCCGTGGCCGCGACGGGACGCGGAGCCAGCGGGCGCTCGGCGCATCCGAGCGCCAGGCAGGCGAGTACGAGCTGGCGGCGCATGGCCGCCAGGTTACTACTACTGCCAGAGCCTTCGAAGGCAGGGCGAACCGGATGGGACTGAGGAGGCTCGAGGTTCCGGTGGCTGAAGGGGATGGCGTCCGTGGCTAGCTGAAAGCAGCCTCTGCCGGCCTCGCCGGCACCCCCTCAGCCGCTGGCGGCGATCGTGATCCGCTCCTGCCAAAGACTCTGGCCGTAGTGCTACTGGCTCGACCGCTGCGAGAAGTGCGGCTCGGTAGCGAGGCTCGCGAACGCATCGCGAATGCCGATCGTGCCGTTCTTCATGTTTTCGACCTGGCCCGTTCCGAGGCAGGCTTCATTCGTACCGAACGCGTAGGTCGCGAGGTAGTTCGCGAAGCACTGGTAGACCTCGAGCCGGTCGGCGAGGCCGGTCATCAGCCCTTCCTGATCGTCGAACTCGAAGGCCACGCTGCGGTCTACATTCGGCACGTGCGACTTGGAGTCGACGGGCATGCCGAACTCCTGGTCACGGTAGCGGCCGGCCTCGTCGAAGTGTTCGAAGCCGAAGCCGAGCGGGTCGAAGAGCTGGTGACACGCCGCGCAGCCGCCCTGGGCGTGCGCTTTCTCGTAGCGCTGACGGGTCGTGAGCTGCTCGCCCGAGCCCGTTGCCAGCGGCGGCACCGTGTCCGGCGGGCTCGGGGGAGTGCGGCACAAGAGGTTCTTGAACACGAACAGGCCGCGCTGTGTCGGCGACGAGACGTCGGAGCTCGCGCGCGTCGCGAGGAACGAGCCCTGCGCGAACAGGCCGATGCCCTTGCCCGCGGGGCGCGTGATGCTGGCGTAGTCCCCGCTCGGGGCAGGGAAGCCGTAGAACTGCGCGAGCCGCTGCGACGGATTGGTGGTGGTGGCGGTGAGCAGCTCCCGCACCCCGCCCGGCTTCTGCACCAAGACCTCGTCCAGGAAGCGTCGCGTTTCCTGGACCATGTCCGCGTTCAGCGTGGTGAAGTCCTGGACGTTCCGCTTGCTGATCGCGCTCACGCGCGGGAAACCCGTGTACGCCTCGAAGAAGCGCTGGAAATGCAGCTTTCCGGCGTCGGTCGCGAGCAGCTCGCGCGCGATCGCCAGGCGGTCACCGAGGTCGCCGCTGTCGGCCTGGTCGAGCAGCGCTTCGCTCGGCGGCGCACCGGTGAAGGTGTACGCGAGCTCCGTCGCGAGCTCGTGCGCGTCGAGGCTGCGACCGCCGCCCGAGGGCGTGCCGACCTCGCTGCGGTAGACGGCGTTCGGCGACTGGATCAGGCCGATCGTCATCCACTTGAGCGCGGTCTTGAAGTCGGATTTGGCGAGCGCGCTGTCGAAGAAGGCGAGGTACTTCTGGCTCTCGTCGGTGGAGAGCGGGCGGCGGAACAGCCTGCGGCCGTAGCTCTCGAGGAACGACGTCGCGCAGGCCTTATCCCCGGCCGAGGCGCAGGGCACGAGCGAGGTGAGCTTCGAGCCCACGAGCGCGGTCGACAGCGACTCCGCCGTCTCGAGCAGCGCGCTCGCAAATTGCGAGCTGACCTCGGTGCGGGCGTCGTTGTCGAAGCCGAGCTTCGACACCATCGAGGCCGGCAGCGCGTTCGTCCAGTCGCCCTTCAGCTCCGGGAAGATGCTGTTCAAGGTCGAGTCGACCTCGGTGCGCGTCAGCAGGCGCAGCACCGGCTTGCCGGGCTTGGACGCCGCGCAGTCGAGCGTGAAGCCAGGCTCCGGCTCGTGGGTGCTCTGGCCGCCCGTGCTGGAGTTCCCGCCCGAGCCGGGAGGGTTGCCGCCCTGGGCGGGCGCATTTCCGGTGCCAGCGTTGCCCGGAGGCTGCCCGCCGCCGGCTACTTGCCCGCCGCCGCCGCTCTGCATCGGGTTTCCGTCGCCGTCGACCTCGCCGCCGCCGCAGCCAACGGCCAGGCACGAAAGCGCGACCGCACCGACCGCACAAAGAGCCGAACGAATCACGAGAGCACCTCCGAGACGACCTTGCTCGCGCCGGGGATCGAGGCGTTGGCCACGCCCATCGCCTGGGCCATGGTCAGGTACAGGTCGGCAGCGGGGCGATTGGCGTTTGCTGCCTCTTCCGGTTTTCCGAGCTGCGCCGCCAGGTATTGGCCGCTCTTGATGGCGCCGCCGCACTTGCCAATCGTCACCAACGGCAGTGATTGCGGGACCTGCGGGTACTCGATGTAGCTCGTGCGGGTGTGATTGGCACCGTCGCCGATCTCGCTCATCCAGTAGATGAGCGTGTTGTCGAGGACCTTGCTGCCGGGGTCGCCCGCTGGGTCGTCCGTTTCGGCGAGCAGCTTGACCACCTTGTTCACCAGCATCTCGGAGAACCAGAGCTGGGCCTTGGCGAAGCCCTGCCGGGTCATCGGGTCGTAGTTGTCGACGCTGACCGGTGAGTCCCACTGGCCCTTTCCGCTGGCCGTGGTGTGGGACAGCGTGTTGTGGTGCGAGCCGGGGGCCTTGGCGAAGCCGAAGTCGAAGTCGCAGGTGGCGTACATCGGCATCAGCGCCATCACCTGCGAGGCGTTGCAGATCAACGCCTGGGCGATGAGCTCGAGCTGAGCCTCGAAGATCAGCGGGAAGTTCTTTTCCTGGTAGAAGTAGTCGTTGCCGCCGCTCGAATCGACGACCTGTCCGGCGCTCTCGGCGCGGACCTTCTCGACCGTCGGCAGCGTGGGCCTGGCCGTGCAGCTGAGCTGCTGACCCGGACCCGGACCGCCGCTGCCGCCGCTGAGCAGCGCCTGGACCGCCGTGAGGTGCGAATCGAGCTTGGTCTGCTCGCTGGTGAGGCCGTTGAGCTCGCTCTTCAGCGACTCGATCTCCCCGATGTTGAGCTTCAGGAGCTCGTTGCGGATCTCGACCTCGGCGTTGGCCGGGCCAGGGGTCGGCGCCGGCGCTCCGCCGCCGCCCAGGTTGGCGAACAGTGAGTCCGCGGCCTTGGCCGGGTTCTTCTCCGGATCGATGGCCTTGCCGTCCCAGAACAGCATGCCGTTCTTGTCCAACCCGTAGGGGAGGTGCGAGCAGGCGCCGAGGATCGTGGCCTTGGTCCCGAGGCCCTTGGCGATCACGGTCTCGATCGACGTGCGCGCCGACGTGGTGTCTGCCCCCGAATAGCCCGTGAGGCAGTTGACGATGCCGTCGTGGGTTTCGGCCTTGCCCGTGTACTGGAAGCCCTCGTAGACGTTGACGTACTGCTTGTACTGCTCGAGCGGCCCCAGGATGCTGAGGTTGGTGTCGTTCAGACGGAAGTCGGTCGGGGAGCTACCAGCCCGCGGGTTGTAGTGCTCCGGCGGGATGCCGTGAGGCATGAACATCAGGAAAAACCGCTTCGGGGCGCCCACGCTCTGAGCCGTGGCGGTGCGAGCCAGCTTGAAGGCCAGCGGCGCGGCCATTCCGAGGCCCAGGGCCTTCAAGAAAACGCGGCGTTCGAGGATGCTCTTGGCGCGGACGAGACGGGGATTCAAAGGCATGTACCTTCCTGAAAGGTTGGGTAGCGTGCGGCGCGGCTCCGTCGCCGGATCTCGCGGGCGCCTGCCCAAAACACCTTGACTTTGACGGCACGGACGCGGTCTGTCGAACCGCGATCGCAGTCTTTCCACAAAGTCTCAAAAGCAGGATCGCTTACTTCGGAGGAGGCCTGCGAAGCGATAGCTGAGGCGGAAATATTTAGCGACAGCGCACCTTGTCGCGGTTGCGCGCGAGGTTGCGCGACTCAGGCTCAGGCAACGGGCGGCGGCGCGTCTTCAGCGACGGCAACGGCGCTGCCGGCCTGTGCCGCGACCGGACGCGGCTTCAACACCGTGACCTGACCATCGCGAGTGCGTTTGAAGACGACGACCGGCGGCGGAGCGAGCGCCTTCTCCAGCGCTTCTTGGCGGGCGCGGCGCTCGGCCTCGCGCTGCTGCGCCTTGTCGCGCTTGGTCTGATCCATCGATTCGCTACGGGCAGCGCGAGCGGCGGCGCGCGCTGCTGCGCGCTCTTGCTTGAGACGCGCGATGGCCTCGTTGCGCTCCTTGCGAGCCGCTTCGCGCTCGCGACGGCGCTGCTCGCGCGCTTCGGCCTTCAAACGCTGCTCTTCACGCCGGCTCTCGGCAGAGCGGCGTTGGCGCTTGGGCTTCTCGATCTTCTTCGCCTGTTCGCGCTTTCGGCTCTTTGCCTGCGCTTGCGCGGCACGCAGCGCCTCTTTGGCTACGCGCTCGGCGAGCCGTGAGAGGTCCGAAACCAGACGATCGATCGCGCGTGAAAGAGCGGAACCTGCGGGCATGTGAGCTACTCGCGCCCCTCTCGCACAGCACGAGTTCCGGCGTCAACTAGCTCGATTACCTTACGCGTACTCAACGCTTCGCGCCAGCGAAATTCTTCGTTCGGAAACATTTGGACGTCGCGCCAAAAGCCGCATGGAACGCCGCGTGCGGCACCGATTTAGTGCGGAGAAATCGCGGCGCGCGGCGCGCACGTCAGCAACGTTCTGCAACGTTCGGGGTCGGATTGCATTCCTGTTTGTTTTCTACTTTGCAGGTTTGCGTGATAGCCCGACTGCGCTAGTGAGCCTCGTTCCCACCTGAACTCAGCTGCCACGTGACGCAGAAAATCCTGTTCGAGCGCCCCAAGCGAGATTACGGCGGCTACATCTTCGATTGTGACGGGACGCTGGCGGACTCGATGCCGTTGCATCACGAGGCCTGGCGAGCCGCGCTTTCGGCGCACGGCGCGCACTTCGAGTTCGACTGGCCGCTCTTCACCCGTCGAGCTGGAATGACGATCGAGGCCACGGTCGAGGAGCTCAACGTGGAGTTCGGCACCTCACTCGATCCAGTGTCGGTGGCAGAGCGACAACGTGCCGAGTACGAAGCCCGCATCCCGAGTGTTCGCCCGCTGGCTCCCGTCGTCGAATTTCTGCGGGAAATGGCCGGTCGGCGCCCGGTGAGCGTCGCTTCTGGCAGCACGTTTTTGCACGTTCAGCGGACCCTCGCTGCGATCGGAGTGCTCGAGCTCGTGCCGATCATCGTGACGGCGGCCGACGTGCCGCGCGGCAAGCCTTTCCCCGACCTGTTTCTGCTCGCCGCCGAGAGGATGGGCGTGCCGCCCGAGCAATGCGTCGTGTTCGAAGACGCCGAGCTCGGCTTGCTCGCCGCCGAGCGCGCGGGCATGGACGCCGTGCGAGTCTCGAGTTGAGCCGAGCTGGCCGGTCAGTCGCTGACGTAGGCGAGCGCCGCGCAGTAGCCCGCGGGTGCCTGCAAGGCGACCACGCTCAGCTGGCGTGCGTCCACGGGCAGTGCACCCTTCGCCGCCTCGATCACGAGCGCGTCCCGTTCGAGGACCGAGAAGGCGCGCGTCTCGGCGCCGATGCCGAGGCCCAGCGCCTTGAGCACGGCTTCCTTGTAAACCCAGCCTCGGTAGAAGCGCAGCCGCGCGGCGGCCTCGTCGAGGCCGGAAAACTCCCGGAGCTCCGCGGGGGCGAACACCCGGGCCGAAAGCGCGCGGTGGTCTACGTCGTGCCGGATCAGCTCGACATCGACGCCGACGCGGCCGCTTCGACACAAGGCGACGAGGCCTTCGCCCCCGGAGTGCGACACGTTGAATTCGAGCCCGAACGCCGCGGGAACCAGGGGCTTGCCGGCGGCAGCCGTCTCGAGCGGGACGCGCCCCGGCTCCAGCGCGAGCGCCTCGCCCAGAAGCCGGCGCAGCGTGGAGCGCGTGCCCGCGTAGCGCACGCGGTCGTCCACGAAATGGAACTTTTGCATGCGCTCGAGCTCTTCGGACAGCAGGCACTCGAGCGCGCCCGGGTCGGGCTCGGCCCCCAGGCGATAGCTCAAGCGAAATGTCGAGACGCCGGGCAGCGGCTCGGGGTCGAAGCGCGTGGCGCGAACGCAGGCCACGCCGTCGAGTCCGGAGCCGAGCGGAGCACGCACCCGGCGGACCATAACTCAATTTCTGCGACACGCGAGCCGGAGGTGCTAGCCCAGGCGGGAGACGACCATGCCGCTCCGATTTGCAGTGCTCACGGTCAGCGACAGCCGAACCGAGGCGACCGATACCAGTGGTGCGCTGATCGTCGAGCGCCTGACCGCGGCGGGACACGGGCTCGTCGGGCGGCGGATCGTGCACGACGATGTCGCCTCGATCCGCGAGATCGTCGCGAGCTTCATCGCCGCGGGGGCGGATGTGGTGCTCGCGACCGGGGGCACCGGGCTCACTGCGCGCGACGTCACTCCGGAGGCGCTCGAGCCGCTGCTCACCAAGCCGATCCCGGGGTTCGGCGAGCTGTTCCGGAGCCTGAGTTATGCCGAGATCGGCGCCGCCACCATCCAGTCACGCGCCTTCGCCGGAGTCCTCGGGCCGGCGCTGGTGTTCGGCCTGCCGGGCTCGACGGGCGCCGTGCGGCTCGCGCTCGAGAAGATCCTGATCGAGCAGCTCGACGCGAGCACGCGGCCCTGCAACTTCGCGGAGTTGTTGCCGCGGATCCGCGGCGAGCAGCCGCCTTCACGGCGCGACGACTAGACCAGGGTCGGTCTCTGCCCAGCGAGCCACGTCGCCGGCGGGTCGCGCGGCCACGGTCACGCCGAGCGCGCGGGCTTCGCGGATCGCCGTGGGCGCCCCCTCGTTCCGGGATGCGCTGACGAGCACGTCCGCTGCGGCGATCCATTTCAGTGTCTCGGGCCGAGCGAGCCGGCCGAGGAAGCGCACCTCGGGGAAGCTCCGGCAGAGCGCCGCGAGCTCGGGGCCGTCGCCGATCACGGCCACGCGCAGCGTCCCGACCAGCCGCGCCGCGCGCAGGGCATCGGCCACGCGCTTGTCGGGAACCAGGCGAGCCACGATCACCGCCAGGCGCTCGCAATCGGCGATCGACAGCTCGGCCCGCGCAGTTTTTCGCTCGCGCACGTCGCAAAGATCGAGGCTCGGTGGGCGGACAGTGAGCGTCTCCGGCGCGAGCGCGAGCGCGCGTTCCAGCTGTTCGCGGACGGCGTGCGACGAGCAGCGCAACTCCGCGGAGTGACGAGCGAGCCGCGCCGCGAGGGCTCGGCGGAGGGGCGAGGGGAGCGCCGCGCATAGCCGCGCGTCCGAGCCGTGCGCGACGAGCTCGAGCTCTGCACCGAGCGCCGCCCGCGTCGCGATCGGGACGCCACAGGGCACGAGCCAATGCGCGACGATCCGGCGGAACGGGCCCTGCTCGCGAAGTGCGCGCTCGGCCGAAATGGCCCAGTGCGCGAGCGGCGCCGCTCGCCAGGGCTTCTCGCGCAGTCGGGCCACGATGCCCGGAAAGCCGGCGGCCTGTCCCGACCAGAGTCGCAGCACGCGGACGCCGTCTTCGAGCTGGGGCTCGCCTCGGGTTTCAGCGCCGTTGGTCGTGACGAC
>JAICQO010000169.1 GCA_025937835.1 Polyangiaceae bacterium
CCCCCCGAAAGCGTGGTGAGCGGCTGGCCGAGCGTGAGGTAGCCGAGCCCGACGTCGCTCAGGCGCTGCAGGATGGCGTGCGCCGGAGGTATGTTCACGCCCTCTCGACCGAAGAACGCGAGCGCGTCGTGCACCGACAGATCGAGCACCTCGGCGATGTTGAGCTTTCCGAGCCGATACTCGAGGACCGACGCCTGGAAGCGCTTACCCTCGCAGTCTTCGCAAACGGTGGTGACCCCCGCCATCATCGCCAGATCCGTGTAGATCACCCCGGCGCCGTTGCAGGTCGGGCAGGCGCCCTCGGAGTTCGGGCTGAAGAGCGCGGGTTTCACGCCGTTGGCCTTGGCGAAGGCCTTGCGGATCGGCTCGAGCAGATCCGTGTACGTCGCGGGGTTGCTACGCCGCGACCCGCGGATCGGGGTCTGGTCGACGGACACCACGCCCTCTCGCCCGCTGATCGAGCCGTGGATCAACGAGCTCTTGCCGGAGCCGGCAACGCCCGTCACGACCACCAGCACGCCGAGCGGAATGTCCACGTCGACATTCTGGAGGTTGTGGGTGCTGGCCCCGCGCACCTCCAGCGCCCCGGACGCCTTGCGCACGGAGGGCTTCAGCGCGGCGCGGTCGTTCAGGTGCCGGCCCGTGAGCGTGTCGCTCTTCTTCAGGCCTTCCAGGCTGCCCTCGAACACGACCTGACCTCCCGCGCTGCCGGCGCCGGGTCCGAGATCGACGATGTGGTCGGCGATCGCGATCGTCTCGGGCTTGTGCTCGACGACCAGCACGGTGTTCCCCTTGTCGCGCAGCCGCAGCAAGAGCTCGTTCATGCGCCGGATATCGTGCGGGTGCAGACCTATCGTCGGCTCGTCGAACACGTACGTGACGTCGGTCAGCGCGGAGCCGAGGTGGCGGATCATCTTGGTGCGCTGGGCCTCGCCGCCCGATAGCGTGCCTGTCGAACGATCGAGGCTCAGGTAGCCGAGCCCGATTTCTACGAAGGAATCGAGGGTTTCCTGCAGCGTGGCCAAGAGCGGCGCGACCGACGGCTCCTCGAGCGCGCGCAGCCACTCCGCCAGATCGCTGATCTGCATCGCGCAGGCCTCGGCGATGTGGATGCCGCGGATCTTGGAGGAGCGCGCCGTTGCGTTCAGCCTCGTCCCCTCGCACTCGGGACAAGCCGTGAAGGTGACGGCGCGCTCGACGAAGGCGCGAACGTGCGGCTGGAGGGCGTCCACGTCTTTGGCCAAGAACGACTTCTGGATGCGCGGGATCAGCCCCTCGTAGCTGAGATTGATCTTCTCGACCTTGACCTTGATGGGCTCGTTGTAGAGAAAAATCTGCCGCTCCCGCGCGGTGAATTTGCGGATCGGCTTGTCGGGATCGACGCCGGCCGCGGCGAAGATGCGCACGTGCCAACCGTCCGCCGTGTAGCCCGGGATGGTCAGCGCTCCCTGATTCAGCGACTTGGTCTCGTCGTAGAGCTGAGACAGATCGATATCGCTGATCTGCCCCATGCCTTCGCAGCGCGGGCACATCCCACCCGCGCGGTTGAACGCGCGCTTCTCGGCCTTTCCGGCGCCCTTTTCGACGGCGATCTGCCCGACACCCTTGACCGACGCGACGTTGAACGAGAACGCATTGGACGAGCCGATGTACGGCTTTCCCAGGCGGCTCCACAGCACCCTCAGCAGCGCGTTGGCGTCGGTCGCCGTTCCGACGGTGGAACGCGAGCTCGCACCCATCCGCTCCTGATCGACGAGGATCGCGGTCGTGAGGCCCTCGAGCACGTCCACCTCGGGGCGAGCCTGGGCCGGCATGAAGCCTTGCACGAACGCGCTATACGTCTCGTTGATCAGCCGCTGCGACTCCGCAGCGATCGTGCCGAACACCAGCGAAGACTTACCGGAGCCGGAGACCCCCGTGAACACGGTCAAGCGCCGCTTCGGGATCGCGACGCTGACGTCCTTGAGGTTGTTCTCCCGAGCCCCCTGGACGCGGATCAGATCGTGCTGGTCGGCGGAGTGGTTCGCCATGGTCCTTCCGGCTATACCTCCCGCGTTGAGCTCGGACCCGCAAGCCCAGATCGTGAGTCAAATCGTCACGCAGCTGCTCGAGCGCGGGGACGTCGTGGTGCCGCTGGACGTGCTGATGGCGCTCGAAATCATCGACGAGGCTCTGGTCACGGAGTGGCGCCACGGGCAGTTGCCCTACCTCGAGCGCGGCATCACCAAGGGCCTGTCGCGTACGACGCGCGTGCTGCGCCTGACGCGGGAAGACGCTCTCGGGCGAGGGTTGATCCCGAAGGCCGGCAAATACGTGCGCTCCGGCAAGGGGCCGAAACGGCCGCTGCGGTTCTCGAAGCGGGGCGACGCCGAGTCCGAAGCGGCTTATGCAACTCATTTCGTACGCGCCAAACCACCGGCGTCGTGAGCGCACTTTGGCATCGGAATTCGGGGCGCCGAGGGGTTAGAGTGGCCACGCTCGATGATCTTGCTGGTATTGCTGCTGCCGCTTTTCGGAGCCGCGCTGACGGCGCTGCTTCCGACACGTGCGCGCACGATGCTGGCCGGCTGCGCCGGGCTCGTGGCCAGCGTCGCCGCGGGCTGCGTGCTCAGCTTGTTTCCGCGCGTTCGCGACGGCGGGACCATCCGCGAGACCATTTCCTGGGTGCCCTCACTCGGGCTCGAGCTGGTGTTGCGGATGGACGGGCTCGGCTGGATGTTCGCGGCCGTCATCACCGTCGTCGGCGCGCTCGTCTGTTTGTACGCGCGCTACTACATGTCGCCGGAAGATCCGGTCGCGCGTTTCTTCGCGTTTTTCCTGGCATTCATGGGGGCGATGCTGGGCGTCGTGTGCTCGGGCAACCTCGTCCAGCTCGTGGTGTTCTGGGAGCTCACGAGCATCGTCTCGTTCCTCTTGATCGGCTACTGGCATCACCAGAAGGACGCGCAGCGAGGCGCGCTGATGGCCTTGACGGTGACCGGCGCGGGCGGGCTCGCGCTGCTCGCGGGCGTGGTCGTCCTCGGCCAGATCGTCGGTAGCTACGACCTCGATACGGTCCTCGGCGCGGGCGAGCGGATCCGGGCGCACCGGCTCTATCCAGTGGCGCTGGTGCTAATCCTGGTCGGGGCCCTGTCGAAGAGCGCGCAGTTCCCTTTTCATTTCTGGCTGCCGCGCGCGATGGCCGCGCCCACGCCGGTCTCGGCCTATTTGCACTCGGCGACCATGGTCAAGGCGGGGGTGTTCCTGCTGGCTCGGCTCTGGCCCGTGCTTTCCGGCACGGATCTCTGGTTCTGGCTCGTCAGCGGCTCCGGCGGAACGACGCTGCTGCTCGGCGCGTACGTGGCCATGTTCCAGCATGACTTGAAGCGCGTGCTCGCGTACTCGACCATCAGCCACCTCGGGCTGATCACGCTGCTGTTCGGGCTCAATAGCCAGCTCGCGGCGGTCGCGGCGGTGTTTCACATCATGAACCACGCCACGTTCAAGGCGTCGCTGTTCATGGCCGCCGGCGTGGTCGACCACGAGACCGGCACGCGTGACATCCGCCGTTTGAACGGCCTGATGCGCTTCATGCCGCTCACCGCCATGCTCGCGCTGGTGGCGAGCGCGGCCATGGCCGGCGTCCCCCTGCTCAACGGCTTTCTCTCGAAGGAGATGTTCTTCGCGGAGACGATGTTCCTATCTTCCAACGGCTGGCTGAACCTGGCGCTGCCGTTGCTCGCGACGCTCGCCTCGACGTTCGCGGTCGTCTACTCGCTGCGCTTCGGCTACGACATCTTCTTCGGTCCGCCTTCCACGGACCTGCCGCGAGCCCCGGAAGAAGCGCCGCGCTGGATGCTCGTGCCGATCGGGCTCTTGGTCCTCGGGTGCGTGATCGTCGGGGTCGCGCCGGAGCGCGCGATCGGAGCTCCGCTCGCGGCGGCGGCGCGCCCCGTGGTCGGCGGCCTCCTCCCCGAGTACAGCCTGGCCGTCTGGCACGGGTTCACGCCGCCGCTGGTCATGAGCTTCGTCGCCATCTCGGCCGGCGTGCTGAGCTACCTGTGGCTGCGCAAGCGCCAGGAGCGCGGGCTCTTTCAAGACGCCCCGCTATTGGGTTGGCTCAATGGGCGGCGCTTGTTCGAGCGCGTGTTGATCTGGGTCACGCTGGGCGCGCGCCGCTTGCTTCGGCTGGTCGGGACGCGCCGTCTCCAGACTCAGCTGTTCACGATCGTCGGGCTCTCCGTGCTCGCAGCGCTGCTCGCTGCGCGGGGCGTGGCGCTGGTCTGGGGTGAGCGCGAGCGCCTCCCCGCCTCGCCCGCGTTCGCGCTGTTGTGGGTGATCGGCGCGGTTTGCGCCGTCGGCGCCGCGCTGATGGCGAAGTTCCATCGACTCGTCGCCATCACCCTGGTGGGCGGAGCCGGGCTCGTCACGTGCGTCACGTTTCTGTGGTTCTCGGCGCCGGATCTGGCTCTGACTCAGATCGTGGTCGAGGTGATCACGACCACGCTGTTCTTGCTGGGGCTCCGTTGGCTGCCGATGCGCATCCAGGAGATCCGCGATCGCGTCACGCTCCGCGATCGTGCGCGCCGCGCCCGCGATCTGCTGCTCGCGGTCGGCGCGGGTGGCGGCCTGGCGGCGCTGTCGTACGCGCTGCTCACGAGGCCCGCCCCGTACAGCATCTCGCCATTCTTCCTCAGCCGCGCCTTGCCGGGCGGTGGAGGCGCCAACGTCGTCAACATCATGCTGGTCGACTTCCGCGCCTTCGATACCATCGGTGAGATCACGGTGCTGTGCGCCGTGGCGCTCACCGTTTACGCGCTGCTGCGTCGTTTCCGCCCGCCGGCAGAGAGCGTGGGCCTGCCCAAGCAGCAGCGCGTCCTCCCTCCCGACGTCGTGACCGACCTGGCCAAGCCACGCACGGCCGACGACGCGGCGCGCGGATACTTGATGGTGCCGGCCGTGCTCACGCGCTTGATTTTGCCCGTGTCGCTGGTGGTGGCCGTGCACTTCTTCTTACGGGGCCACAACCAGCCGGGTGGCGGCTTCGTCGCGGGTCTGGTGGTGGCGATCGGCATGCTCATGCAGTACATCGCCTCGGGCGCGGCTTGGGTGGAGGGGCGCACGCGCATCCGACCCGTGCGCTGGCTCGCCTTCGGGCTCCTCTGTGCAGCGCTCACGGGTCTCGGCTCGGTCGCGTTTGGCTATCCATTCCTCACCAGCCACACGGCGCACTTCGCGCTTCCGCTCGTCGGTGAAGTGCATCTGCCGAGCGCGAGCTTCTTCGATCTGGGCGTGTTCGCCGTGGTCGTCGGCGCGACACTGCTCATTCTCACGGCGCTCGCTCACCAGAGTATCCGCGTTCACCACCACCCCGGGCGCACCGCGCCGCCCTCGCAGAGGCGCCGGACAGGCTAGATGGAAGCACTGCTCGCGCTCGTGATTGGGGTGCTCTGTGGCGCCGGCGTCTGGCTCGTGCTCAGGCCCCGCACCTTCCAGGTGATCATGGGGCTCACGCTCTTGTCGTACGCGGTGAACCTGTTCATCTTCAGCACGGGCAGCATCCTGATCGACAGGCCGCCGATCCTGCGACCCGGGGCGCCCGAAGACCTCGAGCACTACACGGACCCGCTGCCGCAGTCGCTCGTGTTGACGGCGATCGTGATCGGCTTCGCAACCACGGCGCTCTTTCTCGTGGTGCTGCTCGCCGCGCGGGGCTTGAGCGGCACGGATCACGTCGACGGGTCCAGGGAAGAGTCGTGAGTCTGCTCTCGCATCTGATCGTCCTGCCGGTGGTCTTGCCCCTGGTCACGGCCGCGCTCTTGCTCTTTCTCGGCGACGAACGCCGGCGCCTGAAATCGCGGCTGAACGTGCTCGCTACCCTCGCGGGCGTCGTGGTGGCCGTGGCGATCTTGCGCCGCGTGGACCATGGCAGCGGCGCGGGTACCCTGCAGGTGTACCTGGCCGCGAACTGGCAGGCCCCGTTCGGGATCGTGCTCGTCGCCGACCGGCTCTCGGCGTTGATGCTGGTTTTGGTGAGCGTGGTGGGCCTGGCGGCGGCCCTCTACGCAGAAGCGACCTGGGTGCGCGCCAGCGTGTACTTCCTGCCGCTGTTCCAGATCCAGCTGATGGGTCTCAACGGCGCGTTCCTCACCGGGGACCTGTTCAACCTGTTCGTCTTCTTCGAGGTGATGCTGGCGGCCTCTTACGGGCTGCAGCTGCATGGTTCGGGCATCCGCCGCGTGCGCTCGGGGCTGCACTACATCGCGGTGAACCTGCTGGCCTCGCTGCTCTTCCTCGTGGGTCTATCGGTGCTTTACGGCGTCCTCGGCACGCTCACGATGGCCGACATGGCCGCAAAGATCGCGCTGGTCCCCGAGCGCGATCGCGGGCTGATGCACGCCGGCGCCGCGATCCTCGCGCTGGCCTTCCTGATCAAGGCCGCGATCTGGCCCTTGAACGCCTGGCTCGTGCCGGCCTACACGGCCACGAGCGCCCCGGTCGCCGCGCTGTTTGCGGTCATGACCAAGGTCGGGATTTACACGCTCCTGCGCCTCGGCACGCTGTGCTTCTCGTCGGCGGCCGGCGCCTCGGCTGGTTTCGGGCAGCAGGCTCTGTTCTATGGAGGGCTCGCCACGATGGCGTTCGGCACGCTCGGGCTCTTGGCCTCGGCGCGGCTCGGCCGCCTCGCGAGCTACTCGATCGTCGTGTCTTCGGGGACGCTGCTCGCGGCGTTGGGCGTGGGGGACCCGGAGGTGACGGCTGCGGCGCTCTACTATTTGATGAGCGGCACGCTGGCCGCGAGCGCGTTGTTTCTGCTGGTCGAACAGATCCAGCGGCTCCGCGCCGACGATGGCTCGCAGCTCGCTCTGGTCGATTTGCCGCCCGGAGAGGAAACGAACCTCGACGACGAAGCGCGCCCCTTGGTGGGCCGAGTCCTACCGATTTCGACGGCGCTGATCGGGCTCGCGTTCATGGCCTGCACGATGGTCCTCGCCGGGTTGCCGCCGCTGTCCGGCTTCGTCGCCAAGCTCTCGCTGCTCTCGGCCGTCGTGAGCCGCGAACAAGCTCCGGCGCACGCTTGGGTGTTCCTCGCCCTGTTGCTGCTCTCGGGCCTCGCCGCGACCGTCGCGCTCACGCGGGCGGGCATCCGCCATTTCTGGTCGTGGGACGCGGGCA
>JAICQO010000073.1 GCA_025937835.1 Polyangiaceae bacterium
GCCTCATCCCGCCCTGCGGGGTGGCTCCATGACCCTGGCGATCAGCTGGCTCCATGAGGGTGGCGAAACCCTCGGAACCTGGCTCCATGAGGCTGGCGATTGGCAGTTCCACGCCCGTCAAGAACGTGTCACCTATGTTCCCGGTCTAATTTGTCACCTATGTACCCGGTCTGAACCCTTTTTTTTCGTTGACAGCTTTTTGGGCACCCTCTGCTTCTGAGCGCTGACTCGTGCGCAATTGCCAATTGCGGCGCCGGCGGCGCGCAGCGTCGGCGTTTCGGCGAGAAATCGACTCACGAAGCGTTCGCAGCGCTGATCGCCCCGCTATGCGCCTCTGAAAGGACCCGAAATCGCGGGTGTATAGGAGGTACATCATGCTCACGCAGCTGCTCGCGCCTGCGCATTCTCAGGGCTCGCTCGCCGGTCGCGTCCGAAGACGACCCGAGCGTCCGCATGCACCGGGCTGTTCGATCGAAGGGCTGCAGGCGCTCGACGCGGAGCTGGCGCGTCGTGCTGGGGAGGCGGGGCGATTGCGCTTCGAGATGGGGCGCGGTCTCGACTTGCTCGAGCGCGGCGGCGGGCATCACGCGCTCGGCTTCTCGTCGATCGAGGCGTACGCGCTCGAGCGCTGCGAGCGCTCGGCGAGCTGGACGCAGAAGGCGAGAGGGCTGGCGCGGCGGCTCGCGAGTCTGCCGGCGATTGAGGACGCGCTGATTTCTGGCTCGCTCAGCTGGAGCATGGCGGCGGTGTTGGCGACGGTCGCGTCTTTGGGCGACGCAGATTTCTGGCTCGCCGAGGCGTCGCGCCGGACTGTGCGGGAAATGAAGGCCCTCGTGCTCGAGCGGCGGGGCGCTGCAGGTGAAGCGGACACTCTCGAAGCCGAAGCAGAGCTGCGTACCTTGACGCTCACAGTGCCGCGCGAGGACGCCTGGTGCTTCGAGCAAGCAAAGTTGCTCGGCCGGCACCTGGGGGAGCGGACGAACGCCGCCTTCGTGCTGGGCCTGGTCGCCGAGTCGACCAGCACCTTGTGCAGCGCGCTGCCGAGCAACGCGATCGAGCTACCCGACGACGAGGCCATGAGCCCCCAGCGCGCCTGGGAGCGCGAGCTCGCGCGCATGCGGGGCGAAGCGGAAGAGCGCTGCGAATCACATTTCCGTCGCAGCCCCGAACGACGTGCGCACGTCGAGCCGTTGGTCTGGCCCGAGCAGCCTGAGGCCGTCGATCGGCAGCTGCGGGAGCTTTCGCGCGAATTGGTGGGGCGCGAGGTCGCGTTTGGGCGCGCGCTCGACGCTTTCTTTTCGGCCGATGGCTGGCGGCGGCTCGGTTATGCGACCGCGGCGCAGTATGCGCGCGAGCGGCTCGGCACGAGTCTATCCTCCGTGAAGGCCAAGCGGCGGCTCGTGAAGCGGCTCGGCCAGCTCGGATTTCTGGCCGGTGCGGTGGACCGTGGCGAGCTCGGCTACGAAGCGGCTCGGCTCGTCGCACAGATCGCGACTTGCGATACGGTCGAGGCCTGGGCGACACGCGCCGCCGAGCGGACGCTGCGACACCTGCGCGAGGAGATTGACGCGGCCGAGTTGCTGGCGCGGTGGTCCGAGAGCACGGCCGTGCTCCCGCCGAGTGAGGCCGAAGTGGCGCGGGTGGAAGAGCTGGAGCGCGCCGTGACTACGGGCCAGATTTCTGCGCCGCCGACGTTGCCGCCAACGGCAGGAGCGCCGCCGGCGACCGTGACCCTGCACCTTCGGGTGAGCGCCGACACCGCGCGGGATTTCCGGCACTGGGAAGCCATTTATCTGCGCCATCGCCGGTCTGCCCTGCGTGATACGACCTTCCTGCGCTTCGCTTGCGAGCTCTTCCTCCACACGTGGCGCCCCCGCGGCTTCGACGTGGAATACGCTCACATCTACGAGCGTGATCGCCATCGCTGTCAGAGTCCGTGTTGCGGGCGCCGGGACGTGACGCCGCATCACCTGCGCTTCCGGTCGCAGGGCGGCGACGACTCGGACGAGAACCTGACCAGCCTCTGCACCTGGTGCCACCTCGAAGGCATTCATCGGGGACAGATTTCTGCGATGCCTCCCGCGTCCAGGATCCGCTGGACCTTCGGGCGCAGCGCGCACACCGTGGTGGAGGGCAGGCGGCGAACGCGAGCAAGCGACTGATAGCTACGCTCTGCTCACTGATCAGTACGATGAGCGCCGTCGCGGCCTGACGACGTAGTTCGAATCGCCGTCGGCTTCCGCGCCTGCCCATAACCGGCGAGCACGCTCGTCCCGCGTGTCACCAAGACCGCCGCGGCGCGACGGCTGAATCGACGACGAGCTCAGTGCCGAGGGCGGCTCCTCGACGCAGGTCTGACACGTCCCACGCGCGCACCAGCAGCGCCGCCGGAACCGCGATCGTCAGTGCAGCGTGACGAGCTCTTCCGCGGCCGTGGGGTGGATGGCCATGGTGCGATCGAGGTCGGCTTTGAGGGCGCCCATCTTCACGGCGACGGCGAAGCCTTGAATCAATTCGTCGGCGCCCTGGCCCACGGTGTGGATGCCGAGGATGCGCTCTTCTTCACCGGCGACGACGAGCTTCATCGCGGTCACGGATTTTCGAGCGGTGACGGCGTGGTACAGGTTCGTGAAGCGTGTGACGTAGACGCGCACGGCGTCGCCGTACTGGGCGCGCGCTTGCTCTTCGGTGAGGCCGACCACGCCGATCGGCGGGTGTGAAAAGATCACCGTGGGGATGGCGTCGTAGTCGACGCAGGCTTCGGGTTGGCCGCCGAAGAGGCGATCGGCGAGCCGGCGGCCGGCGGCGATCGCGACGGGCGTGAGCTGCGGACGCGCCGTCACGTCGCCAATCGCGTAAGTGTTGGGGACGCTCGTCGCCTGATATGGGTCGACGGCGATCGTGCCGTCCAGATTGAGCTGCGCACCGATCGTCTCGAGTCCGAGCTCGTCGATGTTCGGACGCCGCCCGGTCGCCCAGAGCACGGCGTCGAATAGGCCGAACGTGGTGCCGTCGGGACCGCGCGCCACGAGACCGTCCGGGGTGCGCTCGAGGCTCGCCGTCAGCCAGTTGGGGACGAAGGCGACGCCGCGCTGGATCAGCTCGTCCGCCAAGGTGCGGCGCACTAGATCGTCGAAGCGCGACAGGGGCAGCGGGCCGCGGCACGCCAGGGTCACGACTCCGCCGAGCGCGCGCGCAATGCCGGCGAGCTCGACGGCGATGTAGCCGCCGCCGAGCACCAGCAGACGCTTGGGTACGGCGTCGAGCTCGAACCAGTCGTCGGAAGTGATGCCGAGCTCGGCGCCGGGAACGGCCGGCACCACGGGGCGCGAGCCCGTCGCGATCAGGATGTGCTGGGCCGTGAGCTGCTTGTCGCCGATCGCGACCACGCCGGGCGCTGCGAAGCGCGCCGTGCCCGGGATGACGTCGACGCCCTCGCTCGCGAGGTGACCGGCATAGATCTGGTTCAGCTTCCGAACGTGAGCGCGGTTGCCGGTGTGCAGGCGCGCGTGGTCGAGCGTGACCTCGCCACCCACGAGGATGCCGTAGTCGGCGAGGTCCGTGAGGCGCTCGGCCAGGTCACCGGCGTTCCACTGGATTTTTTTGGGCACGCAACCACGGTTGACGCAGGTCCCCCCGAGCTCGGCGCGTTCGACGAGTGCGACTTTGGCCCCGTATCTCCGGGCGCGACGGGCCGAAGCCACGCCGCCGCTGCCGCCGCCAATCACCAGATAATCCAGGGTCTCCATCTCGTTCTCCGCGAGCTGCTCGTTTCCAGTATAGAGTGGGCCGCGGCGCGGGTCCCCTCGGCGCCTGGACGCATGCAGCGCATCGATTTCTACAAGCTCGAGCGACCGATCCAGGAACGTTTCGTGGCCTCGGCGAGAGGCACGTCACCCCCGGCACCTCTGGCCAGCCATCGAGAAGCCGTCCCCAGGGGCGTGCTGCTGTGGGGTGCGATCAGCGCCGTCGCGCTGGTGGCGTTGTTCTGGCTGGGTTCGGTCGGCTACGGCGATCTGCAGAGCAGCGTCGCGCTCCAGCCTGGCTGGCTACTCATCGGCTACGCGGGGCTCGGGCTGCTCTCGGTCTTCGCAGGCATCCGCGCGGCGGCGCTGTACTTGCGGGAAGAAGCCATGCCGTTCCCGCGGGCGGTGTTTTTGTTTCCCTCGGGGCTGATCGATACGCGCGGCCGCGAGCTCGTGGTGCGACCGCTGTCGGAGCTCTCGAAGGCGAACGTCGGCAACAAGAGCCTTTCGGTCTCGTTCAACGACGGCTTCTCGTTCAAGTTCCGGCTCGCCGATAGCGCGCGGCCCGCGGAGCTCGAGCGGCTGCTCGGCGAATACGGCGCGCGCTTCAGCCTGAACCCGGACGCGGCGCCCGTCAGCAATCGCGAGATCGCCGCCTACGATCCGCTGAAAGACAACGGCTTCAGTAACCCCTTCTCGCCGACGGAGGCGATGAAGCCGCCCAAGCTCAAGTTCCAGATCCTGGGCCCGCTGATCGCGCTCGTGCTGGGCCCGGCCATCGGCTACGCCGTGTTTTCAGCCAGAAATAGCCTGGCGGAAGAGGCGCTGTACAGCTCGGCGCGGGCCGAAAAGTCGAAGGCGGCCTACGAAGCGTACGTCGCGCGCGGCGGGCAGCGGCCGGAGATCCTCGAGATCTTGCTGCCGCGCACCGAGCTCGCGGCGATCGTCGAGAAGAACGATCTGGCGGCGCTCGAGAGCTACGCGGCGTCGCGACGCCAATCGGAGATCTGGCCGGAGATCGAGAACGCGCTCGCGAAGGCGCTCACGGCCGAGCTCGAGCGCGTGAAGCAGCTCGGCACGCGCGCGGCGCTACGCGAGTTCGAGGCCAAGTACGGCAAGCATGAAATGATCGTGCCGGCGCTCGAGCAAGCGATCAGCGACCACCGAGCGCGCGCCCTCGCGAAGTTCGCCCAGGTGGCGAAGCCGAACCCGGAGGTGCTCGATTTCTTCGAGCGGCTTCTGATCTACGCCGACGAGCACGGGCCGAAGCTCGAGCTGAAGTTCAAGCGCAAGCTCGCCGACACGGTGGCGCGCACCGAAAACCGGCTGCGAAAGAGCATTTTCTACGGGGGCGAGGCCTCGCTGCCCACTCAATACTTCGACGCCAAGCGCTCGGAAGGCCGCGAAGCGACGGTCGCCAAGACGCTGCTCGAGCAGTTCGCGCGCGCGTTCCCGGCCGACACGCTCTCGCTCGAGCCGTCGGGCGTGCTCGAGGACGCGAGCGAAGACTTGCCGAAGGTGCAGGCGCCCACGCTCTTGTTCGCTCACCGGACGGAGATGTCCGGCGAGTACCTATCGGCAGAGCCGCGCGCCGCCTACACCGGCGTGGGCTTCCTGTGCCGAGTGAGCTTGCAGATCCCCGGGGACGACAAGCCGTACGAGTTCAAGTCCTCGACCTGGCAAGCGCCCGGGCTGCGCGAGATCCGCAACGGCGCAAGCTTCGAAGCGATCTACACGGAGATGGCCGACAAGGCCTTCACCAAGCTCACCAAGCGCTTCACGAACGATTTGCTGCCGGGGCTCGCGGAGTAGCTAGACCTGTTCTCCCCACGCGCTCACTGTTTTCGTCCGAGTTTTCCGCCAATCTCGGCAAGTTCCTAACCGCTTGTCGCTTTAGACAATCACCACCCCGCCTGGCCGCGAGGCGCGCTCGGCCCAGCGCATCACGCTCAAGAGCTCGAGAGCCGTGGAAGGCTTCGGGATCGAGGCGTGGGCAAGGTGCCGGACGTGCTCTGGTCCAAGCGTCGTGACTTGAGACGAGTGGATGATGCGCACAGTCCCGGGATGAGACCGGCGCAGCTCGGCGAGCAGCTCGAAGCCGTCGATCGAGGGCATCGACAGGTCGGTGAGCACGACGTCGAAGCGGCCTTCGAGCAAGGCGCGCATGGCCTGGCGGCCGTCGGACGCCATGTGGATCTCCCAAATTGGCTCGGAGATGTGCAGGACGCGGCGCAGCCCAGCGAGCACCCCGGGGTCGTCGTCGACCAGCAGGATACGCGGGCGAGTGGTGCGCGGCGCCGGTTTCGAGGAGATCGTGCCAGCCATCATGGGCGTCTGGTGTGCAAGCCGTGGGCCAGCCGCTCGACGCACCCCGATGTGGTCTCGCGTCACCAGACGTCGCCGTCGAACACCGGAGCGCGAGCAACCAGCTCCGCCGTCGCGCAGTAGGCGAGCGCGGTGCTGCCGTCTTCGAGGCGCACCGCGCCGCGCTCGTAGTCATCACCCTCGAAGCGATCGAGCTCGACGAGCAACGCCTCCGTGACTTCGAAGAGCTCGCCCGCGATCGAACGGCAGCCGGAGCTGAGCGCCGGGTACTCGCCGAGGTCGAGCAGGCGATACTCGGGCAGGGTGCGAGCCACGCCGACGAAGCGTGCGCCGCCGAGCTCGGCGTGGTGACGGCGGCCTCGCTTGAGAGATCCGTAGACGAAGAGCAAGGTCGAGTCGGCCACGGCGGCGGCCCAGGATAGTCGCTTGTTTCCGAGTTGCCGGGAGCTGCACGAAAATCCGCGCATCCTCGCGAAACCGAGCCGGCCCCTCGCCTGGCCCGGCCGTCGGAGCTGCGCAACCGAGCAGCCTGATCCCCGTCATCCGCTCGCTCCGGTTGCCACGCAAGCGGCGCTGGACTACTCCGCTCGGGCAAATGCTCGGCGTTCGGTCGCAGAGCGATCGAGCGCACTGCGAGGAGCAACGAAGATGGCAAGAAAGAAGATCGGTCTGATCGGCGCCGGCAACATCGGCGGTGAGCTCGCGAACCTGGCGGTCCTGAAGCAGCTCGGCGACGTCGTGCTGTTCGACATCCCGGCCAAGGAAAACTTCGCCAAGGGCAAGGCCCTCGACCTGGAGCAGGCCACGTCGCTGTCCGGAGCGGACGCGCACGTGACCGGCACGGGCAAGTGGGAAGACGTGGCGGGCGCGGACGTGCTGATCGTCACGGCCGGCATCCCGCGCAAGCCGGGCCAGTCGCGCGACGACCTGGTGGCGACCAACCTGCCGATCATCCGCGACGTCGCGGACAACGCCAAGAAGCACTGCCCGAACGCGTTCGTGATCGTGATCAGCAACCCGCTCGATGCGATGGTCTACGAGTTCAAGCGCCGCACCGGCTTCGACGCGAAGAAGGTCGTCGGCATGGCCGGCGTGCTGGACAGCGCGCGCTTCGCGCTGTTCCTCGCGCGCGAGACCGGCGCCAGCATCAAGGACGTGCGCGCGATGGTGCTCGGCGGCCACGGCGACGACATGGTGCCGGCCCTCGCCTACACCACGATCAACGGCGTGCCCGTGCGCCAGCTCGTCGCCAAGGAGACGCTCGCCAAGATCGTCGATCGCACCCGCAAGGGCGGCGGCGAGATCGTCAGCCTGATGGGCACGAGCGCGTACTACGCGCCGGCCGCGGCCGCGATCGCCATGGCCGAGGCCTACCTCGGCGATCAGAAGCGTCTGTTGCCGTCGGCCGCGTACCTGACCGGTCAGTACGGCTGCAAGGATCTGTACGTCGGCGTGCCCGTGATCATCGGCAAGGGCGGCGTCGAGAAGATCATCGAGGTCGAGCTCGACGAAGAAGAGCGCGGCATGCTGAAGAAGAGCATCGACAGCGTGCAGAAGGTCGTCGACGTCGTCAAAGCCTCGGCCTGAAGCAGGTCGCCGCCTTCCCACCCAGTTCCCAGAGATAGCCTGCCAAATGAAAATCCACGAGTACCAGGGCAAGCAGATCTTCGAGCGCTACGGGATCCCCGTCCCGCGCGGCGAAGCGTGTTTCAGCGCGGAGGAGGTCGAGGCCGCAGCCAAGCGCCTGATCGAGGCGACGGGCAACGAGGTCGTCGTCGTCAAGGCGCAGATCCACGCCGGCGGTCGCGGCAAGGGCGGCGGCGTGAAGGTGGTGAAGGGTGCCGCGGCGGCGCGGGCCGCAGCCGAGAAGCTGCTCGGTTCGCGGCTCGTGACGCACCAGACCGGTCCCGAAGGGCAGCTCGTGCAGCGGCTGTACGTCGAGCAAGGGCTCGACATCGCTCGCGAGCTGTACCTCGGCCTGGTCGTCGATCGCGAGCAGCGCCGCATCGTCTTCATGGCTTCGACCGAAGGCGGAGTGGAAATCGAGAAGGTGGCCGAGGAGACCCCCGAGAAGATCCTGACCGAGCACGTGGACCCGGTCAGCGGTGGCCTCGCGGGCTATCAGACGCGCAAGCTCGGCTTCGGCCTCGAAATCGGCAAGGGCAGCCCCACACCGAAGGAGACGCTGGCCGAGTTCTCGAAGATCCTGAGCAAGCTCGCCGTGCTGTTCGACAAGGAGGATTGCTCGCTGTGCGAGATCAATCCGCTGATCGTGACCAAGCAGGGGAAAATCGTGGCGCTGGACTCGAAGATCAACTTCGACGACAACGCCGCGGGCCGCCACAAAGAGTGGAGCGGCCTGATGGACAAGGCCGAGGAAGATCCGGTCGAGCTCGAGGCCCAGGAAGCGGGCCTGAACTACGTGTCGCTCGACGGTGACATCGGCTGCCTGGTGAACGGCGCGGGGCTGGCGATGGCCACGATGGACATCATCAAGTACCACGGCGGCAAGCCCGCGAACTTCCTCGACGTGGGCGGCGGCGCCAACCAGGAGCAGGTCGAGAAGGCCTTCCGCATGATCCTGTCGAGCCCGAAGGTGAAGGGCATCTTCGTCAACATCTTCGGCGGCATCATGCGCTGCGACGTGATCGCGGAAGGTGTGGTGGCGGCGACGCGCGGGCTCGGCCTCAAGGTGCCGCTCGTGGTCCGGCTCGAAGGCACCAACGTCGAGCTCGGCAAGAAGATCCTGAACGACAGTGGGCTCAAGATTCAGTCGGCCGACAGCATGGCCGACGGCGCGAAGAAGATCGTGGCTGCCGTCAGCGGCGTGTGACCGGTAAAGGACCAGAAGATCATGTCTGTGCTCGTCGATAAAAACACGCGCGTCGTCGTTCAGGGCCTCACCGGCTCGGCCGGCTCCTTCCACGCCAAGCAGTGCATCGCTTACGGCACCCAGATCGTGGCCGGCGTCACGCCGGGCCGCGGCGGAGAAACCTTCACGGCCGAGGGTGCCGACAAGAAGCCGGTCAGCGTGCCGGTGTTCGACACCGTCGCCGAGTCGGTGAAGAAGACCGGCGCCGACGTCTCCTGCATCTTCGTGCCCGCGCTCGGCGCCGCCGACGCCATCCTCGAGGCCTTCGACGCCGGCTGCCGGCTGATCGTGTGCATCACCGAAGGCATTCCGGTGACCGACATGATCCGCGTGCGCCGAACGCTCGAAGGTCAGCCGGTGCGCCTGATCGGCCCGAACTGCCCCGGCATCATCACGCCGGGCGCTTGCAAGATCGGCATCATGCCGGGCCACATTCACCGCCCGGGGCCGATCGGCGTGGTCTCGCGCTCCGGCACCCTCACCTACGAGGCGGTCGGGCAGCTCACCGCGCTCGGTCTCGGTCAGTCGACGTGCATCGGCATCGGCGGCGATCCCGTCGGCGGCCTGGACTTCGTCGACGTGCTCCAGCTCTTCAACGAAGACCCGGGCACCGAAGCCGTGATGATGATGGGCGAGATCGGCGGCAACGCCGAGGAGCGCGCCGCCGAGTACATCAAGAAGCACATGAAAAAGCCGGTGGCGGCCTTCATTGCCGGCACCACGGCTCCGCCTGGCAAGCGCATGGGCCACGCCGGCGCCATCATTTCCGGCGGCAAGGGCACCGCGGGCGACAAGATCAAGGCGCTCGAATCGGCCGGAGTCAAAGTCGCGCCGTCCCCCGCGGACATGGGCACGACCTTGAAGAGTCTGCTGTAGTCGGGAGCGCAGCTCCCGCCCCGCTGGAGTGAATCCAGCGGGGCCCCACCCTCAGGTTTTGGGGCCCCAACCCCAAAACGACTTTCTCGTGTTATAGGCGCGGCAAATCCCAATGGCTGTTCAGCGAACTCTCTGCATCATCAAACCCGACGCCGTGGCGAAGGGTGCGTCCGGAACGATCGTCGAGCGCATCTTGCGCGAGAACTTCCGCGTGCTCGGCCTGCGCCAGGTGCGGCTGTCGCGCGCGCAGGCAGAGGGCTTCTACGCCGTGCACCGCGGGCGCGCCTTCTTCGAGGAGCTCGTCACGTTCATGAGCCGCGGCCCGATCGTGGCCGTGGCTCTCGAGCGCGAGGACGCCGTCCGCCACTGGCGCGAAGTGATCGGAGCGACCGATCCGGCGAAGGCTGCCGAGGGCACGATCCGCAAGGCGTTCGGTTCGAACGTCGGCGAGAACGCCGTGCACGGTTCGGACTCGGAAGAGAACGGCCAGATCGAATGTGCCTTCTTTTTCGCGGGTATGGACCTGCTCTAGGCTCTTCACCGCCTCGAAACGGGCGTGGCCGGCCGGTCAGCCACCCCAGCGCATGGGGGGTACTCACTGGGCGGCTCGGCCCCCAGAGCCGCCGGATCGGACAAGATTCTAGGCGGATCAGGCTATGGAACCCCTACTGGAGTAGGGCTAGCATTCCGCTCAGAGGATGACGAACGAGCACCCGCCCCACGTCGGGCTCGGCTCATCGCAGGGGGATGCCCACTCCACTGCGCTGGGGATCCTGCGCAATGCGCTCGGCGCGCTGCGAAACCTGGCCGAGCTTTTGCGATCGACCCGCGTCGCCCCCAAAGCCGTCGCGTCCGTGCTGCCGCACGTGGTCGAAGCCTGCACGCCGATGCGTGAGGCAACCGGCACTCTGCTCGACGCGCTGAGCTCACCGTCGCTCGACGAGGGTCGGATCGCTTTGCACGATTTCCTCCTGCCGCGGCTGTCGCTGCTCGAAGAGGCGTTGCGCGAGGCCGCAACCAAGCCGATGAGCGCAGCCAGCCGGATCCGCCTCGAAGAGATCGTCGGCAAGTGCTCGTTCGAGCTGGATGCCGCCCGCGAGCTCCTGCAGATGCTCGAAGAGTCGAGCTCGGAGCGTTCGGTGTACCTGGAACCGACGGAGCTGGTCCGCGAAGCGTTCACGACGCCGCCGAGCGCGCGCGGCGGCGTCCACGAAGGCATCTGCGCCGTGCTCACCAGCCGCAGCGACGGCCTCGAAATCGACACCAACCCGCGAGTGGCCATGACCCTGCTCTCGCTCGGCGTCGAGCTCGTCGCGCAGGGCAAGTCACCGAGCGGGGACCCGACCCTGTCGATTCACGCCGATCCGCGCACGGGCGGCTGTCGCATCGAGGTCTCGCGTTTTCCGCACGCCACTGGCGAGCCGCTGATCTTGATCCCGCGCGGCGTGATTGAGCCGACCCTCACCTGCCTGCGCGTCGCCGCGCGGATGGGCGGCGGCCGGCTCGACTGGGACGAAAAGCGGGCCGCCTTCAGCCTCAGCTACCCGCTGGCTTCCGCCGCGAGCTCGATGAATCGCGGCCTGGCCGGTTAGTACCCGCGCCAGCTCGGGTTGGATGGCGGCGCTCGCGAGACGCGTTAGGCTCCCGCGCCGTGGAACCCAGCGAACTTCGTCCCCGCATCGAATCTGCTTTTGCCGACCGCAACCTGCTCTCGGATCCCGAGGTCCGCGCGGCGGTGCACGAAACCATCCGCTTGCTCGACACCGGCGCGATCCGCGTCGCGACCCAGGACGCGCCGGGCAAGTGGACGACGCACGCCTGGGTGAAACAGGCCGTGCTCCTCTACTTCGGGCTCAGCCCGATGCAGAAGCTGCCGGTCGGCCCCTTCGAGTTCTACGACAAGATCCCGCTCAAGCAGGACCTCGACAAGTTCGGCGTGCGCGTGGTGCCACCGGGGACGGTTCGCTACGGCGCGTTCCTCGAGCCGGGTGCGATCGTGATGCCCGGCTACGTGAACATCGGCGCCTACGTCGGCGCGGGCACGATGGTCGACACCTGGGCCACGGTCGGCTCGTGCGCGCAGATCGGCAAGGACTGCCACCTGTCCGGCGGCGTCGGGATCGGTGGCGTCCTCGAGCCTCCGGGCGCTCAGCCCGTGATCGTCGAAGACGGCTGCTTCATCGGCTCGCGCGCAATCGTGGTCGAAGGCATGCTGATCGAGAAGGAGGCGGTGATCGGCGCGGGCGTCTCGCTCACGTCGTCCACGCCGATCATCGACGTGACGGGCAAGGAGCCGGTCGAGTACCGCGGCCGCGTGCCGAGCCGCAGCGTGGTCGTGCCCGGCATGCGCACCAAAGAATTCCCCGCCGGCAGCTACCAGATCGCCTGCGCGCTGATCATCGGCCAGCGTAAAGAGAGCACGGACCGGAAGACGAGCCTGAACGCCGCGCTGCGCGACTTCGGCGTGGCTCTGTGAACCTCACCGAGACGCTGCTCTGGCTCTGTGAGATCCCCTCGCTGATCGGCGAAGAGCGCGCGCTGTGTGACGCTGTTGAGCAGCGCCTGACGTCATCGGAGCTGGCAGCGCCGCTGCGGCGCTACGGCGACTCGCTCGTGGTGCCGCTCACGCGCGGCCGCCCGGGGCCACACCTGGCGCTCGGCGGTCACCTCGACGTGGTCCGCACCGAACACGACGGCCCGCCGCGGATCGAGGGCGATAAGCTTTACGCTCCCGGCGCCGCCGACATGAAGAGCGGCCTCGCGCTGCTGCTCGCCCTCGCCGAAAGGCCGCCCGAAAAGCTGCCGAACACCACGCTCGTGTTCTACGCGCGCGAAGAAGGACCGTACGAAGAGAACGAGCTCGGCCCGGTGCTCGAGCAAGATCCGGAGCTCCGCTCGGTCTCCTTCGCGCTGATGCTCGAGCCGAGCGACAACAAGCTGCAGCTCGGCTGCGGCGGCTCCGTGCACGCGCGGCTCGACTTCGCCGGCAAGACGGCGCACAGCGCGCGTCCCTGGCAAGGTGAGAACGCGATCCACAAGGCCGCAGGCGTGTTGGCTCGGCTCGCAGCGCGCGCGCCGATCCCCGACGAGATCGACGGCTTCACCTGGCACGACGTGATGAGCGCGACGCTCGGCCACGGGGGCCGCGCGCGCAACATCATCCCCGATCACTTCGAGCTCAACGTGAACCACCGCTTCGGACCGAGCGGCACGCTCGAGCGTTCGGAGCGCGCGCTCGCCGAGCTCGTCGCCGGAGACGCCGCGATCCGCGTCGTGGATCGCTCACCGCCGGCGCCGCCGCTTCGCCATCATCCAATCGTGGCTGCGCTCGCCGACAGCGGCGTCCGGGGCGTCGAATCGAAGCAGGCCTGGACGGACGTGGGGCGCTTCGCAGCGCTCGGCGTGCCCGCCGCCAACTTCGGGCCCGGTGTCCAGGCGCAGGCCCATCAAAGAAATGAATGGACGCTGCTACCGGCGCTCGACGAAGGCTTCGAGATCCTGACTCGTTGGCTCGCGCGCATCGCCTGAGCGTGGTGCCGAGCCCAGAAATGGCCGATTCTTCGGCCATGCGCCCCGCCGCTGCCACGCCCGTCGCACTCGCCTGCCTGCTCGGCTGGGGCGCGGGTTGCCGAGACGACGCACCCAATCAGAGCCTGTCGCGCACTGAAGCCGCGCCGCAAGCGAGCGTGAAGGCCGCGCCGCGCCCGCTGTTCCGCCCAGCGGGGATCGGCAAGGCCACGGCCGCGCTCGAGTCCCGCATCGATGCGAGCGCGGAGGTCTTGTCGATCGAGATCTTTCCCGACCGCTTGTTGATTCAGGTCGGCTCGGGAGGCGACGAGGTGGTCGCTTACGAATGGACCACGGAGCAGCTGCGCGGCCCACTGCCAGTCGAGCTCCGAGGCAGCGGCACCCTGGCGAACAACCTGTTTCCATTTTCGAGCGTGGACTTGTCGAGCGTTCCCGAGCTCGTGCGCATCGCCCGTGCCCGCATCGACTCCGAGCACGGCGAAGTCACGCGCATCTTGGTCCGCCGCAACTTACCGGTCGACGACCACGTCGTGATGCGCGCGTACGTGAAGAGCCCGATCAAGAGCGGCCAGGTCGACGCCGACGCCAGCGGGCGCCCCACCGACAGCGGCCGCTGAGCGCTTACCCTGGATTTTCAGCCAAAATCCGCGCCGTGTAAGGTCGGAATGGCCGCCGCGTTCCAGTGACTGACCCCCTCGTCATTCAGGAGCCGCCGTCATGTTTCGATTTGCCTCGTGCGTCTGCGTCGTCGCGTTGGTTGCCGGTTGTGCCGGCTCGGGCAGCGGCGGTTCAGCGCCGCCCGATCGCTCTTCACGCGTCGCGACGGCCCCGCTCGGCGGCGACGCCCAGGCCGAAGCGCCAGCCGCCGCGAACGACAGCTTCCCGGGGGCCAGCAGCGCCGGCGACTACTCCGCTCCGTCCGAAGCCCCCGCCGCGCCGGCCCGGGAAGAAGCGCGAGGTCGCTCGAGCGCCAATGACTCGTACTCGCCGAAGAAGTCGCGCCCTGCCGAGCCGCGCGACGATCGCCCGGGCCTCGGCACCGAGTGGGGGGACACGCGGACCAGCCGGGTCAGCGACGCACCGTTCGAGCGGCGGACGCCGGGTTCGCCCTGGTCCACGACGACGCTCTATTACAACGACGCCGAGGGCATCGCGTCCATGACCCGCGGCGCGTCGCTGTCGAGCTACACCGTCTCTTCGGTGGCGGTGGCCGGCGGCGCGCTCAGCGTGCGGCTGCTCGACGCGGGGGGCTCGGTGCTGCCGACCTACGACCTCGGCTCCCGCAGCTACGTGACCGGGCGCCACGGTGATCGCTACATCATCGACATCCGAAACCACACCGGCCAGCGCTTCGAAGCCGTGGCCAGCGTGGACGGGCTCGACGTGATCGACGGCCGCAGCGCGGCGCCGTCGAAGCGCGGCTACCTGCTCGCTCCCTGGGGTAGCGTCCAGATCGAGGGCTTCCGCCGCAACCTGGACGAGGTCGCCGAGTTCCGGTTCGGCAGTGTTTCCAACTCTTACGCGGCGCGCACGGGCACCGATCGCAACGTGGGCGTGATCGGTGTGGCCTTCTTCGACGAGCGCGGCTCGAGCCCGCCCTGGCTCGAACGCGAGTCACGGCGCCGCCACGACGCGGATCCGTTTCCGGGCCGGTTCGCCGCTCCTCCGCGCTGAGCCGGGCGTGCTACGAAGCGCGGCCATGACGGACCCGCGCTTCGAACGAGCGCTCTGCGCCTTCCACGGCGTGAGCGCCGGCGATCCGGAACACCTCCCCGACGGCCGCCCGCGCGAGCTGGTTCAAGCCGAACGCCTCGCAGCCTGGATCGAAAAGCTCGAGCCGCACGCCTCCGAAGCGCTGCGGCTCGCGGCGCATTGCCAGCACCTGGGCCGCTACCTCGTGCCGCGCTCCACCTACCCGGAAGGCCGCATCGGTTACCTGAAATGGCGCTCGGACCTGGCCAAGAGCCACGCCCAGCGCTCGAGCGAAATCCTGAGCCAGGCCGGCTACGACAGCGACACCATCGACGCCGTCCAGCGCATCAACCTGAAGCAGCAGATGCGCCTCTACCCCGACGTGCAGACCATGGAAGATGCGCTGTGTCTCGCCTTCCTCGAGCACGAGCTGGCAGAGTTCGCCGACAAGCACGACGACCAGAAGCTGATCGATATCCTCACCAAGACCTGGCGCAAGATGTCGGCGCGCGCGCGCGAGGTAGCGCTTCGGTTGCCGCTCTCGGGCCGCCCTGCCGAGCTCGTGGCACGCGCTCTCGCCACGTTGGAGCCACCGTGAGCGGCGCGGCGCGCGTGTCGGCGCTCTACGTGTACCCGGTCAAGGCCTGCCGCGGCATCCGTGTGGTCTCGGCGCGGATCGTCGCGCGCGGCTTCGCGCACGATCGGCGCTACATGATCGTGGACCCGAGCGGTCGCTTCCTGAGTCAGCGCGAGCTACCCGAGCTCGCGCTCGTGACCACCGCCATCGAGCACGACTCGATCGTGCTGCGGCGCGCCGGGCATCCCGATTGTGCGCTGCCGCTCGAACACGCGTTCGGTGCCGAGCTCGAGGTGAGCGTTTGGGGTCACTCCGGGCCTGCGCTACGACACGAAGCGGGCAGCGCCTGGCTCAGCGCCGTGCTGTCGCGGCCGGTCGCGCTCGTGTTCATGCCCGAGAGCCACCGCCGGCAGGTGAACCCCGAGCGCGCCCGCCCCGGGGACCTCGTGAGCTTCGCCGACGGCTACCCGCTGCTCGTCATCTCCGAGGCGTCCCTGGCCGATCTGAATTCTCGTCTCGAGACGCCGCTCGTCATGGAGCGATTTCGCCCCAACATCGTGGTCAGCGGGGTCCCGGCGTTCGCGGAAGACGGCTTTCGCCAGGTGCGCTTCGGCGCGATCGGCTTCCGAGGGGTGAAGCGCTGCGATCGTTGCGTCGTCACGACGGTGGATCCCGAAACCGGTGTGCGCGGACGGGAGCCACTCCGAACGCTCGCCACCTATCGCCGCGAAGACGGCAAGGTGTGGTTCGGGATGAACCTGATCCACGACAGCGAGGGCACGCTTTCGGTCGGCGACCTCGTGCACGAAGCGTGACCCGTCACACTGCAACGTCGTGGGGGCATGTAGGCCTCGCGCACCCGTGCGCGCCTGAAGTGAAGCGAGCCACGACCGTCCCGCGAGACGCGTTGCCTTGCGCCACACTCGCCGCTCGTCGATCTAAAGTCTGCGCAGACCTTGAGAATAACTCCGGCGTGCTAAGGTGAATCCACGCGCGCGTTCGACACGCGGCTCGAGCAACGATGAGCTCCCACTGGCTCAGGTTTCAAGACATGAGATTCCCCCTGCGCTTGGGGGAAACGCTGATCGGCCGTAGCCCGTACTGTTCGATCGTCATCAACGACGGTCTGGTGTCGCGGCAACACGCGGCGATCCGCGTCACGCGCGAGGGGATGCAGATCGAGGATCTGGGTAGCCGTAACGGCACCTTCGTGAACCGGCAGCGCGTCAGCGGTACCCAGCTGCTTTCGCCCGGGGACCGGATCGAGGTCGGCGGCCACCCGATGGAGATCGAGCTCGAATCCCGCGAGGAACGCCCGCACCGAGAGACTCTGGCGGTCACGGCCGAAAATCAAGCTCAGCCGACCGACCTCGACGACACGCTCGATACCCTCACCGAGCCCCACCGGCCCCCCGCTTACGGCACAGCGCGTCGCTAGCCTCCCCGGCTGCTAGGTTCGGGGCATGTTCGGACCGACGCAGTCAGCCGGCTCGCTCCTGGCAGTCTTCGCCCTTCTCCTCACTGCCTGCGCGGCGCAGCCGACGCACGGAACCATCAGCTCGATGTCGGTGGCGAAAAACCACGACTGGAAAGCCTGCGAGCACGGGGTGCCCGAAGAGGTCTGCGTCCGCTGCCACCCGGAACGCGCCGCGAGCTTCAAGAAGAAGAAGGACTGGTGCCCGGAGCACGAGGTGCCCGAGTCGCAGTGCCTCGAGTGCCACCCGGATCTCGACTTCTCCCCGCCCAAGCAACCGCCGCCGAGCGCCGACATCGTCCAGCTCGTGAGTGACGGCAGTGACCTGCCCGCGCTCGAGCCGCACCTCGTCGCGAACAAGGTCACGGTGTTCGACTTTCACGCCACCTGGTGCCCGCCGTGCCGAAAGGTCGACGAACACCTGTATCCGATCCTGGCTCGGCGCTCGGACCTCGCCGTGCGCAAGATTGACATCGGCTCCTGGGACACGCCCGTGGCCGAGCGCTGGCTGCAGGAAGTGCCCGAGCTGCCGTACCTGGTCATCTTCGACAAGCAGGGCAAACGTGTGGCGGCGATCGCGGGAGCAAAGCTCGACGAGCTCGACCGCGTGCTCGCCGAGGCCAGCCGTTGAAGCGCGCCGCTTTCCTTGCGCTCCTCTCGCTCGCGAGCATTCCCCGCGTCGCGGACGCTTGCGCCGGCTGTCGCAACCCATCGCTCGCCGTGACACGCGGCAGTGAAGGGCCGCTCGACGAACGCGCGCTCCGGCTCGGCCTCACCGCGACGGGCACGACCGTTCACGTCGTCCACGAGGCTGGCTGCCGGGATCTCGCAAACTGCTCCGAACAGCCGGCGCAGCCCGCGTACCTCCACGATCAGCACCTCTATCCGCTCGAGCTGCGTTTTGCAGCCGAATATGGCTTGAACGAGACGTTCGGCGTCGAGGTCCAGCTCCCGTTCCGCGCGGTCTCGACGACCATCGAGTACACGACTCCCGAGGGCGCGCCGTACGAACCGCTCGACCCCGGCATCCACCACCGCGACGAGACGATCGCGGGCCTCGCCGATCCGTGGGTTCTGCTGCGCATCGGAACCAGCGTCGAGCGCTGGTGGCTCGCGGCGCGGCCGGGCGTTTCCCTTCCGCTCGGTCGTACCGAAGAGGATCCCTTCGAGCTCGGCGATCAAGGGCTGCGCCACCAGCACATCCAACTCGGAAGCGGCAGCTTCGATCCGGTGCTCGTCCTCGAAGCCTCGCGCGCATTCGGCGAACTGCGCTGGCAGCTGTTCGCGCAAGGGCAACTACCGCTGTACGAGAATCGCCACGGCTACCGTGCGCCCTGGCGCGTCTACGGCGGCACCTCGCTCGGAGCCGGCTTGCTCGGCGACCTCGCGGGCTCGCTGGGCGTCGAGGCGTTTCACGAAGCCGCAGAGCGCTGGGGCGGCAAGCTCCGGCAAGACGGCAACCTCGGCCGCAGCGAGCTGCTCGGAGCCGCCACGTTGACTCAATCGCTCGGCGCGACGGAGCTGACGCTCGGTGTCCGCGTCCCCTTTTTCCGGAAGATCGTCGAAGGCGACGAACCTCCGGGGACGCTCAGCTCGCCCGTGACTCTGAGCGCCGGAGTCTCGCACGTGTTCGGCAGCACCGCGCCCTGAGGGCTCAGGAAGGGCTCAGGATCGTCGCGTCGAGGCAGACTGCCATGATCCAAACGGTCCCCTTCTCCTTGTTTCGCTGCTGACTCGGACGCGCGCTCGGCACGAGGCACCGGTCCCGCGACACGCTGCGAGCGCTCGATCCGCATCGGGCCCGCTGACCGGCACCGTCACTCACGCGGGGATGGAACGCTTTTCGCCTTCGGCATGCGGCGAGCAAGGAGACCCCACATGACCATCGACCTTCTCAAAGATCGCGGCACACCCCTCGATCAACAACGCTTCACCTGGAAAGAGCTGGTTCAGCCTCCGTACAGCAAGCTCGACGACGACGCTTTCACGCGCGTGCGCGTGATCTTGATGAACGGCATCGAGTCGGAGTCGCTGCGCTTCAGCCACGCCTGTTCGCGCATGAACCGCGACCTTCAGCTCGAGCTCGCCAAGGTGCGGCGCGTCGAGCAGCACCAGCAGACCCTGGTCAATTGGCTCAACCCGCCGGATCAGAACGTGCTCGAGACCACGATCGGCTTCGAGCAGGTCGCGATCGAGGTCACGGCCGCGATCGCGCTCGCCGAGCCCGATCCGTACCTGGCGCAGGTTTACCGCTTCGGCCTGCTCGAAGACTTCGATCACATGTATCGCTACTCGGCGCTGATGGATCGCGTCGAAGGCAAGGACGCCAACAACCTGCTCCAGAGCTACACCGACGTCTTGCCCGGCCGGCCCACGGCCGTCGAGCACCGCCACCCGGCGGACGACCTACGGACCCCCTACGACAAGCGCAAGGCGGCGCTGATCACGAAACTTCACGCAGCGACCTTGGTCGCCGGGGAATTTCAGACGCACGACTATTACATGACCGTCGGGCCAACCTACGCCGACCCGATCGGACGTCAGCTCTACGCCGAGATCGCGTCCATCGAGGAGCAGCACGTGACTCAGTACGAGTCGATTTGCGATCCGACCGAGAGCTGGCTCGAGAAATGGCTCTTGCACGAAGCCAACGAGGTCTACAACTACTACAGCTGCGTCGAATCCGAGGGAAACAAGCGGATCAAGGCGATCTGGGAGCGCTTCCTGGATTACGAGCTCGGACACCTGCAGCACGTGCGCGCGCTCTTCGAGTCGATCGAGCGCCGCGACGCAGCGGAGGTGCTGGACTCGAAGCTCCCGAAGCCGATCGCGTACGAGAGCCATCGCGAGTTCGTGCGCACCGTGCTTCGCAACGAGGTCGGCCTCACGGCCATGGGCCCCGCGTTCGTACCGTTTTCGCAAGAGACCGCGGAGAGCCCGTCCGTCATCTACCGCAGCCACATGAACTCGGAGGGCTCACCGACGAACCTGGTGGCGGACGGCTACGTCTGGTCGCCGGGGACCGAGCTCGCCACGAAGCCGCCGATGGCTGGCCGGGGCAGCAGCGCCGCGCTCCCCGTCTGAAATCCAAGAAAGACTCTACCGAAAGGACCGCACTCATGGCCAACCACGTGGAAATTGGACTGAATCGCACCGGGATCGCGACTTCGCCGCGCCTGGCACAGGAAATGGTCGAAGGAACGCGCGAGTTCCCGCCGATGACGAACGGAGACGAGCGCACCATCGGCCTGCGCCGCGGCGAATACGTGCGCGAGAGCGAGGGGCTCGGGAGCGTCCCACCGCCGACCAGCCTCAAGGGCATGGCGAAAACCGCTCTGCAGGGCGTGCTCGGACAACGCCCGACGCTGATGCTGGACAAGCTATCGGAGCGCCTCGCCTTCGAGCGCACCGGCGTCCGGCTTTACGAGGCGCTGATCTCGAAGCTGGAAGCCGCCGGCAGCTTCGAGGGCGGCCCCACGCGCGAGGAGCTCGTGGAGATGATGCAGGAGGAGTACGCCCATTACAACCTGCTGACGGACGTGGTCGCCAAGATGGGCGGCGATCCGACGGTCATGACGCCGTCGGCGGATTTGCACGCGACGATCACGCGCGGCGTGATGGAAGCCATCGTCGATGCTCGAACCAGCCTGGCTCAAGCGCTCGAAGCGCTGCTGGTCGCAGAGCTCGCCGACGGGGACGCCTGGGACAGTCTGATCGAGCTCGTCGGCGAAGCCGGTGGTGAAATCGAGCTGCAGCTGTTCGAAAGCGCCGCGATGGAGGAGGCCAAACACCTCGAGCGCGTGCGGACGTGGATCGCCGCGTCGCAAAACAGAGCCTCCGGCGAGCTCTCCCTCGGGGCCTGAGCGGCCTGAAGCTTGCAGTCTGGCGCGCCCAACGCCCCAATGCCTGCTCCGGAAAAACACCCCGATCTCCACGGCAACGTCCCCGAGCACTGCCGCGTAGCGGTCGTGCTCGTGGATGTACTGAACGCGCTCCGCTTCGAGGGCTCCGAGGAGTTCGTTCCCCGAGCGCTCGCCGTCGCGGAGCGCGTCGCCCGGCTCAAGCAGCGAGCCGCGGAGGCGGGCGTGCCAGTGGTCTACGTGAACGACAACGCGGGCCGCTGGCAGTCCGACGTGTCGCGGGTGGTCGAGGACTGCCTAGCCGAGGACGCGCCAGGGCGCGAGGTTTCCCGGCTACTCTTGCCCGGAGAGCGGGACTTTTTCGTGATGAAGCCCAAGCACTCGGGCTTCTATTCGACGACGCTCGATACGTTGTTGGTCTATCTGCAAGCCCGAAGGCTCGTGATCGCGGGCTTCACGGTCGAGCGCTGCGTGTTGTTCACCGCCAACGACGCATTCCTGCGCGACTACGAGCTCTACGTCCCGAAAGATTGCACGGCTGCCATCGACGATCGCGACAGCGACGCGGCGCTCCGGATCTTGGAACGCGTCCTCGGAGCGCGCACCCAAGTGTCCGAAGAGCTCGACTTCGAGCGCCTCAAAGCGTAGCCGCTGGCTCGCCTCACCCATCTGCCACACCGGGGCGGAGTAGACATTCCCACCCCTGCCTTCACGCGGCGCTTCTCCGTGTTGTCCCACAGCGGTGTTGGGCTTGGCTCTTGCACCGCGCCCGCCGGAGCTCATCCATGTATACGCAATCCACTTCTCGACCCGATACCCTAGACCGGTCTCCGGCCAACCTATTCCGCACCACGGAAGGCGATAGCCTCGACACCGAGCAGTCCGCGTCAAATCGCCCGGCGAATTGGTGGCGGTTGAGCGCGGAGGCCGTCGCGATCGCGCTGCTGTTGCGCCAAACGCTGAACAGTCGGAGCCGCAGCCGTGGCTACCTCGCTGCGCTGACCACGGCCGTGGCCGGTGCGGCCGTCTACGACGCGGTCGGCACGATGCGCCGCCGCCAGCCGGAGCCCGTGTACTTGCGGGCCACGATCACCATCAATCGCACGGTCGAGGAAGTTTACCGGTACTGGCGAGACTTCCGGAACCTGGCGAAGTTCATGGACCACCTCGAGTCCGTCGAGGAGTCGAACGGCGTCTCCGTCTGGCAAGCACGGGGGCCGGGCGGCATCCCGGTGAAGTGGGAAGCCACGATCGTCGCCGACAAGCAGAACGAGCGCATCGCCTGGCGCTCGCTCGAGGGCGCGGAGCTGCCGAACTACGGCCAGGTGACCTTCGTCCAGGCTCCGGCCGGGCGCGGCACCGAGGTGCACGTCGAAATGGGGTTCGAGCCGCCGTTCGGCCCCGTCGGCTCCGGCGTCGCCAAGCTCCTCCGCGGGATCCCGGAGCAACAGCTGCAGAATGATCTGCGCCGCTTCAAGCAAGTGCTCGAGACGGGGGACGTCACCAAATCCGACGCCAGCGTCCACCGCGGCCCGCACCCCGCGCGGCCCACCAACAATCAACAGCAGAAGCCTGCGAAGGGCACGGTGAAGCTATGAAGGCCAATTGCTGGTACGGAAAGCGCGACGTGCGCGTCGAAGACGTGCCCGATCCGAAAATCCTGAGCCCGCGCGACGCGATCGTGAAGGTCACGAGCACCGCTATCTGCGGCTCGGACTTGCACCTTTACAACGCTTACATCCCGTCGCTCGAAAAGGGCGACGTGCTCGGCCACGAGTTCATGGGCGAGGTCGTCGAGGTCGGCTCCGCGATCACGAATCTGGCCGTGGGCGACCGCGTGGTCGTGCCGTTCCCGATCGCCTGCGGGCACTGCCGCGCCTGTCACGACGAGCTCTACTCACTCTGTGAAAACTCGAACCCCAACGCCTGGATGGCGGAAAAGCTGTGGGGGCACTCGCCCGCCGGCCTGTTCGGCTATTCGCACCTGCTCGGCGGCTATGCCGGGGGTCAGGCCGAATACGTGCGCGTGCCGTTCGCGGACGTCGGACCGCTCAAGGTGCCTGCGGGGCTCGACGACGAGCAGGTGCTGTTCCTGTCGGACATTCTGCCGACCGGCTACATGGGCGCTGAAATGTGCAACCTGCGCGGCGGCGAAGTGGTCGCGGTCTGGGGCGCAGGTCCCGTCGGGCAATTCGCGATCGCGAGCGCGCGTTTGCTCGGTGCGGAACGGATCGTGGCCATCGATCGCTTCCCTTACCGTCTGCAAATGGCGGCCGAAAAGGCCGGGGCGACCGACATCATCAACTACGAGGAAGCGGACGTCTACGAGACCCTATTGGAGCTGACCGGCGGTCGTGGCCCGGACGCCTGCATCGACGCCGTGGGGCTCGAGTCGCACGCCGCGGGCCCGCTCTACGCGGTCGATCGCACCAAGCAGGCGCTGATGCTCGAGACCGACCGCCCGCTCGCGCTGCGACAGGCAATTCGCTGCTGCCGCAACGGCGGCGTCGTCTCGGTGATCGGCGTGTACGGCGGGCTCATCGATCACTTCCCGATGGGCGCGATCGTGAACCGTAACCTGACGCTGCGAGCGGGGCAGTGCCACGTGCAGCGCTACATGCGGACGCTGCTCGACCGGATCCAGAAGGGCGATCTGGACCCCACCTTCGTCATCACGCACCGTCTGCCGCTCTCGGAAGCGAAGAGCGGCTACGACATGTTCCTGCACAAGCAAGACGGTTGCGAAAAAGTCGTGCTGAAGGCCGCCTGATAGCGGCGGGCTTCGAATAGCGAAGGCCGCTGACGCGGCCTTCGCTCTTACTTCGCGTTCGCTGATTACTCCGCAGCCGTGCCGGGCGCCGCCATCTTGCGATGTTGCTCGGCCAGTGCCGTCGACGGCATCAGCCGCGAGATCGCAGCGCGGAGCTTGTTGTTCCAGCCCGCGATCACGTCCTCTTCGCCCTTCTGCATGGCCTCGAAGCCGAGCTTCGCGACCTCTTCGGCCGACATCTTCTTCTCGGTCCCGAACTTGGTATCCAGCATGTCGGCCCGGGCAAAGAACTCTGTCTCCGTCGCACCGGGCATCAAACAGGTGACTGTCACGCCGGAGTCCTTGAGCTCCGCGCGCAGCGCGAACGCGAACGAATCGAGCAGCGCCTTGGTCCCGTTGTACACGGCCTGGTAGGTGCCGGGCATGAACCCCGCGATCGAGCCCGTGATCAAGATCTTGCCGTCACCGCGCGCGCGCATGGCGCAGCCGATGCGGTGGATCAGGTAAAGCGTGCCCGTCACGTTGGTGTCGATCACCTGGCGGATGTCCACGAACTCCTGATCGAGGAAGGCGCGGCCCAGGCCTCGGCCCGCGTTGGCCAGGAGCGCAGTCACGGGGCGCCCCCGCGTCGCCGCGAGCAGCCGGTCGACGCCCTCGGTCTTGGCCAGATCCGCCTCGATCGACTCGACGCTCATACCAGGCCTGCGGATCATCTCCGCCGCGGCGTGGATCTCCGGCTCGTCAGCGACGATCAAAAGGTCGTAGCCCGCTTCGGCGCAGCACTTGGCGAGCTCGAGCCCGATGCCGGTCGAAGCGCCCGTAACGATTGCGAATGCACGATTTTCCATGGGTAATTCCTCTAATTTCCTGTTCCGTAGTCATTTCAGCGAGGGGCTCGGTGCGTGCACCGGCTCCTGTTTCTTCACTGGGCGGATGTGCTCGACCTGCGCGAGCGTCGGTCGGCGCCGCCGCTGGTACGGCTCGAGCGCGACCGGAGCGCGCGAACGCGCCGCGGTGAGGATCGCCTCGGCGACACGAATGTCGCACCACGCTTCTTCACCCGAAGGCTCGGGCTCCCGCCCTTCGAGGATGCACTCCGAGAAGTGCCTGAGCTCGGGGGCGAACTGGTCCACCTTGTCGAACGACTTCTTCTTGGTCGCTCCGTCGATGGTCAGGTAGTGCACGAGCGGCTCGACGTACTCGTAGGCGGGCTCGACGCGCAGGTCGCCGTCGCTGCCACCGATGCGGTAGCTCGAAGCGCCTGCCACGCTGTTGCTCACGCAGAACTGCGCGATCCGGTCCCCCGGAAAGTGCAAAATCGCGCTCGTGGTGTCGTCGACGCCGTCCTTCTCGATCAGGTCGGCCGTCACCAGCGTGGGCTCGGCTTCGAAGAGGTTGCGAGCCGCGTTGATGCAGTAAACGCCGAGGTCGAGCACGGCGCCGCCGGCCACCTCCGGCTCCTTTCGGATGTCTCCGGGCCGCACCACGTGGCTGAAAAACGAGCTGAATAGCCGCAGTTTTCCGAGCTTGCCCGAGCGCGCCACGTCGATGGCCTCGAGCGTCGCCTCCTCGAAGTGCAGCCGGTATGCCGCCATCAGCAACACGTCCGCCTTCTTGCAGGCGTCGATGATGCTCATGCAGTCGGCCGCCGTCGGAGCCAGCGGCTTCTCGCACAGCACGTGCACGCCCTTCGCGGCGGCGCGCAGCGCAAAGTCCCGGTGTGTCGAGTTCGGCGTGGCGATGTAGACGGCGTCGATCCGGCCGCGCTCCAGCACCGCTTCGAGCTCGTCGTAGTCGCCGTCGTGCTCGATCTCGAACCGCTCGCGGAGCTCGGCGCGCTTGTGAGGATCTCCGGTGACGAGCGCCACCAGCTCGGAGTTTTCCTTCGCGTGAGCGAAGGCCGGCAGCACCGCCACCTGGGCGATGTTCCCGGCTCCGATCACGGCATAGCGAATTCGTTTATCCTTGGAGCCAGTCATGCGCCCCGCGGTGCATGCCGCGCGCCAACGGGAGCGTTCGCACTGCCAGCGTCTGTGGGTGCCGGCGCGTGCAGCAGGACGAGTCGTGTCATTTGGAGTCGATTGCCCGGCTCTGGGTCTTCTTCCCCACCCCCCGGAGTGCGACGAAGTGGGACGCGGGGCGTATGATTGATGAGCGTGACGGAAGAGAAGCTCGAGGAAACACGGCGGGAGCTCATCGAAGCTGATGACCGAATGCGCCTGGTCGTGGACAGCATCCGTGACTACGCGATCTTCATGCTCGACGAGTCGGGTCACGTCGCGACCTGGAACACCGGCGCGCGGCTTACCAAGGGCTATCTGGCGACCGAGATCATCGGCAAGCACATCGAGACCTTCTACACGTTGGAGGATCGCGAGCGCGGACTACCGCGGCGCTTGCTGGCGCAGGCGGAAGCCGAGGGGCGCGTCGAGAGCGAGGGCTGGCGGCTGCGAAAAGACGGCTCGCGCTTCTGGGCCGACGTGATCATCACCGCCCTGCGTGACTCGGAGGGCAAGCTGATTGGCTTCGCGAAGGTGACCCGAGATCTCACCGAGAAGCGGCGCGCGGACGAGGAGCGTCTGCGGTTGATCCGGGCCGAGGCTGCCGCGCGCATCAAGGACGAGTTCTTGTCGATCGCCTCCCACGAGCTCAAGACTCCGCTCACGGCGCTGAAGCTTCAGATCGACAGCCTGCGCCACCAGACCGATTCCCTGGATCCGAGGCTGGCGAAGAAGGTCGAGCGCGCGGCCTGCGGCGCCGACCGCTTGAACGGGTTGGTGGAGTCGTTGCTCGACGTGTCGCGCATCGAGAGCGGCGGGCTCACGCTCCACCCGGAGCGCTACGACTTGAGCGATGCGATCAAGACCCTGGTAGAAAGCCTGCGCCTGACCGCCGCCAAGGCAGGCTGCTCGCTGACGTTCGAGAGCTCCGGCGCTTGCGTCGGAGTCTGGGACCGCGTGCGCCTCGAACAGGTGGTCTCGAACCTGATCGAGAACGCCATCAAATACGCCGCCGGCAAGCCGATCCAGGTCTCGCTCTTGAAGAAGGACGGCGAGGTGGCGCTTGCCGTGAGCGATCAGGGCCCGGGGCTGACGGACGCCGCGCTCTCCAAGCTCTTCGATCGCTTCGGAAGAGCGGCGCCGACACACCACTACGGCGGGCTCGGCATCGGGCTCTACATCTCGCACGAAATCATCGCTGCCCACGGTGGCACGATCGCGGCCGAGAACCGCAGCAGCGGTGGCGCGCGTTTCACCGTGCGCATGCCACTCGAAGAACAACCAACCTCGGCAGCTGTCTGACGATGAGCCACGCACACCCCATCCTGGTCGTCGAAGACGACGAAGAGATCCGCGAGAGCCTGGTCGATCTGCTCCACGACCATGGTTACGAGGCCATCGGTGCGCGAGACGGACGCGACGCGCTGAACACGCTCTCGCACGCCCAGACCCTGCCCTGCCTGATCGTGCTCGACCTGATGATGCCGATCATGGACGGCAAGGCCTTTCGCGACGAACAACTCCGAGACCCGACGCTCTCGAAGATCCCGGTATTGGTGATCTCCGCGTATCACGACGCCGAAGCCCGGGCGCGCTCCCTGGACACCAAGATGGCCATGAAGAAGCCGCTCGACCTCGATCGGTTCCTCGACCTAGTACAGCAAAACTGCTCACTTTGAACTAGCGCGGAATCGCCCGTGCTAGATTCGCCCCCGTGGCGAGCGAGGAGACCTACTTCTTCGGGACCGGTGCCTGCGCGGAAGTGGCGCGCTCGGTCGATTGGCGCCGAACGCCGGTCGGCTCTCCAGTCTCCTGGCCGAGCAGCCTGCGCACCACGCTCGCGACGATCTTCCACTCCCGGCACCCGATGTTTCTGTGGTGGGGGCCTGAGCTGATCCAGTTCTACAACGACGCCTATCTGCCGAGCTTCGGGGTGGGCAAGCATCCCAAAGCGATGGGACAGCCCGGCCGCGAGTGCTGGCCGGAGATCTGGCCGATCATCGGTCCGCAAATCGAGGACGTGATGCGGCACGGCGCGCCGAGCTGGAACGAAGATCAGCTGGTGCCGATCCTGCGCAACGGCCGCTTCGAAGAGGTCTACTGGACTTACGGCTACTCGCCGATCTTCGACGACGCGCGCTCCGTCGGCGGCACGCTGGTCTTGTGCACCGAGACCACGGGGCACGTGCTCGCCGAGCGCCGCCTCAAGCTCCTGCGCGCCCTGGGGGACGGGCTGCTCGCCACGCGCGAGCCCGCCGAAGCCACGCGGCTCGCAGCCGGTGCGCTCGGCAGCGATCCGCACGATGTGCCGTTCGCGATCGTGGTTTCGGGCAACGAGCCCCCGCTGCTGATCGGCATCGACGAGACCGCGGCCGCGGCCGTTCAAATGGTCACGGGCAAGCTCGTGCTCACGGCCAGCACCTTCGCCTTGCCCGCGCCCGTCGCCGCAGCGCCCTGGCCCGAGCCGGTGACTCTGGTCCACGCCGTCCCGATCCAGGGCACGGGCCACATCGTGTTCGGCGTGAGCGCGCGGCTGCCGTTCGACGACCGCTACGCGCTGTTTTTCGCGCAGATTGTCGGGCAGATCGAGGCCACTCAAGCCCGCGCGCGTGTCGAGTACGAGCGGCGCAACCTGCTCGAGCACGCGCCAATCCCGGCGGCCTTTCTGAGCGGACCGACGCATGTCTTCGAGATCGCCAACGGCCCGTTCTGCGAGATGGTCGGGCGCGACGTGCGTGGCCAGACCTACCACGACGCCTTCCCCGAGCTCCGGCAGTACCCGCTCGGCGAGATCCTCGCCAACGTCTTCAGCAAAGGCGAGCCGTTCGTGACGAACGAGATGCGCGTGCCGCTCGCGCGTGGCGGCAGCGGCGAGCCCGAAGAGCGCTTCTTCAAGTTCAGCCTCTCGGCGATCCACGGCAGTGACGGCCAGGTGAGCGGCATCATGGCGATCGGCATCGAGATCACCGAGCAGGTGACGGCGCGCAAGGCGCTGCAAACCGCGGCCCGCGCCAAAGACGAATTTTTGGCCACGATCAGCCACGAGCTCCGCACTCCGCTGAACGCCATGCTCGGATGGGCCAAGATCCTGCAGCAAGATCACGCGGATCCCGCGAAGCTCCAGAAGGGCCTGGATGTGCTCGAGCGCAACGCCGAGGCTCAAGCTCGCCTGGTCGGGGACCTGCTCGACGTGTCGCGCATCATCAGCGGCAAGCTCGCGCTAGCGCTCGGCTCCGTGGACATCGCGAACGTCGTCGCGGCCGCGCTCGACGTCGTGCGCCCGTCGGCAGACGCCAAACGCGTGCAGCTCGAGGCGACGATCGCCCCCGACGTCGGCCGCACGCTCGCCGACCCCGATCGCGTCCAACAAATCCTCTGGAATCTGCTGTCGAACGCGATCCGCTTCACGCCGCCCGAAGGCCGCGTGCGCGTCTGCGTCGCTCGTGAGGGCAGCTGGCTGCGCATCGAGATCGTGGACAGCGGCGCCGGCCTACGCCCCGAGCACCTCGCCCACATCTTCGAACGCTTCCGGCAAGTCGACGCCACGACCACGCGCCAGCACGGAGGGCTCGGGCTCGGCCTCGCGATCGTGCGCTACCTCGTCGAAGCGCACGGAGGCTCGGTCTCCGCGCGCAGCGATGGCCCCGGAAAAGGCAGCACGTTCGACGTGCGCTTCCCGATCCGCGCCGTGCCCGCCGAGCCCCCGCTCGAGAGCGGTGCCCGCCTCCCGCGCGTCGCCACCCCCGTGCCCGCCCGGCTCGGGGAGCTCCGCCAAATCCGCATCCTCGCCATCGACGACGATCGCGACTCGCTCGAGCTGCTCCGCGAGCTGCTCGAGAGCGTCGGAGCCTGCGTGACTGCGGCCCACAGCGCCGAACAAGGTCTCACGGAGGCTGGTCCCTTCCACGTCATCGTCAGCGACATCGGCATGCCCGGCATGGACGGCTACGACCTTATCCGCGCCGTCCGTTCCCGCCCCCGCGAAGAAGGCGGCGCCATCCCCGCCATCGCCCTCACCGCCTACGCTCGCACCGAAGACGCCGCCCGCGCCCGCGCCGCAGGCTTTCAAGAACACCTCACGAAGCCCGTTGATCTGAATGCGCTCTTGAGCACTATCCGTCGGCTCGTGGGAAGACACTAACCGGCTTTTGTCGCCAAGGCGCGCGGGGCACGCCGCGAGTCGCCAAGTTTTTTGGGGGAGCAGAGAGCGGCTTAGCAGGTCCAGGTGCCGTCGCTAGAACACACGCAATTGAGGGCGGTGCCGTCGTTCGGGGAGTTTCGGTAGCCGCAGCCTTGAGTGGCCTCACAGGGCGAACCGGGTTCGGGTTTCTCGCAAACCAGGAGGCCGTCTCGGCAGGTGCAGGGTTGGTCGCAGTCGTTTTGGCATTCGTCGCCCTCGGCGCAGCGGGTCGCTTGGTGCACGCACGAGCCGGCGAGCGTGGTCCTGCACTCCTTGCGGCCGGGCTCGATCTCGTAGCAGCGCGCGATCACGGCCGAGCCGCGCTCTCCGCTTGCGTCCAGGCTGTCTTCGGTGGTCGCGATGCTGGCGCAGCCGAGTGGCGGGCACTCCTGAAGCGGATAGATGTTTTTGTAACAATCGGGCTGCTCGTCTCGGAACCTCGTACCCACCCCGAGGATCGGCCCAGGGCCGCAGCAATTGTTGGTTCTGATGAACGTGCAGTCGTCGTCTTCTTCGCAGGCCAAGATTTCCGGGCCGCGGCAATCGAAGACCGGACCTGCAGCCTGTCCCGCGCTGCCGCCAGCACTCGCACCACCCGCACTCGCACCACCCGCAACCGGGCCGCCTGAGCCCGCGCCACCCATGTTTGCGCCGCCGGGGTTCGCTCCGCCGGTTGCGTTCACACCGCCCGTCGCGTTCACACCCCCGGTCGCGTGCACACCGCCGGTCGTGGCACCGCCGGTTTGTCCCCCCGTCGCGGCGTCCGCGGAGCCTCCTGTCTCAGCAGGCGATCCCGATTCGCTCTCCCCGCAGGCCGCCACCAGCGCAGTCAGCGAGCAGCCCACGACCAAGGGTCGGATCCTCATCAACCCGCGCTGCTGAGCACATCACGTGCCACGCAGAGCGGCACTCGTTTCGGCACTTTAGCCGCCACTCCCACACTGGGCTCGGCACACGCTGGCACAGTCCGGGCGTTCCAGTCACAGCCTTTCATAGCCAGATCACCGCGAATCTGCCGGCGATCCGCAGGGTAGAGGCGTGCACCACCAGCTGCCCGATGACCTTCAGCCTCCAAACCGGCGTCACCGTCGCGTGCAACACCTGCCCGCAGGGTGGATGCCCCTAACGGCGCGGTACGGCCTCGTCGCCAAGGCGCAGAGACGCGCCATGAGTCGCCAAGGTTTTTGGGTGCGCACTGAGCGGCGCGGGCCGATACAGGGATGGCGAGGCGCGGCTGCTGGGGGTTGGGGTGACGCGGTTTGTTGCCCAGGGACGATCGCGACGTGAGTCGCGCACTTTTCAGGGGGCGCACCCAATCACACGCGAGCTCCACCATCAGCGCCAGCGCTCCTGCTCGAGTAGCTCGACGACGCGAGCCTTGATTTGATCGCGGATTTGCCGAACGCGCACGAGGGGTAGGCCTTTCGGATCTTCGAGCGGCCAGTCGAGGCGGCGCAGGCCGGGCACGTGCGGGCAGGCTTCGCCGCAGCCCAGGGTGACGAGGATCACGGCATGCTCAGCGAGCTCATCGGTGAGCTTCTGCGGCTGAACGCCTTCGAGCTCGACCCCGACCTCGCGCATGGCCTCGACGACCTCGGGGTGCACATGCGCTGCGGGCTGCGTGCCCGCGGACACTGCGCGCGCTTTTTTCGGATCCGAAAGGCGATTGAACCAGGCCGAAGCCATTTGAGAACGGCCAGCGTTGTGAACGCAGGCGAAGATCACGGTGTTCATGCTGCTACCTCTCGTCTTGGAACGAGCCACGAGAACAATGCGGTCGCCGCGGCCGCCCCCAGCAGCTGTGCGACCATGAAACCTGGCACGTCGATGGGTCGAATGCCTGCGAAGGTGTTGCTCGCGGCCCGCGCGAGCGTGACCGCGGGGTTGGCGAACGATGTCGACGAAGTGAACCAGTACGCGGCCGTGATGTAGCTACCAACCGCGAAGGGTACGGCCGTGGGCCTCGTACGCGCCGAGCCCCAGATCGTAGCCAGCAGGCCAAAGGTGGCGATGAACTCGCCCGCGAGCTGCCCGCTGCCAGCTCGACTGTGTGTTGACGCCGAGAACAAGGGTTCACTGAACATCACGTGCGCGGCGGCAACACCGAGGAATGCACCTGCCACCTGCGCGACGATGTACCCCACCGCCTTACGCCACGGCAAGGCGCCCTGAGCCGCGGCCGAGAGCGTCACGGCGGGGTTCAAGTGCGCTCCCGAGACGGCTCCGAAGGTCAGGATCAACGCGACGAGACCTGCGCCGGTGGCGAGCGTGTTGGCCAGCAGGGCCAGCGCGAGGTTTCCACCCGCCAGCCGCTCGCCCATGATGCCTGAGCCGATCACGACCGCGAGTAAGAACGCCGTCCCGAGACCTTCCGAGACGAGTTGCCGCGCGAGAGAAGGCGGTGTCATCAACAGCAACTCGACTGGCCGCGCTTGCAGCAGTCTTCCCAGAGGTAGTCGGTGAGCGTGCGCAGGGCCGGATACTCGGCCTCGTAGTAGTGAAAGGTGCCCTGCGCGCGGCTGCGGAGTAGCCCGGCGTCGAGCAGGCGCTTCAAGTGGTGGTGTCGCTCGAGTTTGGAAGGCACGCCGCATTATTTCCAATAATTTGGAAGTAGCCGCAAGGCCCTTCTTTGACTATTTTCGAAATAGCCGCTCCGCGGCGCTTTTTCTGCGTCCTTCGACGAGGGTCCCCGTCTTGAGGCTTGGAGGCCCCGATGAACATCCAAGATAACGACCAAGTGAGAGCCCAGGTACGGAGCGCCTATGCTCAGGTGGCGCGCGGGCAAGACGGCTGCGGCGTGGGTTGCTGCGGAACGCAAGGCAACGGCAGCCTGGAGCTCGGCTACAGCGCAGACGAGCTGGCTAGCGTGCCGGACGGCGCCGATCTCGGGCTCGGCTGCGGCAACCCGCAGGCGATCGCGGCGTTACGACCGGGAGAGACGGTGCTCGATCTCGGCAGCGGTGCGGGCTTCGATTGCTTTCTGGCGGCGAAGCGCGTCGGGCGTAGCGGTCGCGTGATCGGCGTCGATATGACGCCCGAGATGGTCACCAAGGCGCGCGACAACGCGCGGCGAGTGGAGGCGAACAACGTCGACTTTCGGCTCGGCGAGATCGAGCACTTGCCGATCCTCGACGCGACCATCGACGCCATCCTTTCGAACTGGGTGATCAACCTGTCTCCCGACAAGGAGGCCGTCTTTCGCGAGGCATTTCGCGTCTTGAAGCCCGGAGGCAGGCTCGCGATTTCGGACGTGATCGCCACCCGGCCGATGCCGCCCGAGGTCGCGAAGAGCCTGGAGGCGTACACCGGCTGCATCGCAGGCGCGGCGAGTGAAGCGACCTTGCGCCGCCTGCTGGTCGAAGCCGGCTTCGCGGATGTCGTGATTCAGGTGCGCCCGGGCAGCGGCGAGTTCCTGGAGCGCTGCATGCCCGGCTCGGCAAGCTACGTCGCATCCGCGACCATCGAGGGGCGCAAGCCAGATGGGACCACCGGACACGACCGCTGCGGCCCTTCGTGTTGCGCTCCCGCGGAGCCGGCCCAGTGATAACGCCCGAAGCACGCGGCGCCTGGCGTGAGCTCGAAGCACGGCTCCGGCCGTACGTCGCGCGCCGCGTGGCTTCGGTGGCCGACATCGACGACGTGCTGCAAGACACGCTCGTTCGAGTGCACCGCGGCGTGGCTGAGCTCGCGGAAGAAGAGCGCTTCGGGCCCTGGGTGTACCGCGTGGCCTCGAATGCCATCGTGGATCACCGCCGCGCGCGCAAGCGGCATCCGCTGCCGGCGAACGAGCCGAACCCGGAAGAACGGCCAGCGCTCGAACCCGATAGCGACCTCGAATCGGAGCTCGCCGAATGCATTGCGCTCTTCGTCGCGCGCTTGCCGTCGCCGTACCGCGAGGCCGTGACGCTCACCGAGCTGCAGGGTCTGACTCAAAAGGACGCCGCGGATCTGCTCGGTGTCACGCTCTCGGCCATGAAATCGCGGGTTCAGCGCGGGCGCGGGCTCATCCGCCGGATGTTCGAAGAATGCTGCGAGCTCACCCTGGACTGCCGCGGGCGAGTGACGGAATGCAGGCCGCGCGCAAGTAGATCGCAAGCCTGATACCTTCGCCGGAGGGGCGGGCACGCGGCTTGCTGTCTATCGGGACATGCGTTGGACGTCTCTGGTGTTTGGGCTCGCCACCTCGCTGTTTTTAGCAGAAACGGCGCTCGCTGATGCTGTGGCACCGGCAGCACAGAGTGGTCCGGCGAAGACAGTCCCTGAGAAGGAGTCGTACGCTGGGAGCATCATCGCTGCAGACGTCGGGACGCTCGCCATCGTCGGTCTCGCGTACCTGGCAGAAACGGCCGAAATCGGGCTCGTGGCCATCCCCACTTACCTGCTCGTGCCCCCGATCATTCATGGCGTGGAAGGCAATTGGGGTGGTGCCGCGCTGAGCGTCGTGGGTCGTTTCGGCGTGCCGATTCTGTTTGCGGAGGTCGCCTATGAGCTCGTGAAGGACTCGAAGTGCCCGCTGCCCTACTATGATCCCGAGCACAGCCGCTGCGAACGGGAAACGAAGTACAC
>JAICQO010000102.1 GCA_025937835.1 Polyangiaceae bacterium
ACCCGGCGCCGGTTCATGATAGCCTCTTCGGCCAGGCTGCCCGACAGCACGGGCGCCCCGACGCCGCATGACCGATCGCTCCTCCAACGCGCCGCTCTCGTTGCCGTTTTCAGGGATGATGATCGGCTCCGATCTCAGACCTGGGGTGAGCTACCGCCTCGAGCGTCAGATCGGTGAGGGCGGGATGGGTCTGGCCTTCCTGGCGACGCGAGTTTCGCAAGAGGGCGACTCGCCGGTGGTGATCAAGCTCGTGCGCCCGACCTTCGGCTCGGGCACGCAAGGCACCGAGGCCGCAACGCTGCTTGTCCAGAAGGAATCCGTGGCGCTCGGGCGCCTCAACGAGCGGGTGCCGCCGACGCCGTTCGTCGTGCGCTTCATCGATACCGGGACCACCGAGCTCTACAACCGCCCCACGCCGTGGCTCGCGCTCGAGTATGTCCACGGCGGCGTGGAAGGCACCACGCTCGACGATCGCGTCTCGTATTCGATCGCTCAGACCGGTTACGCCTTCGACCCGGTGCGCGCGGCGCACGTCGTGCGCTGTCTCGCCGCCGGCCTGTCGGCGATCCACGGCGTCGGCGTCGTGCACCGCGACCTCACGCCGCGCAACATCCTGTGTTGCGGCTTCGGCGAGTCGGAGATCTTCAAGATCTCGGACTTCGGCGTGGCGCGCCCGCAAGGCCTCGCCAACACCTTCGGCGACATGAGCGTGGGCACGCTCGGTTACGCCGCGCCAGAGCAAAGTTTGCCGGACGGCGCGCCCGTCGGCACCTACACGGACGTGTTCGCGCTGGCCTGCGTCGTGTTCTACGTGCTCACGGGCGAGGCTTATTTCGACGCGCGCACCCCGGTCCACGTCTACGGGATGATCCGCGAGAAGCGCCGCCGCAGCTTGCTCAACGCCAAATCGCTGAGCCCGGAGCTGCGCGATCGGCAGGAAGACTGCCGGGCCATCGACGCGGTGCTGGCGCGCGCCACCTCGCTCGCGATCGAGCAGCGCCCGCAAGAGGCGTACGAGCTCGCGGCCACGCTCGTGCCGTGGCTCACCAGCCAGGCCCGCCCGCCGCGTCCGAGCCGGAGGCTGATGAACAGCTTGCTCAGCCTGTCGCCGCCAGCGGATCTGCAAGGCTGGAGCTGGAGCGTGCGCCACCCACCGGGCGACTCGGTGGTGATCCAGAGCGCCGCCTGGGACACCGACGGCCGTTGCTTCGCGTTCACGCCGGAGGGTCCGTTGTTCTGGAACGGCCAGTCGTGGCTGTACGCGCCCGACATCGCGAGCAGCTTGCCGAGCGGCATGGAGTTCGCGCGGCGCTACGAAGCCGGCGGCTGGCTCGTGGGCGGTTCCGGCGGCACGCTCGCCGTCTACAACAGCGACGGCGTGCGCGAGGTGGAGCGCGCGCCGGATCCCGACGTCGTGTTCTCTCATGCCAGCGGCCGCTTCGACGATCTGCTCGCGGCAGTCGGCCAAAAACCCGGCGAACAGCCGTACCTCTGGGCCATGGCTGCGCGCCGCTGGCTACGCCCGCTGCCGCTCACCGGCGTCGCGTTCGTTTCGTCGCTGCTCCGCCTCGACGACTCGCGCTGGCTCATCTGCGGGCGGCTCTGGCAGGGCATCGGGTTCGCCGCCATCTACACGCCCACGATGTGGGAAACGCAATACCTCGAGACGCCGCGCACGCGCGCGTTCGTCGGCGGCTCGAGCGAACCGCAGCGCGGCATCGGCCTGGTCGTCGGCAGTGACGGCGTCGCCGTGCGCATCGAAGAAGATCGCGTCACGAGCACGATCGCCGAGGGCGCGCCGGATCTCACCGCCAGCGCGATGGACGTGCTCGATCGCGAGTGGGCCGCGAGCGTCGGCAAGCTCTGGGTGCGCGACCCGCAACGCGACTCCGGCTTTCAAGCGGTGTGGCGCGACCCGGAGTGGCGCACGCCGTTCGTGAGCGTGATGGCCGATGCGGGCATGGTCGTGGCGATGACCGTAGACGGTGGCATCGTCGAAGGTCGCGCGAGCTGGCACGGCGCGCGCCGGCGCTGAGTCGATTTCGAGAAGCCGGACAAGTGTCCGGCCGCGAGACGGCTGTCCGCGCGACGCGCCTGACGAAAAACGGAAACCATTGGGAAAAGTCGGGCCTTTCGGCGGAATTGCCGCTGGCACGTCGCGTGTATTCCTCGACCGCGAGGAACCGCAATGCGGAACAGCAAGACAGAGACCAGTCCCCGAATCGAGATGGCGCTCGCACGCGGCAGCGTGCTCGGGCTGGGAGTGCCGGGGCGGGTCGCCATCGCCTGCGTCGCGGGCGTCTTGTGGGTGACCGCTCCCGAAACGGGCGACGTGGTGCTCGTCGCGGGCGACGCGACGACCATCGACAACCACGGCCGGATCGTGATCGAGGCCCTGCAGACGGCCGAGTTCGACATCGAGACCGATGGCAAGCTCGTCGAAGAGCTGCGCTTGTTCGAGAACGGCCGGAAGAGCTCGCGCGTCGCGAACGACAACTGACGCCCCGGCCCGTCCGTCGCGAACGAACTGCTCATTGACGCAGCCGGGCAGCCGCCGTTCTCTCCCTGAGTGAAGGGCCCGGCATGACTCTCTTTCACGTGCTCACTGGCCGCGAACGCCCGGGGCTACATCTCTGGCGCGAAGGCACGAACACTCGGCTCTACCTGCACCCGAAGGCGATCACCGGCGGTTGGGCAACCTTCGACTACGATCTCGAGCCGTGCGTGCTGCAGTCGGTGCACGCGCTCTTGTTCGAATACTCGGCCGGCGGCCAACCCTCGAACTACGAGGACGCGGCACAGCGAAAGAGCTTGCCGCGAGCCGCGTGCGGCGACTTCGCTGGTGAGCTGTGGTTTGCCGAGGGCACCTCGCGGGTGTTGACGATCGACCCGCGCCGCGCGAGCCGGCGCTCGGTGAAAGTGCACCTGGTCTCGGCCCGCCGTTACCGCCCGAGCCAGGCCTATTTGTGGTTGCCCGGCTCGAATGAAGGGCGGCGCGTCGACCCGGTCGACGAGGACGCGCTCGGGCCAATTTTTCAAATCGAGCTCGACGATCGGGAGCGCTCGCTGTTCGCGTTCAAGTTCATCCGCAAGGGCGCGGGCGGGCTGTTCGACGAATTCGAACCCGAAATCGCCAATCGTCTGTGGTCCTCCGCCGACGGCGTCGAGCTCTGGACCCACTCCGAGACCTCGACCCTGGTCCACGACGTTCCCCAGAAGAAGAAGCTCACCCTGCATTTCCGTCAGGAGTTCCCCGAGCCGGCGCAGCTCCACCTGTGGCAGGAAAACTCCGAGATCGACCTGGACCTGGCTCCGATCGCGCTCGATTTTCCCTGGGCCACCTACGAAGCCGAGCTCTACACGCAGCTCGAGTACGGCGCCTTATTTCAGAACCCCGAGCTGCCGCCGTCGCAGCGCTGGGAACACGAGGAAGCGAAGCGACGCTTCCGCTGCGACGCCGTCAGCGAATTCTGGGCGCTCGAGGGCGAGCACACCTTGTTCGAGACCCGGCCCGTGCCGAGCGTCCAGGTCGAGCTCGACGTGGCGGCGCGGTCACCGCTCGGCCTCGGCGATGGCCTGCGAGCGCACGTCTGGCTCAACCACGCACGCGCCCCGCTGCACCCGGACGTGCCGGCCGACGCGGATGGCCGGGTCCGCTTCAAGACCTTTCCGGGCGTCCTCACCTCGGTGAAGTTTCGCGATCGCGACGGCGAGTGGGAGAGCATCGAACGCCACTATGTGGACGTGCCGGCGGACGGCGAGCTGTGCCGGCGTTACGTGGTGCTGGACCGCGCGCCCCTGCTCGAGAGCGCGCCCCCTTCCGATCTCTTCCGCGATCCGCCGTTCTTCGTCCGTCGCCCGGGGGCCTATACCGAGCACGGCTTCTTGCATTTCGTGGTGCACGCTCCCTCCGCGGCGCGCCTGCGGCTGCTCGGCGAATGGGCCGGCTTCGAACAGCATCCGATCGAAATGCACCTGACGCGCGACGGCAGCTATTTCTGGGCGCGGGTCTCGCTCGAAGAGGTGCTCGGGGGGCTCGGCCGAGAGAGCTACCACGGCGCCGAATACAAGTTCCTGCTGAACGACCGCGAACAGCTGCAAGACCCCGCCGCTGGCTGGGTCAAGAGCTCGTGGAGCGGCGACTGCTCGCGCCTGGTCGATCACCAGCGCTTTCGCTGGACGGACCAGAGCTGGCAGCGCCCGGGCTGGCAATATTTGAACGTCTACCAGCTCCACCCCGCGCGCTTCAGCCAGCGCAGCGACGAAGCACCGTTCCGTCGCGTGGCGCGGGAGCTCCGCGAATCGGGCGGCTACCTGCGCGAGCTGGGCGTGACGGCGATCTTGCTCATGCCGGTGAACGAGGTCGGGACGGAGAACTCCTGGGGCTACGATCCGGCTTATTTTTACGCCATCGAGAGTCGCTACGGCGGACCCGACGCCTTGAAGGAGCTCGTGGATACCTGCCACGCGCACGGCCTGGCGGTGCTGCTCGACGTGGTGTTCAACCACGCGGGCACCGCCGACAACATCCTGTGGTCGATGGCGCGCGAGACGTTCTTCGACGGTGACACGGCGTGGGGCGCGATGATCAATTTCGACCATCCCCAGGTGCGCCACTTCTTCGCCGAGAACCTGGTGTACCTCGCGAACGAGTACCACATCGACGGCTTCCGTCTCGATCACACGGCCACGATCGTGCACTCGCACGTCCGGGATGACTGGAGCGGCTTCGTGCGCGTGCGCGGCTCGGGCGGCGGCTGGGAGTTTCTGCACGCCTTGCGCTCGGCGCTCCACGAGCACGCCGACTCGCGCTGCCTGTTGATGGCCGAGCACCTGCCGAACGAGTGGTCGCTCACCAACCCGGGCGGGCCGATGGACACGCAGTGGTGCGACGATTTCCACGACCGCCTGGTGGACGCTTGCCGGCGCGACCTGACAGTGATCCCACGGCTCGCCCAGGCCTTCGAGCTCGGAAACGGTCCGAGCCGCAACTGGTACGGCACCACCAACTATCCCGAGAGCCACGACGAGGTCGGGAACGTGCGCGACCGCATCGCGTACGTCGCCGGTTACGGGCAGGGCTTTCGCATGGCCAAGGTGGCCGCGGCCGCGACGCTGTTTTCGCGCGGAATTCCGCTATTTTTCATGGGCGCCGAGTCCGGGGAGGATCAGCGCTTCGAGTTCGGCTCGGCCGCAGCGCTCGATCTCGACGGCTATCAGCGCGAGCCGGATCGCGGACGCATCCGCGCCTTCTGGCGGGCGCTCGGGGAAACTCGGCGCAACAACCCGTGCATCGAGGGGCCGTCGCCGTTGTCGGTTCGCTTCGCGGAGGGACAGCTCCTGGCGTTCGCGCGCGGCGACTCCGACGACTACTTCGTGCTCCTGAATTTCGGTGGCTGGTCCGGCAAGAAGCGGCTCTCGGAGCTGAACCTCGGCGCGGGCAGCTATCGCGAGCTGTGGAACTCCACCTGGCCGGCGTTCGCCATCGCCAGCGAGTCCGAGGGGGAGCACCCGAACGGCGGTCGCGACGCCTGCCTGGATCGAGGTTCGGAGCTCGAGGTCCCGGACTACGGCGCGCTCGTGCTCGAGCGCGTGGCCCGTTAGCAAGCAAATGACCATTTTCCCGGCTGCCGCGCGGGCGTTGATTCGACTCGTTCGTGAACAGCGAGATCCTCCAGCAGCTCGCGCTCGCGGGGTTATCCCCCGAACCGGTGTGCGCCGGTCGGGCGCCGATCGAGCTCGCCTGGACCGTCGATCCGGCCGAGCCGGTGCTCGATTCCCGTGTGCTGCTGGTGCTGCCCGATCTGCACCTCGGAGAGAGCGCTCGCGACGAGGTCGCGCGGCTCGAGCGCTTTCTGAAGGCCGTGGTCCTTGCCAAAGCCAGCCTCCAGGCGCGCGGGCGCGCACTCAGCGTCTGCCAGCTCGGGGACTTTTACGACGCTCGCAGCGACGCTGCGTTCCGCGACGCTCACCGGCGCATCGAGTCGCTGTTGATCGACGAGCTCGACACGCGCTTCTGCCTGGGCAATCGCGATTGGATGTGGTCGCGATCGCCGCCGGATTGGGGCTTCACCGCCGGGCGCCTCGGGCACTCGCAGCGCTTCTGCAGAGGCCGGGTGTTCGCGTTCCACGGCCATCAGGGCGACGCGCGCGTCGACACGCTGCTCGACGATGCGCCCGCGCTCTGGAACGCGCTCGGCTCGTCGCTGGCCTCGATCTCGAGCCCCGCGGACGCGCTCGTCGAAGCGCGCATCGCCGATTGGGAAGAGCTCGCCCGGGAAGCGGACCAGGGCTCCGCGTGGTCCGAAGGCGCGGCCCCGAAGGCGCCCACGCCGTTTCGTGCCGCGCGCTGGTGCAACTTCGGCGAGCGACCCGCGCGCTTTCGGCGGGCGCTCGAAGCGGCTCGGGCGCTCGCCCCCGCGATCACGAACGCGATCCGGCTGGTGCTCGTCGGCCACAGCCACCGCCCGGGCCTTTCGTGGTTCGAGCTGGCCGGCCGCGTCGTGCCCGTGCTGGACGCGGGCTCGTTCTGCCACGGCCAGAGCCAGTTCGCGCTCGTCGAAGAGGGTCGCGCGACGCTCTGGCAGCTCTGAGCTCAGCTGTATTGCGCGACGATCCGCTCGACCGAGCCGACATAGCTGCCGCCGAACAGGTTCGCGTGCACGAGCAGCGGGTAGAGCTGGCACAGCGCCACGCGTTCCGCCGCCCCGGGCGACAGCGGAAACGCCTCGTCGTAAGCCTGGAACACGCGCTCCGCGAAACCGCCGAACAGCCGCATCATGCCGAGATCGATCTCGCGGTGCCCGCCGTAGACGGCCGGATCGATCAAACAGGGCTCGCCGCTCGGCCCGACGTGCAAGTTTCCTCCCCACAGGTCGCCGTGCAAGCGCGCCGCGGGCTCGGGCTCGCCCCAGAGCTCCGGCAAGCGCGCGACCAGCCGCTCGAAGCCGCGTCGCAGTGAAAAGCTGGCGCGCCGCGCCGCCACCAGCCGCGCGAGCTGAGGCTCGAGCCGCTGCTCACGAAAGAACACCACCCAGCTCTCGCGCGCGCCGTTCGACTGCGGGAGCGAGCCGATGAAATTGTCGTGATCGAGGCCGAACCCGGGAGCGCCCGAGCGATGCAGCTCGGCCAGCCCTTGCCCGAGCCGCTCGTCGAAATCCCGCGCGGGGCTCGCGGATTCGAGCCACTCGAGCGCCAGGTACCCGAGCTCACCGGCCGGCTCCGACACCGCAAGCACCTCGGGCACGCGCAGGCCGGAGCGACTTCTGAGCCAATCCAGGCCGCGCGCCTCCGCAGGGAACAGGCTCGCGGGGGCGCTCGGGTACGTCTTCACGAACACGCGCCGCCCGCCCTCGAGCTCCGCCGAGTACGCCTCGTTGATGTCGCCTCCGGAGACGCGCTCCACCGAACGGAGCTTGGCTCCGAAGCGCGCTTCAAGCTCGGCACGGAGCCGCGGGTTCACAGGCCGTGCTCCTGCCGGATATGCTCGAGCAGGCCGCGGCAGGCACGCAGGCACTGGTCGATGACGTCGTCGAAGCCGTCATCACCGCCGTAATAGGGATCCGGCACCGCGGCGTCTTCGGGTGCCGTGGCATCGAACGCGCGCAGCAAGCTCAAGCGCGCGCGGGCGCCGGCCGAATAGAGCGCCTTCAGATCCGCCAGGTTCGAAGCATCCATGGCCAGCACGTAGTCGAACTCCGAAAAGTCACTCGCGCGAAACTTGCGCGCCCGCCCGTCGACGACGATGCCCCGGCGCGCCGCCGCCTTGCGCGCGCGCTCGTCGGGAGGCTCACCCGCGTGGTAGCCGCCGGTTCCCGCGCTGTCGATGCGGATCGCCCCTTCGAGCCCGGCTTCCCGCACCAGGCTTCGAAAGACGCCCTCGGCGGTGGGCGAGCGGCAGATATTTCCGAGACAAACGAAGCACACCGAGACCATGGCGCCGGATAGTAGCTCAGGACTACCCTAGCTCTCATGACCCTCTCGGGAAGAACCGTGTTCGTCACGGGGGCGACGCGCGGCATCGGGCGAGCGATCGCGCTCCGGGCAGCGCGCGACGGAGCCAACGTCGTGGTCGTCGGCAAGACCGATAGCCCGCATCCGAAGCTGCGCGGCACGATCCAGGACACGGTGCGCGAGGTCCAGGAGCTCGGCGGCAAGGCCGTCGGTTGCGTCGTCGACGTGCGCTCCGAGGAGCAGGTGGAGGCGGCCGTGAAGACCGCCGTCGAGGCTTTCGGCGGCATCGACGTGCTCATCAATAACGCCAGCGCGATCAGCCTGACCCGCACCGCGGACACCGAGATGAAGCGCTACGACCTGATGCACCAGGTCAACACGCGCGGCACGTTCCTGTGTACCAAGGCGTGTTTACCGTGGCTCGAACGCGGGCAGAACCCGCACGTGCTCGTGTTATCGCCCCCTCCCGAGCTCAAACCCGAATATTTTGCGCCCCACGTTGCCTACACGCTCTCGAAGTTCGGGATGAGCCTGCTCGTGCTTGGTTTCGCCGCCGAGTTCCGTGACGCCGGCATCGCCGTCAACGCGCTCTGGCCCCGCAACGTGATCGCGACGGCCGCGGTGGAGAACCTGCTCGGCGGAGCCCGCGTGGTCGCGCGCGCGCGAAAACCCGAGATCGTGGCCGACGCTTTCCACGCCATCGTCACCCGCCCCAGCCGCGACTTTACCGGCCAGTTTTGCATCGACGAAGACGTGCTGCGCGAGGCCGGCGTGAGCGATTTCGAGCCCTACGCGATGACACCCGGCGCCGAGCTGCTCGGCGATCTGTTCGTCTGAGGCCTGTCTGAGAGGTGTGTCCGGGCGCGGACAGCTGTCCACGCGCAAACTGGGCCAGCGCGGACGTGAACTTCCGGCTACAACGCCGACAAATCGGGCTAATGGGGGGTCGATTCGTGGACGTCGCGCGGCGGCTCCTCTCGGCACGGGCGATGCAATTGACGTCTGCCCAGAGGACACCATGAACACCGCACGTCGCTTCGCAGTCGCCCCCGCCCTGGCCCTGGCCCTCTCTGCCTTCCCGGCGCTCGGGGAAGAAACGCCGACGCAAAGCTCGGCCGCGCCCGGCTCCGCGAGCGCACCGATCGCCGTCGCGCTCTGGAACCCGGTCCAGACCAGCGACGAGAACACGTCGATCCACGGCCTGCGCCTGGACCTGCCCTACGGCAAGAACTACGACGTCCAGGGCCTCGATTTCGGCATCGCCAGCGAGACCCAGCGCAACCTGACCGGCGCGAGCTTCACCCTCGGCAGTAGCGTCGGGCACAACGTGCTCGGCGTCCAGAGCGCCTTCGTGCTCGCGCTCGCCGGCGGCACCGTCTACGGCCTGCAAGAAGGCATCTACTCCGAGGCCCGCGATCTGCACGGCGTCCAGTTCGGCGTCGTCACCCAAGTCGAGCGGCAGAGCTACGGCGCGCGCTTCGGCGCCGTCAACCTCGGTGACACGCACGAGGGCGCCGAGTTCGGCATCGTCAACACCAGCAAGCGCGCGAGCGGCCTCCAGCTCGGCCTCGTCAACGTCACCCAGCACCTCCACGGCGTCCAGATCGGTTTGGTCAACGTCGCCAAGAACGGCTTTCTACCCTTTTTCCCGGTGATGAACGCCGCCCTGTAACGTCACTCGGCGTCGCGGTACGGCTGGATGCAACAAGAAGATCGGAAGGGAGGAAGACGGGAAGATTTCATTGTTGGTCTGCTTGTCCGATGACTCGGGCTTTGGACTGCCGCGCCTCGAACTGCACCAGCCGCATCACCACCATCCCGAAGGTGTCAGCCAGCAAGACCACAAAAAATCCCTTCCGATCTTCTCCCCTTTCGACCTTCTTGTTGCATCCCCCGTCCCCGACGTCTGCGACGTTACTGTGCCGGGTTATTGGGACTTCGTGTCGGGGATCGAGCGCGCGTCGAGGTCTACGAAGCGGCGGGCCAGGGCGCGGACGAAGCTCGCGAGCCAGGGGTTGCGCGAGAGCTCGTGGTCGAGCGTGGCGCGGGTCACGACCTTCACCGTGAGTGGCTCGAGGGCGACCACGCTGGCGGTGCGCGTCTCTTCGGTGAGCACGGCGGCTTCGCCGAAGACGTCGCCGGGGCCGAGCTCGCCGAGCGGGACCTCGGTGCCGTTCACGTTTTTTCGGACCTGACAGCGACCGCTGAGGATGATGTACGCCTCGTCGCCGGCGCCGCCCTGCTGGACGACGGCCTCGCCCGTGGCGAAGAAGCGCGTGCGAAACCAGCCGCCGCCCTGGAGGAAGCGCTCGACGTCCTGCTTCAGCTCGTCGACGCTCGGGTAGCGGTCGGCGGCGCGCTGGGACAGCGCCTTCTGCGAGATCTCACAGAGCCGCACGGGGATGTCGGCCCAGACGCAGCGGTCTTCCGCCGGGGGGACGCTGCAGGCGCGGGCCAGGCCCAGCGCGCGCTGGGGATCGACATGGAAATGCGGGCCGCGGCCGGTGAGCAGATGATAGAGGATCGCGCCGAGACCGAAGACGTCGGTGCGCTCGTCGATCGCGTCGCTCTGCCCCCAGGCTTGCTCCGGCGCCATGTAGGTCGCGGTGCCGATGATCGTGCCCGGCTCCTCGTGGTGCTCGTTGCCGCCCACGGTGGGGATGGCCGAGGCCTGCTCGAGCAGGCGGGAGGCGCCCCAGTCCATCACGTAAACCTGGCCGTGGCTGCCGACCATGATGTTGGTGGGCTTGAGATCGCGGTGCACCACGCCGCGGCTGTGCGCGAAGCTGACGGCGTCGCAGACCTTGGTGAACACCCGGAGGAGTTGCTCGAGGCGCTCGGGCGAGCGGTCGCGGGCGTGGGCTTCGGCGAACAGCTGCGCGAGCGAGCGGCCGCCCACGAGCTTCATCGTGAAGAAGACCTTGCTGCCGTCGATGCCGAGGTCGTGGACGGGGACGATGTTCGGGTGATCGAGCTGCGCCGTGGTCTGCGCCTCTTTCATGAAGCGGACCACGCTGCGATCTTCGGGGTCGTAGCTCGAGCACAGCACCTTCATGGCCACGTCGCGGTTCAGGACGCGGTCGAAGACCAGGCGCACGGAGCTCGTGCCGCCGCGGCCGATTTCACCCTGATCGATGTAGCGCTCCGTGAGCGGCGCTTCGGTCGAGCCGGGTGCGGGCGTGATGCGATCGAGGTAACCGGGTTCGGCGCTCTCGCGCTGCGTGTCGAGGATCCGAAACGCGATCGGCGCAGAACCGTCGGAGCTGCCGTCGGGGCCGACCAGCTCGACGAGCGTGGGAGCATCCTCCGGATTGGGCCGGCCGGGGCCCTGGATCAACGTCGATCCGGAGTTGGGGGCAGCGTCGCCCGGCGTCCGTTTGGCCTCGGCCATCGTCCCTCTCTCGAAGCTATCATCCCGCAGGGGCGCCGCGTTCATATCGCAGGCGTAACACCCTGTATATCGAGAAACGAAGCATACGGACACCGCTCCCGTACGTTCCGTGGGTCGAAGTACGAGGCGGGTAGAGACGGGCAGCGAATGTGAGAAACGCGGGCGCGCCAGCGCGTTTCTCCGCGCTTGTAGGCAAAAAAATTCACCAATCAGGCACGACCACGTTCGAAATATCGCGGCAATCGCGGGTCATGCGCGGCGACTCGTGAGCTCTGGATTGCCTCGAATCGAGACTCCGCGCGTTCAGTCGTACTCGACGGCGATCAGCTCGATTTCGACTTCACCCGCCGGGCGCCTGACCGTGACGATGTCGCCCGTGGTCTTCTTCATCAAGCTGCGCCCGAGCGGGGATTCGAAGCTGATCCGACCGCTGCCCGGGTCGGCCTCGTCGGGACCGACGATCGTGTAGCGGCTCTCTTTGCCGGTTTCGTCGCGCACGGTGACGCTGGCGCCGAACCGCACCTCGGGCCGCTCGCTCGTCTCCTCGCGCTTGACGACCACCGCGCTCTCGAGGCGCTTGGTGAGGAAGCGCACCCGGCGATCGATCTCGCGCAGCCGCTTCTTGCCGTAGATGTACTCCGCGTTCTCGGAGCGGTCGCCCTGCGCCGCCGCCTCCTGCACCTCTTGCACGATCCGCGGGCGCTCGGTTCCGAGCAGCTGGTTCAGTTCGGTGGCGTAGCGCTTGGCGCCCTCGGGGGTCAGGTAATGCGGCATTTTGGAGCAGCTGCCTCGATTTACGGAGCGATGGTAGCGTAGGCAGCCGTGAGCGCAAAAAAGGTCCTCCTCGGCCTGGTCGCACTCGGCCTGGTCGTACTGGTCGGGCTCGGCGTCGCAGCGCTGATCTTCGTTCCTCGCTACGTCGAGCGCGAAGTGATCGCCGCTGCGAAGCAGCGCGGCATCGAGCTCGAGCCGGGTGAGATCAGCTTCGGCTGGGGCTGGGTGCAGGTCGCGAATTCCCGCGCGCGGCTGGTAGGCGTGCGCAGCGTTCAGCTCGAGCTCAAGCTCGCGGACGTCGCCCTCGACGGACGCGTGCCGCTGGTGTTCGCGCTCGCCGACGTTCGGGCCGAGGCTACCGGCAATCCGCTGGTGGTGGCCGACGAGCTCTCGGCGTGGTCGAGGGCCTATGAAAAGCTCACGCCCGAGCCGGTCACGATCAACGGCCTCTCGCTGACGTTCCGAAGCGCGGCCGGCGCCGAACCCGAGCTCACGCTCAGTGGGGCCAAGATGGTCGCCAAGGCCGGGCGCGTCACCCTCGACGCGCCGAAGGCGAGCCTCTACGGCCGCGCGCTCGGCCCGCTGCGGCTCGGCCGCGATCCGGAGAAAGTCACGCTGCTCGTGACGCTCGGGCAGACGCCGATCGACAACCCATTGTTGAACGTCGAGATCCGGAGCGGCGAGCAGACCCTGGTGCACGCGGCGCTGCGGCCGATCACCGTCGGTGAGCTCGGCAAGGCGATCGGGATCGCGCTGCCGCGGCCGGCGGTCAGCATCTCCGGCAGCGCCGATCTGTCGATCCCGAAGAGCCTGCTCAGCGGGCGCGTCACCGGGCGCATGGACTTCGCGCTGAAGGGCTACGTTCCGCCTCACCCGATCGAGCTCGACGGCTTCGTGTTCGGCGACACGACCACGGTGGCCTCGGCGCTCGAGCTCCAGCCCGAGCGGCTCCGGATCGAAATCAAGGACGCGCGCGTCAAGGCCGGGCGCTTCGAGGTCACGGGCGGCGGCGAGCTGCGCGCCGAGGGCCGTAACCAGGGCCGGCTGCTGCTGTCGTTGCGCGGCGAGCTGCCGTGCAACGCGCTCGCGGGAGTGGTGGCCGAGACACGCCTCGGGCGCGCGCTCGGCAAGCTCTCGGGCAAGGCCGTGCGAACCGTGATCGGCGGCGGCGTGGGCGTGCGCGTCTCCGTCGACGTCAGCACAGAGAACCCAGACCAGGCGCAGATCGTCAAGACCATCACCCCGGGCTGTGGCTTGCGACCGCTGAGCTTCGAAGAGCTCGTGAAGCTCGGTGAGCTCGCGCCCGAGGTGCTCGATCCCGCCGTGCTCGCCGACTTGAAGAAGGTCCTCGAAGAAGGCGTCCACGCACCCGCCAACTCGGCGCTCCCGAACCTCGAGATACCCGGGCTCGGCAAGCTCGACCTCCCGATGTTCCCGGGCCTGGGGAAGCCTCCCGCCAGCGGCAAGCCGAAATCGAGCGGTGGCGCCGCGGGCAAGTAACGGCTACGGAGCGCGAAGTGGCAAGCTTCACGATCTTGGGCGCTGGCATGATGGGCACGGCGTTCGCCTGGCCGCTCTCGGATCGCGGGCACACCGTGCGCCTGGTCGGCACCCACCTCGACCGCGAGCTCGTGAGCTCGATCCGCGAAAGCGGCCGCCACCCGAAGCTCGGTCTGTCGGTACCGGACGGCGTGACGGCGCACCAGCTCGAGGAGCTCGAGCCGGTGTTGCGCGGTAGCGACGCCCTGGTGCTCGGCGTGAGCTCGGCGGGCGTGCGCTGGGCGGCGCGTAGGGTCGCACCGTATCTCGCTTCCGGCACGCCGCTCGGCATGGTGGCCAAGGGGCTCGAGTGGAACGGCTCGCGGCTCGAGCTGCTGCCCGACGTGTTCCTCGAAGAGCTGGCTGCGGCCGGGTCGGCCGCTCGCGACGTGGCCCCCGTCGCCGTCGCCGGGCCCTGCATCGCCGGTGAGCTCGCGCGCCGGGTTCCGACGGCGGTCGTGCTCGCGTCGCGCTCGCTCGGCGCCGCAGAAGCTTTCGCCGAGCTCGTCCGCGCGGCGTACTACCACGCCTTTTCGAGCGACGAGCTCGTGGGCGTCGAGGTCTGCGCGGCGCTGAAGAATGCCTACGCGATGGGCATGGCCATGCCTGCCGGCGAGCACGCCCGCGCAGGCGGCGCTCCCGGGAGCATCGCCTTTCACAACCTGGAAGCCGCGGTGTTCGCCCAGTCGATCCACGAGATGCAGCGGGTGATCCGCTTGCTCGGCGGCAATCCCCACAGCGCAGCCTGGCTGCCCGGCGTCGGCGATCTCGACGTCACCTGCAACGGCGGCCGCACCGGACGCTTCGGCGAGCTACTCGGGCGCGGCCTGACGCCGGATCAGGCCCGCGAACGAATGGCGGGCGCGACGCTGGAATGCCTGGAAATTCTTCGCTCACTCGAGTCTGCGCTCGCGACGTACACGGCCCGCGGAGAGCTCGCAGAGGGCGAGCTGCCCCTCGCGCGTCACCTGTTTCGCCGCGCCCTCCACGGTGTGGTCGAAGACTGGCCGCTCTCGAAATTTTTCGGGAGCGGTGGCCCGCTCAGCTAGCGCTTGCCCCGCACCGACGCGTGCACGTGCGTCTTCTCTCGGTACACCCAGTCGAAGCCGGCCTCCACGGCCAGGCCCGCGAGGCGTCCCAGCCTTTCCGGTTTCGCGTCCGACGTCGTGACGTCTACGGCGCGCCCCTCGTAATGGACGCTCAGCGAGCCGTGCTCCAGATCCTCGTCCCAGGCCTCGGTGACGCGGAGCTCGAGCGACGGCCACTCGCGCTTGACCAGGCGCGATAGCTCGTTCAAGCGCGTGCGGACCGCGGGGTGCATCAGACGATCGGCGCCGGTGCGCTCTTCGTCTTTGAAGACGATGTTGCGCGAATCGTGCTTCACGAGCCGCGAGAAGGAAGCGCTGCCGCGCGTGACGCGCCGCTCGAGCGCGCCCACCACCTCGGACTCCGACTCACGCGGAAAGAAATCGCCGACCGCGAGCAGCCGTGGTCGTGTCGCTCGCTCGCGCGACAGGCCGGGCGCACCGTCCCCCGACTGGCAGGCGCTTGCGCACACCACGGCGAAGAAGCCGAAAAACGCGCCGCGACTCACTTCGCTTCCAGCGTAAATCTGAGGGAGTAGCTGATGACTACCGGCTTCTTCGGCGGTTCGAAGGTGACGCTGCGGAACGCCTTCAGCATGCACTCCCGGAATGCGTCGCCAGGGATGGCGGTGCGCGGCTCTTCCACCTCGGGCGAGCCGCCCTGGGCCGGGATCCGCAGATCGATGCCGAAGGTTCCGCCGTCGCCGGGCTCGGCAGCGAGCCGATAACACTCGAGGAAGGCGGGGAAGCGCTGTTCGAGCGCGCGCACGAACGGCGCCTTGCTCGCCGCGTCGTTGGCGCCCCCGCCGACGTGCATCCCGATGTACTTGACGCTGAGCGACGGCAGCGGCGGCGTGGACGGCGAAGGCCCTTCACTCGCTACCGGCGGCGCTTCGGGCGAGGCCGCAGACGGCGCGGATTCCGGCGCATCCACCGAGCTGCTCTCCGGCGCCGCACTCGGAGGCGGGTTTGCTTCGGGAGGGTGCTCGAGGGGAGGGGCCGCCGCGGAACATCCGGACACGAACAACGACAGGGCGAACCGCATGCAGCGTGCAAGGTATCGCAAACTCGAGCGCTGGGATCCGAAGAAAATCGCCGTACCGTTTTCAAGCAGCCTGTGGCACCTTGAACCGGGTGAGAGCAGGACACAGCGCTCCGGCCTGGCTCCTCGGCTGCTGCGTGTTGTGCCTCGCGGGTTGTGATCAACGACGCAGCAGCTCGGGGCATCTGGGCGCGCGCCCTGCCCACCTGCCATCGCGCCTGCCGAGCGCGCTACCGCGCAAGCCGCCAGCGCAGGCGCCGGAGCCAGCTGCGCCCGAACGGAGCGAGCCGGCCGAAGCACCCTTGCCGGCTCCGAGCGGAGCCGAGCCCTCTGCCTCGAGCGACGCCGCGCCGAACCCCGCGGGGCTGTTCTTGATCGACGAGCCGGTCGATGTCGCGCCGGCCGGCCCTGCTTCCGCGATCGAACAGGGCGTCGTGCTCGTCACCAAGAGCGACACCCTGGTCCTCGCTGCGCGCGGCCCGCTCTCGCACGCGAAGGAGCCAGCAGCGACCCCGGTGGCGGCCCTCGACCGCGAACGGCAAGAGTTCGCGCCGTACGGTCGCGGCCCCGCCGTCGCGGGCCGCTTCGCGTATTGGGTGAGCCAGGGCCGGCTGGTGCGGCGCAAGCTGGACGGCAGCGGAGAGCTCGAGGTGCTCGCGCCCGACGCTCGACAGGGAACGCGCGTGGCCGCGGTCTCGAGCGGAGGCGCGGCGCTCGCCGCCTACGTGGCGCGCGCCCCCGCCCCGGACGAGCCGCCGCGCGCTCGAGCCTGGGTGGAAGGCGGCAAGCGCTACGAGCTCACGCCGGACGGCTCGGGGGCGAGCTCCGTCGCTCTCACCCGTCAGGGTGATAACTTCCTGTTCCTGGCGCTCGACGGCCGCAGCGGCATGACCCCGCTCCACGCGCGCAAGCTGCGCGTCGCCCCCGGAAAGAAGGAGCTGGTGGTCGGCCCCGATCAGGTGGTGTGGGTCGGCGGCGGCTCGCAGCCAACCACCGAAATCGCGGCGGCCACCCGCGGCGACGAGGCGTGGGCGTTCGTCGCGATCGAGCGCGACGTCACGCATTTCGGGCTGGCGCAGATCCGCATCGGGCGGGAGCCTGCGCTCGACTCTCCCGCGAGCTTCGTGCCGTATCCGAACGGCATCAACACCTCACCGGTGGCCTCGGCGCGCATCTGCGGCCGGCAGGCGCTGGTGTTCGCGCGGCCCTCCACGGCCAAGCCGTTCGCGCCCCAGGAGTTGGTGTTGGCCGAGCTCGGACCACAGGGCCTCTCGGCGGGCGACGTCGTCGTGCGCGCCAAGGCCTTCGCCGATGCGTCGTTGTCCACGGTCGAGGGCGGTGCGCTGCTCGCGTACACGGCCGATCACCGCACCTGGGCCGTGTCGATCCGCTGCCGACGCTGAAATCCCTCGAACGCGAGGGAGGTCACGGCTAAAAGGGCAGCCGAATGGCCAAGGCACGTACCCGCAAACCCAAGCGCCCCTCGCGCTTCACCGCCAAGACCGCCGACAAGCACGACCTCTACCAGCGCTCCGTCCAGGACGTGGACACCGAGGTCGGCTTCATCGATCAGGTGTTCCGCTCGATCCGCAAGCGCGCCCCCGTGAGCTTGTGCGAAGACTTTTGCGGCACCGCGCTATTGTGCGGCGCCTGGGTCAAGAAGAACAAGAACCGCACCGCGATCGGCATCGACATCGACCCCAAGGTGCTGGCCTGGGGCGTCGAGCACAACCTGTCGCCGATCGACGAGCCGGGCTCGCGCGTGACCTTGCACCAGCGCGACGTCCGCAAGCCCTTGCCCGGGAAGGTCGACGTGCTCGGCGCCTTCAACTTCAGCTACTGGATTTTCAAGACGCGCGACGAGCTGCGCCGCTACTTCGAGCGCTGCCGCAAGGGCCTGAACAAGGACGGGCTGTTCTTCCTCGACGCCTACGGCGGTTGGGAAGCGCACGAGCCGATGTTCGAGCGCCGCGCGATCGCCGGAGGTTTTACCTACATCTGGGATCAGGACAAGGTCGATCCGATCACCAATCACATCCTCAATCACATCCATTTCGAGTTCAAGGACGGCACCAAGCTCGACAAGGCGTTCACCTACGACTGGCGTTTCTGGAGCCTCGCCGAGCTTCGCGAGCTGCTGCTGGAGGCCGGGTTCAAGGACGTGCGCGTGTATTGGGACACGAGCGACGACGAGGACCACGAGCACTACGTGCCCCGCGCTCGCGCCGAGAACCAGCCGGGTTGGCTCGCGTACCTGGTGGCGAGCTGATGTGATAGGACGCCTCGCTCCCAGCCCGAGCGGCCTGTTGCATCTCGGCCACGCGCGCACGTTTCTGCTCGCGTGGTGGTCCGCGCGGGCACGAGGCGGGAGCGTCGTGATGCGCATCGAAGATCTCGACGGCGAGCGCTCGACCCAGGCGTTCGCCGACGCCGCATGCCGCGATCTCGAGTGGCTCGGCCTCGACTGGGACGGCGCGCCGATCGTGCAGTCTACCGGGCTTTTTCGGATGACGCAGGCGATCGAGCAGCTGCTCGCGAGCGGCCAGGCCTACGTCTGCAGTTGTTCTCGAGGTGACGTGCGTCAGGCGCAGACCGCCCCCAACGAGGGCACCGCGGAGCCCCGCTATCCGGGCACCTGTCGCGGGCGCTGGTCCTCACTCGCCGAAGCCGAATCCAAGACCGGGCGGCGCGCGGGCATCCGCTTGCTCGTGCGCGAGGGCGTCGTCCGATTCGACGATCAGGTCGCGGGCGAACAAGAGTTCGACGTCGCCGAGACGGTCGGCGATTTCCTGATCGCGCGCCGCAGCGGCGCCCCGGCCTATCAACTCGCCGTCGTCGTCGACGACGGGGCACACGGCGTCACCGAAGTCGTTCGCGGCGACGACCTCCTGTCGAGCACCGCGCGCCAGCTGCTCCTTCAAGAAGCCCTCGGGCTCCCTCACCCCACGTGGGCCCACGTCCCGCTCGTGACGAACCCCGAAGGCAAGCGCCTCGCCAAGCGCGAAGCCTCCCTCGGGCTCGCCGAGCTGCGCGACCGCGGCGTCGATCCGCGACGCATCGTCGCCTGGGCCGGAAGCTCTGCCGGCCTTCACGCAGGCGAGCTAGCCACCCCGAGCGAGCTCGTGAAAGGCTTCCAGATCCGCGCGATCTCCAAGCGCCGCGTCGTGGCGCCCGAGCTCACGGCGCTTCCTTAGGATCGCAGTTTGCGTTCCAGCTCGGCCACGCGCTGCTCGAGCTCGATTCGCGCCGCGCGCTCGTGTTCTTTCTCGGCGCGCTCGCGTTCCTTCTCGGCGCGCTCGCGTTCCTTCTCGGCGCGCTCGCGTTCCTTCTCGGCGCGCTCCTGTTGCTCCAGAGTATCGAGCCGCTGCAGACCCTGTCGATCGAGAGCGAGCGCCAACTTGTGCTCTTCTGCGAACACCCAGACGCCCAACACCTCTGAATACGCGGGCCCGGGTCCGAAATACGCGCGTTCGAGCACGCCCGCCGGGTCGCGGCGCCAGAGCTGCAAGCTCACTGGGCCTCCGAGCGCCCTCGGGCCCGCGAGCATCGGATCGAACACGAACAGCTCCTCCGTCCCCATCGCTGCGTAGCGCTCGTGAACGTCGACGTAGTCCTTGTACGGATGGTTTTTGCTGACCACCTCGAAGCAGACCGGGGGCGCTGCGTGCCCGTCGAGCCAGAGCCGCAGGCTATCGACCAGCCCTCGCTCCGGCGGCGGCGGACGTAGCAGACACACGTCCGGATCGACCCCCACCTTGGGCTCCGCCTCCAGCCAACGGACCGCCAGATTGCGGACCACCATCGCGTCTCCTCCGCTCTTCGCGACCCAGGCGTCCAGCAGCAGCACCAGGTGTTTGCACGCAGCGTCGTGAACGGCCGATTCGGGCACTGTCCCCTCCGGCAGCTCCCATTCGACCGACCGCGTGGCGACCGGGTACCGCACACTCACCGCAGCGACGCGCAACCGATTCACCTCGCCGAGTGTAGCGCTCACAGGATGCTCCCGCGACCCCAGAATCACGATCCGTGCCGCAGCAATTCCGCGCTTTTCGCGCCACCACGAACTGGCCGCCACCGGCAACCTGGCGCCGCGACCGGTTACGCGAAAGGCGACCGCGATCGCTTGCGCGAAAGGCGACCGCGATCGCTTGCGCGAAAGGCGACCGCGATCGCTTGCGCGAAAGGCGACCCGACCGCTTGCGCGAAAGGCGACCGAGATCGCTTACGCGAGAGGCGATCGCGATCGCTTTGGCCGTCGCGATCGCGATGGCCTTGCGCCACGCCCGGACGAGGCTAGCGCCTAGCCAGCTTCCAGAGCATCGCGACGATGCGCCGGAGCAGCGCCGACGCTTCGGCGGCGTCAGCTTCCGGAATGTAGCCCCACGCGACCGCGACCCGGAGCGCCGCCAGCGACTCGTTTGCGCTCCCCGCGGC
>JAICQO010000164.1 GCA_025937835.1 Polyangiaceae bacterium
GAAGGCCCTTCCGTCGGCCAGGCACGACTGACCGCCTTGGCACGCGCCGGGGCCGACGCAGGTCTGGGTCGTGCCGGGAACACACGCCGTCACGGCAGCGGGCTTTGCCTCGTCGACCAGCGCGGGGTCGATGCGTTCGTCCGAGCGGCGCGGCGGGAGCTTGAAGTGGTCGGTGGGGCGGGCTTCGGGCTCGGTGTCGTCGAACTCGGGGAGCTTCGCGTCCTTCGGCATGCAGCGGATAATGGCAACGCTGTTCCGGGTCTCGACCACGGACGAGCCGTCGCCGCCGAAGCGTTTGCGATCGTCCTGCGCGCGGACGACCTCGTACGAGTTGTCACGGCACAGGTGGTCAGCACCGGCCAGGCAGGCTGGCAGAGCGCCCCTGCAGCTCAGGCGATACTTGTTGCTACCGAGGCGCTCGACGTTGCGCGTGACGGACTGCCCGCAGGCAACGGCCAGCGCCGAGGCGAGGAGAAGAGCGATGAATTTTGGCACGGGCCGGGCTCGATCAGGCGCCTTGCGGCCAGAGCTTCTGCACGATCTCGGTCAGCTTCTTGGTCGTATCCGGCTTCAAACCGGTGGACTGGTGCGGCCAGCTGAAGCTGCGGGACACGGCTTGCGAGCACGAGAACGAGATCAGCATGTCGTTCGCGGGAGCGCCGGGCCCCGCGGTAAAGCTCAGGCCCATCTCCGGATAGATGGTGCCGCCGGGGCAGCGCAGGTTCGCGTTGTCGAAGTTGTCCTCGTCGCCGAACAGCTTGCCGAGCTTCTCCTTGAGATCGGGATCCATCACCTGGGTCTGGCCGAGGATGCGGAACTCGTGGAAGCGCGGGACCGTGGTGGTGGGCGCGGGCGTGGCGCCGACTGCGGGCAGCCCTGGGATCAAACCCGGCGGGATGAGCGCTTGCAGGCCCTGTGCGCCTTGCTGAATCCACTGCTGGATCTCGACCGGGACGCCGGGGATGGCTCCGGGCGCGGTCGGCGTGGTGGCCGCCGTCGCCGGGGGCTCGTAGTTCTGCAGACGGAACGCGGTGACGTTCGACGTCTTGAGCGTGTCGAAGGGCGCCGCGGGCTGACCCGCACAGCCCGCGCTTGCGAGCGAAACCACGAGGGAACCCAAAGCTAGGCAGGTCTTCGTCATGAGCCTCTGTGTAGTCGTCCCGCGTAAGGATGTCCAAGCTGGGGAATCGCCGGACCGAGAGCCGCAAAATCGCGGGGTTTTTCGGGGTAAAGCGCCCAGCTGGTGGCCGGGGCTTGCGTTCGCAGGCTACGAGGACGATGAGTTCTACGGCTGGTCGGACTCCGATCCGTCGCTCCTCACATGCGTGTCACGATCACCGGCGGTACAGGGTTCATCGGCAGCGCAGTGATGCGCGCTTTACTCGAGCGCGGCGACGAGGTGACCGGTTTCAGCCGGGGCGTCTCGAAGAAGCCGACGGCCGGGCTCGAGCGCGTGACCTGGAAAACCTGGGACCCGGAGCACGACGGCCCTTGGCAAGACGCGCTCGATGGCGAGGACGCCGTGGTGCACCTGGCCGGTGAACCGGCGGTCGGCAAGCGCTTCACCGACTCGGTCAAGCGCGAGATTCTGGAGAGCCGCGTGCATTCGACGCAGCGGATCGTGCGCGCGATCGAGAAGGCTCGCGTGAAACCGCGCGTGCTGGTCCATGCCTCGGGGGTGGGGTTCTATGGCGTGAACACGGGCGATGCGCCGCTCACCGAAGCAGCTCCCGCGGGCGATGACTTCATGGCCCAGGTGTGCGTGGCTTGGGAAGCGGCGGCGCGCGAGGCGCAGGCGTTCGGCACGCGCGTGGTCGCGACGCGCTTCGGGCTCGTGCTCGGGCGCGACGGCGGTCTGCTCGGCAAGCTGGTGCCGATCTTCCGCGCGTTCGCGGGCGGGCCACTCGGCGACGGAAAGCAGGCGATGCCGTGGGTGCATGTGAACGACGTCGTCGGTGCGATCCTGAAAGCGCTCGACGATCCCTCGCTCTCGGGGCCAGTGAACGTGACGGCCCCCAACCCGGTGAGCAATCGCGAGCTCTCGGCCACGCTCGGCCGCGTGTTGCACCGTCCTGCGTTCTTGCCCGCGCCGGGCTTCGCCCTGAAAATTTTGTACGGAAGCGAGGGCGCCGCGCCGATCCTCACCGGGCAGCGCGCCTTGCCGCAGGTGCTGCTCGACCACGGCTACCGCTTTCAGTTTACCGAGCTCGAGCCGGCGCTGCGCGACGTGCTCGCCTGAGCTCAGGTTTTTTCGATACCGATCAGGATGTGCTCGCCGCCGATGCGCGTCTCGCTGAAGACGCGGTAACCCGGCATGCGCCAGTCGAGCTCTTCGCGCTGGCGCTCCCCGGTGGCGATGCCCCAGATGCGCTCTCCCCGAGCAGCGCTCGCGCGCGCCTTCAGCAACATGCGGCGCGTGCTCTTGCCGCATTTTACTTGAAAGCGTCCGTCGATTTCGCTGCGGCGCCCTTCGTACATCGGGTGGTAGCGCGTGTAGTAACGCCACCCGGCGCAGGTGCGCGTGTCGAGCACCAAGAGCTCCGGACCGCCGCCGTCGTAGTCCTTGAGTTGGAGGTTCAAGAGGCGCGCGATCGTGTCGGGATAATACGACGTCGCAGAACAAGAGTGCTTGTACGTGTGAAAGTGCTTGTTCAGCGCGAAGAACGGCAGGAGCACGAGCGCGAGCCCCGGGAGTAGCGACGGCAAGCGGCGAGAGACGCCGTTCGGCTCGAACGCGAAGGCCGCGATCGGCGTCACGTACGCCAGCAAGAACAAATTGGTGCGGAACGCGCCGAACGGCCAGCGCCCCACGGCGTTGAAGAAGGTCAACACGAGCAGCGGGCCGAATAGCAGCAGGCACTCGTGAAGCCGCCGGCGCCGGAGCAAGACCGCGACTCCGGCGACGTGCACGGCGAACCACAGCCACTTGTCGACTTGCGCGATCAGGGGCGGTGGAGTGTCCGGCGTGGCCGCGGCTTCGTAGTGCTCGCGGCGGGTGCCGGGCATCGCCGCAACCTCGGAGTATTGGCGGCCGAGCCAGCCGAGGTACGACGAGTCACGGCCCGAGTCGGCCATGTAGAACACGTCGTAGCGAGCTCCCCAGTAGTTGCGCTCGCCTTCGCGATCGAGGTTCTTCCAGATCGCAAAGTACAGGCCGAGCAAGATGCCGATCGTGGCCGCGGCGGAAGCCACGATGGAAAAGAGCAGTGTGCGCTTCCGGTCGCGGTAGGCAGCGAAGCCCAACGCCAGGAACAGACCGGGATAGACGAAGATGATGTCCTGCGCGAACAGCACGCCGACCATGCCGAGGCCGAGCGTCAGGTACAGCTTCGCGGGGGCTCGGCTCTTCAGGTAGTCGAGCGCCAGGAGCAACATGCCGAGGTGAACCGCGAGGCTCACCGAGTACGGCTTGAAATCGCGCGCCAGGTCGATCGCCGAAGGATGGAGCGCGATCACCGCGACCATCAGGAAGCGCGCGGCCTTCGAGGTGAACAGCCGGCTGGCGACGGCGGGCGCGAGCAAGGTCGTCGCGATGCCGCCGAGCCAGGGCAGAAAGCGGTAGCTGAGCTCGGTGGCCCCGAACACGGCCAAAATCGCCTTGGTCAGGGCCATGAACGCGATCGGACGGATGAAGAGCTGCGTCAGCGGCTCGGTCTCGAGCATCACTGCCCACTGCGCCTCGTCGTTCCAGAGCGGGAGCGTCGTGCCTACCCAGAGACCGCGGCAGCGCAGCCAGATCCCGAACAGGATCAGCGCTCCGGTCAGCCAGCGAAGCAGGCGCTCGGCGAGCGATGCTTCGGCGGGGCCATAAACGAAGCTCAGCCAGCGGCTCGGTACCTGAGGGAGGAACTGGGGGAGCTTGCGAGCAGTCTGCATCAGGCCCGATCGCACCTCGAGCGCGATCCGTCAGGTGGCCGCCCAGCTCGAACGTTCCCGCAACACCCGAGCGAGAGCCACGGCGTTCTTGGACGCTCGCTCCTCGAGAGTCAAGCCAGCGGCCCGCGCCGTCTCGAAATAGAACCGCCCGGTCGCCGACTGCGGCGCGACTTTGGGTCAGAAGGAACCAGCCCGGCGTCCGCTCGCAAACTACGGTGAGGCAGTCTGGGAGCTCAGATAGGCGCGCCAGCCGCCGTGGGTGCTGATCTCGCGAGCTCCCTCGAGGGCGTAGGGCTCGCAGGCGAAGCCTTTCACCAGGCTGCCGTCGTCGAGCTCGACGCTGCCAATCGTCATGGGGCCGGGCACGCCGGCGACGAAAGCGCCGAAGCCGGCTTCGTCGAGCTCCCAGACCTCCACCTCGATCGCGTGGGCCGTGCCCGCCGCTCGGACGAGCCCCGGTTTGGGAGGCGTCGTGGCGAGCGCGTAGAGCCGGTAGCACGGGGCGGTGCGCGCCGTGCGGATCCTCCGGGCACCGCGGCTCGTGAGCTCGTGGTTCAGGGGCTGGCCGCTGAGGTGCGCGCCAGCGACCGCCAGCCACACGCGGCCCGGCGTGGGTGCGCGCAGGGCAGCGGCTTCACCGGCGAAGAGCCGGCCGATCTCGGCCAGGCGCTCGTCTGCGAATGCGGGGCCGAGCAGCGTCACTCCGAAGGGTAATCCGTCGCGGCGCACGCCGGCGGGCACCGCGAGCCCCGACATATCCAGGAGGTTCACGAAATTGGTGTACGTGCCCAGGTTGCTGTTGAGCTGCACGGGGTCGGCCAGCACCTGTTCGATCGTGTAGTGAGTGGGAGCCGTGGGCACGACCAGCGCGTCGAGCGCGGCCAGGGTCGGCTCGATCGCGCGGCGTAGCGCGGCCAGGCGGTAGCTGCCCTCGAAAGCGTCGCGCGCGCTGTAGCCAGCGGCCTGCCCGACGATTCCGCGGACCACCGGGTGCACGGCCTCGGGGCGGCGCTCGAGGAAGTCGCCGATCGCTGCCATGCGCTCGGCCACCCACGGACCCGTGTACAAGAGGCGCGCAGCCTCGCGGAACGGGCCGAGATCGACGCTGACGGTCTCGGCGCCGAGCGCGACGAAGCGTTCGACCGCGGCCTCGAACAGGCGCGCGCTCTCGGCGTCGCCGAAGAACTCGAGCGAGCTCGAGAGCGGGACGCCCACGGTGAGCCGAGCCTTGCCGGACGTGCGCGGGAAGGAGGGCGTGCGCGAAAACGGATCGCTCGCGTCGAAACCGCGGGCGACCTCGAGCACGAGCTCGGCGTCCGCGACGCTGGGCGCGAAGATCGAGACGCAGTCGAGCGAGCGGCACGCGGGGACCACTCCGGAGGTGCTGACCAGGCCGCGCGTGGGCTTCAGGCCCACCAGGCCGTTGAACGCGGCGGGCACGCGACCGGACCCGGCCGTGTCGGTTCCGAGCGCAAACGCGGCCTGGCCGCTCGCGACCGCCACCGCAGAGCCGGAGCTCGAGCCGCCCGAGATGTGGCGCGGATCATAGACGGAAGCGCAGGCCCCGTACGGGGAGCGCGTGCCGACCAGGCCGGTCGCGAACTGGTCGAGGTTGGTCTTGCCGATCAGGAGCGCGCCTTCGCGGATCAAGAGCTCGACGGCGTGAGCGTGGCGCTCGGGCAGGTACGAGAACTCGGGGCAGCCGGCCGTGGTCGGGAGACCAGCGACGTCGATGTTGTCTTTGACGGCGAAGGGCACGCCGAACAAGGCGCCGTCGCGAGCGTGGCGCTCGGCGCGCTCGAGGGCGGCGAGCGCGCGCTCGAAGCTCTCGACGGCGATCCAGACCGGCCGCTCGCCGCTGCTCGCGATCCGCGCGTAGACGAGCTCCAGCACGTCGCGCGGCCGCCGCCGCCCAGCGCGATAATCGGCGACGAGCGCCCGCGGGGACAGATCAGCCCGAGTCATGCGGCCCCCAGCGCGGCGTCGATCGCGCTCGCGTCCTGGGTGGCGCGCTGGCTCAGCTGGCCGCTGTCGATCCAGCGCTGGCGTTCGGCGTCGAAGGCCGCGCGTTGAGTGCGTTGGAAGCGCTCGATGCCGTCGCGTTGCTCCTCGAGCAAGCGCTCGACGTCGCGCAGCTTGAAGACGCTGGGCTCGATGCGAAGGCCGGCCTTGCCGTGCGGGAAGGCTTCTCGCAGCTCGAGCAGCTCGCCGGCGCTCACGGGGTAAAAGCGGATCTGATCGAAGAAGCGCAGAAGCCACGGCGTGCCCGGGCCGAACTCGCGCGTCTGTTTGAAGGGGTTATACATCTGCACCGTGCGCCCGACGAACTGGTAACCGCCGGGCCCTTCCATGCCGTACACGCACAGGTAAGCGCCGCCGATGCCGACGGCGTTCTCCGGCGTCCAGGTCCTCGCCGGATTGTACTTGGTGGTCACCAGGCGGTGCCGCGGGTCGACGGGCGTGGCGACCGGAGCGCCGAGGTACACGTCGCCGAGGCCGAGCACCAGGTAATTGGCGTCGAAGACGACGTGCTTTACGTCTTCGATCGAGTCGAGGCCGTTGATGCGCCGGATGAACTCGAGGTTCGACGGGCACCACGGCGCATCCGGCCGCACCGACGTCATGTACTTCACGATCGCGCGGCGCGTCTCGGGATCGTCCCACGACAGTGGCAGGTGAACGACGCGGCTCGGAACCTCGATCGCATCCGCTGGCGGCAGCTCGCGCTCCGCGGTGTGCAGCAGCTCGAGCAGGCGCTGCGACGGGAGCCGCGACGGATCGAAATGGACCTGCAGCGAACGGATCCCGGGGGTGAGGTCGATCACGCCGGCGACGCGCTGGGTCTCGAGCCACGACATCAGCGCGTGGACACGGAAGCGCAAACGCAGGTCGAGCACGGGCGGGCCGTACTCGATGAGCAAGTTGTGATCGCCCGAGCGGCGGTAGACGACCTTCGGCGCGTTCGGAGTGTCCTCTTGCTCCTCGATGATCGCGGGCGAAGCCTTGGGAAAGAGGAACGGCGTTCGCGAGCGTGCAGCAGGCAGGGGCGCCGGACCGTCGAGCTTCTGGATCAGCTCGGATTGCGCGTGTTCGAGCTCGAGCGCGTGCTCCTCGGTGACAGCCAGAAAGCGCAGTCGATCGCCTGGACGCAGCTGGCCGAGCTTCCACGAATCGGCCGCGATCACGGTGGCGGGGCAAACGAACCCGCCGAGGCTCGGGCCGTCGGGGCCGAGCAAGATCGGCATGTCGCCGGTGAAGTCGATGGCGCCGATCGCGTACGGCACATCGTGGATGTTGGATGGATGCAGGCCCGCTTCCCCTCCGTCGGCGCGAGCCCACTCCGGCTTCGGCCCGACCAGTCGGATGCCGGTGCGGCTCGATTGGAAGTGCACCTCCCACGAGGTCGCGAACAGCATTTCGATGTCGCGCGGCGTGAAAAAGTCGGGCGCGGCGTGGGGGCCCACCAGCACGCAGAGCTCCCAGGCGCGGGCGAGCGCTGGAATCTGCGCGCTCGGTAGCGGTCGTGGCTCGGCGACCGGCGCCTGCGCTCCATACGCGAGCCGATCGCCCCGCCGCAAGATCCGCCCGCGGTGGCCGCCGAAGTTACCGAGCGTGAACGTCGTGCGGCTGCCGAGGTAGAGCGGCACGTCGATGCCGCCGCGCACGGCCAGATACGTCCGGCAGCCGGCTTGGTCCCCGCTCTGGATTTCGAGCGTTTGGCCGGCGCGCACGCGGATCGGCCGGTAATACGCGAGACTTTCGCCGTCGAGCAGAGCGGGCAGCGCCGCGCCGCCGAGCGCGATCCAGGTGTCGGCGCTGAAGCGCAACGTCGGACCGGCCAGGGTGATCTCGAGGCCCGCCGCGTCGCCCGGGTTGCCGACGATGCGATTCACGAGCTGGAACGCGAGCGGATCGGCAGCGCCGGATGGCGGGATCCCCACGTGCCAGTA
>JAICQO010000022.1 GCA_025937835.1 Polyangiaceae bacterium
CAAGCGCTTCGCCAGTCGCACGTCACCGAAGTTTGCTCCCCGAAACTCGTCTAAAGCGTGCATGTCGAGCTTTGATCACGCCACGATCTTCAAGGCAAGAAAATTGTGTAGGATCCTGAGGCGCGTGCCGCCCCTGAGAACGGTGCTAGCGCCGCGGCAAATCGACCCCGAGCGCCCGCCAGCGCTCGGCCCACTGGCTGTCGTGGGTGCGGCCTCTCATGGTTTTCCTCACGTGGTTCCAGAGGTTTTTCATGTCGCTGTTGCCGTGTTGCTCTGCGCTCCAATACGACGTACCAAACGCCAGGATCGACAGAGCCAGTATCGCCCCCCGCGCTTGATAAGCGAAGCGCCGGCCGCTCAACTCCTCGGCTTCGGGCTTCAGCAGCGACGTGGTCAAACAGACCAGCACGATCCAAAGCACTAGGAAATACGTGACGTAGCGGGATTGGGTCGTCCCGATGTGGATCCTGCCGACCGCGATGATGCCCGCCACGAACCAGCCGTAGACGAGGCTGGCGAGCCAAAACGCATTCTCGCTCAATCGCTTTTTCTGCCACAGCCGATAGATGCAGAATGCGGACAGCGACGTGACGACAATCCCGCAGATCGCCTGGTGTTCGTCGACCTCGCCGATCGGGCTCCCCACGAGACGCATCAAGAATTCGGCGAGCGACGGCAACAGGCTGCCCAAGTCCGATAACACCGCGCCGACGTGATGTGCGTGCGCCGCCGAGGTCCGGTACTCGTACGCGTAGATACCGCAAACCACGACCGCGCTGCCGAGCCAGACGGCGTGGTACCCGAAGCGCCGGCGCGCCAGACACAACAACAAGCACACCCCGGCCGGCCACACCCCGAGGCCCATGGAATGGGAATAGCTCCCGAGCGTCGCCGAAATCACCGACAGCCCCAGCGCCAGGTACTGCGAGCGCACGCCGAGCTCGGGGCGCAAGGCCCGCTCGAGAAAGTACAACGCTAGCAGCGTGAACGGCAGCGGTGTCACGAAGCACGGCTGGAAACTGCACAGCAGGTTGCGGCGTTGCCACAGACTGAACAGCAAGAAAGGCACCGTGACGAACCACCACGGTGGGCGGTACCACTTGAAACCAAACTGGCGCGCAGCGACGAGCCAGATCGGCACCAGCGAGACCAGCAGCTGCACGTGCGTGAGCAAGGTTTGGGCTCGAAAATCCAGGTCCGTAGCCGCCCCGATTGCGACGTACAGCGCCATCGGGACGAACATCAGGTGCTCCCCGTTCATCACGAACAGATCCGAGAAACCGAGCGTGCCAGCTCGATACTTCTCGTGGACTTCTACCCACATCCAGCCATCGCTGCAGGGTACGTTCAGCGCCCAGTCGAGCGTGAACCGCACGCAGTAGGCGAAAGAGAGCACTGACAGCGCGAGAGGCAGCCAGCCCGAGATCTGCGCTAGAACCCTCTTCGCCATCGCGATGGGCTTTTAGCGGACCCAGATGTTGATGACAACCAGGGGGCCTAGTCGCTCGAAAGCCAATCTTTCTGACGAGCTCGGCCCCGACGGCGCGGAGCGCCGCGGGCCTCGCGTCGGCGAGGGGATGCCCGAAAAGAGCTGGCTCTCATTCCGAACAACCGCGCCTGCGTTTCGGCCCTCCTTCGGAAAGATCACCGTTATGAGCTAGGTGGCGGGAAGCCGGCGCATCGGCTCAGCCGAAATGCGATACGGTGCACCGGTGGAAACCCGGATCTGCGGTTACGGGCAAGACAGTGAAGGCGATTGGATTGCCGAGCTCGAGTGCGGGCACACGCAACACGTGCGGCATCGCCCGCCCTTTCAAATGCGGCCCTGGGTGACCACCCCCGAAGGGCGCGAAAGCCAGCTCTCGAGTCGCATCGACTGCCCGCTGTGCGATCGGGGAGAACCGGTGCCAACTCGGGTGGCGGCCCCGAGCGTGCGGATCCTGGCCGTGTGCGGCAGCCTCCAGGCCAAGTCGCGAAACTCGGAGCTGGTGGAGCTAGCGTGCAGGTCGGCGCCTCGGGACGTAGAAGTGGTCTCGTTCGACGGCTTGCGCGACCTGCCGCATTTCGATCCCGATCTGGAAGCCGACGGCGAGCTCGAGCCCGTGCGGAAGTGGCGCAGCGCGCTTTCGGCGAGCGATGCCGTCCTGATCGCGAGCCCGGAATACGGCCACAGCTTGCCCGGCGTGCTGAAGAACGCCATCGATTGGGTGATCGGCTCGGGTGAGCTCGAGAGCAAGGTGGTGGCGATCACGGCCGTGGTGCCGAGCGAAGAGCGCGGGCGGCGCGGTCTTCAGGCGCTCGCCGACACGCTGAACGCCGTGCGCGCCACGATCGTCGGCGGCGAGCCGATCGCGCGCGGACCCGACTTCTCCTTGCGCACCGCGCAGCTCCTCGCCGAGCTCGTCGCGGTCGCCCTCAGGGCGCGGGCCGAGAAAACTTAGCCAGATCCTTTTCCCCCGTTCGCGCCGCGTCGACCACGGCGTAGACGGCCTGCACCACGACTTCGGGCGCTTCGCGCGGCAAATGGTGCCCGCTCTCGGGAACCGTGACGAGCGCGGCGTTCGAGGACAGCGAAGCCAGCGGTTGCTGCTCGCGCTGCCTGGTCGCAAGAAACTCGCGGGCTTGCTCGGGAGTGAAGCTTGGATCCCGTTGAGGCTTGCCAGCGACGAGCACCAACAGCGGCTTGTCCCCGAGCGAACGCTTCGACGCGCGGAGCTCCTCGAAGCCCGCGCGCCACGTCCTCAGGTCCAGCCCTTCCAGTCGCTGGATGTTTCGCTCGAAGTCCGCCACCAGCTCGGGCGGCATCTTCTCGATCGGCGCCGGCTCTGGAGACGAATCGAGCAGCACCATGCCGGCCACGCTCTCGGGGTGTTCGTCCAGTAGGAGCTGAACGTTGGTGCCGCCCATCGAGTGACCGACGAGGACGTAGGGTCCACGCTCCCCGGCGGTCTGGAGCAAGGCGAACAGCTCCCGCGCCATCTGGCGGTTGCTATGGGGAAACCGGAACGGGTCGCTGCGGCCGTGACCCGCGCGGTCGTAGGCGCAGACCCGGGCAAACGCCGCCACGTGGCGCTGTACTCGAGACCACGCCTCGACGCCTTCCCCCAACCCCGACTCCAGCACGACGACCGGGTGCTCCCGTCCTTCGCACTGGATGTGGAGGGCCAGGCCATGACCGATGTCCACGCGCTCGAATCGGAGAGAGCTTGCGGGCGGCGGCACCGTCGCGGGCTGTTCGGCTGGTCGAGCTGTACTGCAAGCAAGACTGGAAAAGCCCAGCGCCACGGCGGCGATTCGAAGCCAGCTCGACATGGGCCCTGGCTACCCGGCCCGCCAGGACAGGTCAACCCCAACCGTGACTCCCTCGGCGCACGGCAGGGCGAGCTCGAGCCAGCGTATTGATCAGAGACAGTCTGATTCTGGCACACCGCGTCTGACGCACGACGCGTAACGGCAAACGAGCGTCACACTCGCGTCGGGCGTGAACGTTACGCTTTCGCTCGCGAAGCCGAATTCGCGGTTCGTTCAGCTCCGGTGAAAGCTGCCAGTGACCGGCACGGCGTCACGACCACGACAGCTGTGGCTCGGTGCACGCGCGGATTGCGGGCGTTGCGACACAAACTTGCGGACAGTTGTCCGCGAACAGACACGCCGCGGACACGGTCTCTCGCAGCAACACAGCACGAAATTGGGCGGATCCTTATCGACCTTGCCATGCTGATCGTTACACCTAGGTATGAAGCGAGCGCTGGCACGAACCGCGCATATTCCCGCTCGCGGAGCTTACAGGTCATGTCCACGGACGGTCGGAATTCCAGCAGTACGGTTGACAGCATTGCGCCCCTCGCGAACGACGGGCATCACGGGTTTGGCGTTTGGGTTCGGTCGGTCGGCGCCTCGGCCACCCGTTCCCGTTGGTTGATGGGAGCGACGCTCGCCGGGGCCGCGCTCATGGCCTCGACCTGGGTCGGTATCCGGACGCTGCCGTGGTTTGGACCGATGCTGGCCGACGGGATGCGCGCCGTGGTCGGCGCCGAGAACGTGACGAAGCTCGAAGAGGTCGTGGCGCATGTCGAAGACCGCGTTCAGGCGGCCACGAGCAGCGGCACGGTTCGCAGCTTGAGCGACTCGACGCCGCCCGAGCTGCTGGCCGCGGCGCCCCTGGCCACCCCGGTCACGCCGTCGGTCAGTGACAACCGTCCGCCTGACGCCCAGGCGCTCTACCCCCGCGTCGCGAGCCCCGAAGACGGCGTGTGGCAAGCCGTGCCCGTGCGCGGCGAAAACGGCCCGGTGCTGTATCGCACCATGCTCCACCCCGACGCCCAGCGCGCCTACTCCGAGCTCTTCGTTTTCGCGCTCGACATGACGCAGCTCAAGGTGCAAGCCGTCGCCGGCAGCATCGAGCCCAAGACTGAATCGCCGAAGCCGGGCGTGTCGCGCCCCGGTCTGGTGCCCGAGGGCGACCGCGAAAAGCTGGTGGCCGCGTTCAACGGCGGCTTCAAGGCCGAGCACGGTAAGTTCGGGATGATGGTCGCGGGTAACGAGCTGCTCGCTCCCCGCCCCAACTCCTGCACCTTCGCCGAGCGCTCGGACGGCACGCTGGGAATCGCCACCTGGACCGCGATCTCGGCCGAGCCCGTCCTCTTCAGCTGGTGGCGCCAGACTCCGGCTTGCATGCTCGAGAACGGCGCGCTGCACCCCGGATTGCAGACCGAAGACTCCAAGAACTGGGGCGCCACGCTGGAAGGCAAGACCGTGATCCGCCGCTCCGCCGTAGGTCTCGGCGCCGACGGACGCACCCTGTACGTCGGCATCAGCAACTCGACCACGGCGCGCGCCCTCGCCCTCGGCATGAAGCAAGTCGGCGCCACGAACGTCGCCCAGCTCGACGTCAACCACTCCTTCCCGCGCTTCCTCCTCTACACCGCCGGCCCCACCGGCCTCACCGCGCAAGGTGCGGTGAAGGGCCTGCTCTACCAGAAGGACGAATTTTTGGGCCGCCCCTCCACGCGCGACTTCTTCTACGTCACCCTGCGTTAGACAGTCGCCACGTTAGACGGCTTCGGCGAGCGTCGGGTCCCACCTGATCACGCGGTTTCGGCCCTCGTGCTTGGCTCGATACAGAGCCTGATCGGCGCGCCCGAGCAGCTCTTCCGGGCTGACGGGTGCGCCCTGGCCGTCGTAGGACGCCACACCGAAGCTCGCCGTCTTGAAGATGGCCTTGCCCTGATAGTCGTGCGGCGCTGCGGCCACCATCGCGCGCAGCCGCTCGGCGACCTCGAACGCGCCCTGGAGCGGCGTCTGCGTGAGGATCACGGCCAGCTCTTCTCCGCCGAAACGCGCCACGAAGTCGGTGGTCCGCACGCCGCCCATCACCACCCGGCTGAGGTTGCGCAGCACCTGGTCACCCGTCGAGTGCCCGTAGGTGTCGTTGACCTGCTTGAAGTGATCGATGTCGACGAGCACGACACTCACCGGAACCTTGTAGCGCAGCGAGCGCTGCAGCTCGCCCACCAGCAAGCTGTCGAAGTGCCTGCGGTTGAACAGGCCCGTGAGACCGTCGGTTACCGCCAGGTTCTCGAGCCGCAGATTCGCCTCGCGGAGCTGGTCCTGCAGCACCTTGACGCGCAGGTGAACGCGCACCCGCGCGAGCAGCTCCTTGTCGTTGAAGGGCTTGGTGACGTAGTCGGAGGCGCCGCGGTCGAGGATCTCCGCCTTGCGCTCCGAGTCCTGCTCGGCGGTGAGCATGATCACCGGAATGTGCGCGAGCTCCGGTCGTGTCCCGCGCAGGGCCAAAAACTTCATGCCGTCGAAGACCGGCATCACCAGATCGCAGACCACCACGTCGGGCTTGTGTTCGGCGAGGAGCTTGAACGCTTGGAGGCCGTCGTCCGCCTCGAGGAAGCGCGAGAATTCTCCGGTTCCCTCGAGCACACTGCGGATCTGATTTCTAATCGTGGGACTGTCGTCCACGAGTAGCATCACGGCCATCGTGACAGGGTACCCCGAAACGCCGTGTGAGTAGACAGGCGGAATTGGCGCCGCTGTCCCAGGGTGTGCGCGGGACGGCGCGCGCCGGAGTCAAGCGACCAGCACGCGCTTTCGGGCCAGGGGCGAGATCCGCGCATCGGGGGTCAGAATCCCCCGCAGGTTCAGCGGATCGGCGGCCGAAACGTGGATTGGCTCGCCGGGCCCGCGCCGGCGCACGCTGCGGAGGAGCGTCACGGCTTCGGGCAGCGCGTATTGTTCACCGTCGAAGCCGGACACGAAGCGCCCGCCGCGCGCCTCGCCCCGGCTCTCGAGCGTGCGGAAAACGCGCAGCAGATCGCGATACGGGTGCGGCTGCCGCTCGCGGAGCAAGGTCTTTCTGAGCACCACGCCGTAGCGGCGGAGCAGCGTCCGCGCCATCGCCTCGGCGTCGAGGGGCTCACCCACGTCGTAACGCAGCAAGCTGAAGCGCCCGGCGCTCGCGCTCCGGGGCAGATTGCGCTTCGACACCAAGAGGCCGCGCAACGCCGCGAACGAATCCGCGGTCGCGAGCCCGCGCGTCACGAGCTCGGCGAGCCCGGCCTCCAGCACGTCTCGCGGTTCCCCGCACGCACGCAGCAGCTCTTGCGCGAACATCGCACCCCGCGAGCCGAGCAGGCCGTGCAGCTTGGCCGCGGCCTCGCTCAGGTTCGCGTGGTCGGGCGTGCGCGACAGCGCCGCCCAGGCTCCGAGCGTCTCGCGCGGCACCAGACACAGCGGCGTGGACCCGAGCGCGCTCGCGGTGCTGCCCCAGAGCCTGCCCCACGCCACCTCGCCGGACAGCGTCAGCTCGTCGAGCCACTCGCGCCGATAGTTCTTGATCCGGGCGGGTAAAAGGCTCGACTCCCACGCCCGGGCCGGCGCTTCGAACCCCGCTAGCTGCTCGATCACCTCGAGCGTGCCGCGCGGCCCCTCGACGCGATACTCGGGATCGACCTTCTGCCAGGCGAGCAGGAAGCGCAAATAGTCCGCGGCGTTGACGGGCTCGATCTCGCGCCGCAGCCGCTCCAGCGTGTAGCGGTGAATGCGAGCCAGGAGCCGCCGGCTGCACCAACCCGGTCTGCCTTCGAAGCGCCCGCGCAGCACGAAGCCCTCGCGCTCGAGCTCGAACAAGAGCGGATCGTCGCTGACGATCGGACCCAGCGCCTCGAGCCGCCCGCGCAGCACCTCCTTCGGGTCGCGCGTCGCCTCGCGCGCGTACCAGCGCTCGCCCTCGCGCACGACGCGGCCCGCCGCCAAGAGCTCCGCGAGCCACGCCGCCCAGGGCTCGGCCTCGCTCTCCGTCGCGTAGCCCATCCACAGCAGCGCCTCGTGCACCTCTTCCGCGTTGGCCGGGCTGGGAAACGCCTCTTCGCGCACGCGCGCGATCGCCTCGGGGTCGAGCGCCCCGAGCTCGTCGGCGCTCTTCACGTCGAGCGTGCGGCGCGTGATCACCGCCTGGGTGCGGCGCTCTTCGAGCGGCGCGTCGTCGAGGAACGCATACGGCGCAGCCGTCAGAATACCGTGGGCGAAGCTCGACGGCGTCGGCGTGTCGACCGCGACGCGCTCGATGCGGCCGTCGCGGAGCCCGTGGAGGACCTCGATCAGCCCGTCGATGTCCATCGCCTCGCGCAGGCAATCCTCGACGGTCTGGCGCACGATCGGGTGCTCCATCGGCACCTCGATGTCACCCGGTGGCAGCGTCTCGCCGCACGCCTGCACCTCGGGAAAGCTCGCCGCGAGCAAGTCCTCGGAGCGCATGCGCACGATCGGCGCGGGCGTCTTCTTGCCGGAGCGCGTGCGCTCGATCAGAAGCGCGCGCGAGGCGTTCCAACGCCAGCGCGTCTTGAACACGGGCGCGGTGAGGATCGCCTGCGTCAATACCTTCTCGACGCTGTTCGGGTTGAGGTAGTCGAACACCTCCTCGAGCGGGAAGCTGTGCTGCATGCCGAGCGACAGCACGATCGCCTCCTCGTTGGCGGCCGCCTGCAGCTCGAACCCGAACTGGCGGCAGAAGCGCTTGCGCAGCGCGAGGCCGAAGGCGCGGTTGATGCGGCCGCCGAACGGCGCGTGCACGACCAGCTGCATCCCGCCGCTCTCGTCGAAGAAGCGCTCGATCACGATCCGCCGCGTGCTGGGCACGGCCCCCAGCGCCCGCACGCCCTCGCCCACGTACTCGGCGAGCTGCGCCGCGACCGGCGCGTCGAACTCCGCGGCCAGCGCAGCCGGATCCGCCGCTTTTTCCCGGAGCTCCGCGATCTCGGCCGAGAGCTCGCGCGTGCGCGCCGGGGCCTCGCCCAGCCAGAACGGGATCGTGGGCGGCGCGCCCTGAGCGTCCGCCACACGCACCACGCCGCCGCTCACGCGTAAGATCCGCCACGAGGTCGTCCCGAGCTGGAAGATGTCGCCGCGATTCGACTCGATCGCGAAGTCCTCGTTCAGCGTACCGATCTGGTTGCCGTCCGGCTCGAGCACCACTTGATAGTCGGCGTTGTCGGGGATTGCGCCGCCCGACATCACGGCCGTGAGCCGGGCACGCCGCGTTGCGCGGATCACGCCGCCCACGCCGTCCCGGTGCAACAGCGACCAGCGCTGTCCCGAGTGCAGCGACACCACGCGATCGAAATCTTCACGCTCGAGCTCGCGGTACGGGTAGGCTCGCCGGAAGCGCTCGAACAGCGCCTGCTCCGACCACGGCTCGCTCACACACGCCGCCACCACCTGCTGAGCCAGAATATCGAGCGGGCGTCCCGGCTGCGGCGTTCGGTCCAGCGTACCGCTGCGGATCGAGCGCAAGAGCGCGGCGGACTCGACCAGCTCGTCGCGAGTCAGCGGGAAAATCCGGCCTTTCGGAGTGCGGTGGACGCCGTGGCCGGCGCGGCCCACGCGCTGCAACAAGGTCGCGATCGAGCGCGCCGCGCCGACCTGCACCACCAGATCGATGTCACCGATGTCGATGCCGAGCTCGAGCGACGCGGTCGCGACCAGCGCCCGCAGCTCCCCCGCCTTCAGCCGCTCTTCGGCGTTCTTGCGCAGCGCCTGCGACAGGCTGCCGTGGTGACACGCCACGAGCCCCGCGCCGAGCCGCGGCACGAGCCGCGCAGCGACCCGCTCGGCGAGCTTCCGCGTGTTGACGAAGACCAGCGTCGTCTTGTGCTCGCGCGAAAGCTCCGCGATCCGCTCGTAGATCTCGTCCCAGACCTCGTGCGAGCACACGGCCGACAACGGCGACGGCGGCAGCTCGATCGCGAGGTCCAGCGCGCGCCGGTGACCCGCGTCTACCGTCGCGCACTCGCGCCCGACGCCGACCAGGAACCTCGCGACGTCCTCGATCGGCTTCTGCGTCGCCGACAGCCCAATCCGCTGCAGACCGCCGTCCGGCGCGGCCAGCGCCTCCAGCCGCTCGAGCGAAAGCGAAAGGTGCGAGCCGCGCTTATCGCGACAAAGCTGGTGGATTTCGTCGACGATCACCGTCTTGACCGTCGACAGGATGCGGCGCCCGCCCTCGCTCGTGAGCAAGATGTAGAGCGACTCCGGCGTCGTCACCAGCAAGTGCGGCGGCCGCCGCGACATCCCGGCGCGCGCCTTGGGATCCGTATCCCCGGTGCGGACCAGCGCGCGCAGCTCCGGCAAGCTCGGATCGAGCTCGCGGATGGCCGAGAGCGGCCCCTCCAGATTCTTTTGTATGTCGGTCGCGAGCGCCTTCAACGGCGAGACGTACAGCACGCGCGTCTCGTCCGGCAGTGCAGCGCGCTCGGAAAACAACGCGTCCAGCGCACACAGGAACGCCGCGAGCGTCTTACCCGAGCCGGTCGGAGCCGCGATCAGCGTGTGCCGGCCCGCGCGGATGTGGCTCCAGCCTTCGATCTGCGCGGGGGTCGGCTCACCGAGCCGCTCCGAGAACCAGCGGCGGATGGCGGGATGAAACGGCGCGAGAGCGTTCACGGGCGGCCAAGTGTGCCATGCCGCGAACAACTAGCCATGCCGGGGTTGCCTCCACCCGTCTCGCTTCGCTCGCCGACCTCCTCCAAGTTCGTGCTCGCCCGTTCGGGCTGCGCGCGAACGGAGGAGGTCCCCGCAACACGCCGCTCCGCCCACGCCTCACAGTCAGAATTCTGACTGTGGAATCGCTTCGGGAAGCAGCCTGTGCAGCTCCTCCCTCTTTGAATCGGATTCTCGCCGCCACCGGGAACGCCGGCGGCGCCAGGCCCCCTCTGTCCCAAATCGTCCGATCCACGTCCTTGTGCCAGGCGGCTCGCTCCGTCATTTTGAAGGGGTGACGCGCTCCGTCGTCGTGCTCGGCTTCGAAGGTTGTCAGTCCCTGGACGTCACAGGTCCGCTCGAGGTCTTCGCCGAGGCGAACCAAGCCGTGCACCAGTCCCGATCCCGCGCGCACGGTTACAGCCTGCGCTTCGCTGGCCCGTCGCTGGCTCCGCTTCGCGCCGAGAGCGGTCTCCATTTGCTCCCGGAGGTCAGCCTCGAACAGCTCGCTCGACGCCGAGCTCCCGCGCTCGACACACTCGTGATTGCGGGAGGCAAAGGTGCCCGTCAAATCGCGTCGCAAGACCCGGAGCTGGTGCGCCTCGTGCGGCAGCTTGCGACGAAGGCCCGGCGCGTGACGAGCGTGTGCACCGGTGCGTTCGTGCTGGCCGCGACCGGGCTCCTCTCCGGACGCCGAGCGACGACGCACTGGGCGTCCTGCGACGAGCTGTCACGGCGCTTCCCGAAGCTCCAGGTCGAGCGCGATCCGATCTACGTCCGCGACGGCCGCTACTGGACGTCTGCGGGCGTCACGGCGGGCATGGACCTCGCTCTGGCGCTGGTGGAGGCCGATCTAGGGCGCAAGTTGGCGATGCAGGTCGCGCGTTCGCTGGTGATGTTCGTGCGGCGCTCGGGTGGACAGTCGCAGTTCAGCGAGCCGTTGAAGGTACAGTCCGCCGAGCGCGCGCCGCTCCGCGATCTGCAGGCGTACATCGTCGAACACCCCACCGCGGAGCTCGACGTGCCGGCGCTTGCGCAGCGCGTGGCCATGAGCCCGCGTCACTTTTCAAGGATTTTCCGGGCACAGGTCGGAGCATCGCCCGCTGCTTACGTCGAAGCCGTGCGCGTCGAGGCCGCGCGGCGCCTGCTCGAGGACAGCAGGGAGGGCATCGAGGGCGTAGCTGCCGCGGCCGGCTTCGGAACGCCGGAAGCCCTGCGGCGAGCCTTCGCGCGTCGCGTCGGTTTGAGCCCGCGCGAGTACCGCTCCCGGTTCGGCTGCAGCGAGGCCGAGCCCGCGCACGAGGCCTGACGACGGCGCAGAATCGGTCTCTGCGCCGCCGCTCAGCGTGATTCAGGGTGCGCAGGCCGCGGTGCTCTCGCAACCCGTCGCAGTGCTATCGCGCTTCGAGAACTGGCAGAGGTCGCCCGCGCCGGCGCCACCGTCGAGCCGGTTGTGGCCGAGGCAATCGCCGATTAGGTCGTTGCCCGAGCCACCGAACAGCTGGTCGTCGCCCTGGCCGCCGTCCACGCTGTCTTCGTCACCGGCGTCGCCGTTGACGATGTCGTTGCCGTTCTGGCCGTTCAGCACGTCGGTGCCGTCACCGCCGGAGATCCGATCGTCGCCATCACCGCCGACGATGCGATCGTTACCGGCCTCGCCGAACAGGCGGTCCTGACCGGTGCCGCCGTCGAGCGTGTCGTCGCCCTCACCGCCGAACACCTGATCATCGCCGTCGCCGGCGTAGATGATGTCGTTGCCGCCCTTGCCGTTGATCCGATCTTGGCCGCCGCGCGCTGCGATACAGTCCGCGTTTTCGGTGCCGCTGATCACGTCGTCGTTGGTGGTGCCGATGATCACGTTCAGACCGCTGGCCTTGCAGGCAGCCACCGGATCGAACGGTTTCACCGTCACTCCTGACGCGTCGATCCCGGTCGACTCGTCCTCCAACGGGTCCGCAGCCGAGCAGCCGCTGGCGATCGCGACCACGCCCAAAACCCAAGCCCGCATTGCCTTCGATGACATCATGTGCGTCTCCCTTGTTGGCCGCCACGCCCTCTCGCGACCCGGCGGCACCCTCGGCGCCGCGACTCCCAATCGCCGCGCCGAGGCGGATACTGACACAACGCAACGTCGTTGCGGAAGCCCTTCTGTCGACGGTCCGCGCCACGACATCACCGTAACGATCGTGTTGCTAAGCAGCGTTGGCCGCGGCCTCTGCATGCGGCTCGTGCAGGCTGATCAGCTTGTCCTTCCGTGTCGCGAACGACAGCGATGTAACCGGGCCTGCCGATATCGGCCTTCGGGAGGACGACTTCGAGCCGGCCACGCAGCTGACAGCTTTTTGTCAGGATAGTTCCCCGCACGCCCGAAAACGGCTTAGCCCGGTTGTTTCGCGAACTCCCAGGTCGCTCCGCCGGTCTGTTTCGAGGTGATCTTCAATTTGCCGTCGGCGCAGGTGTAGCTCGAGCTCGAGAGCACCGGGTTCGCGTCGATCCCCTGCGGCGCGGGCGGCGCGCTGGGAGGCGCCGCGGAGTCGATGCCGAGTGAGTCGGCGACGCCCTTGCCCAGCGTCGCAAGCTGACTCACGGGTGTGTCTTGCACGAGCGGCATCTTGCCGATCCCCGGAATGTTGGCGGTCGCGCTGACCCGCAGCCCCGACCAGTCGGCGTCGCTGCTCGTGATGGTCTCCTGGTCCGCGATCAGCGTCGCCGTGGCCTTGCCGGAGTAGCGAAAGTCGAACTTGAACGCCGGTGTGCTGGCGTGGACGTCGGACATCTCGCCGAAGTCGATGGTGCTCTTGCCGGTGCCCGCGATCTCGAGCTTCACGTTTTCACCGCCCTCGCCGCGCACCGGGTCGACCTGGAGCGTGGCCTTGGTGCTCTTCCATTTGCCGACGAGACAAGCAGGGAATCCGGCGTTTGCCCGCTCCTTCATTTCGTGCTTCTGCGGCTCGGCGCCAGCCGTCCCGGTCGCCGCCGCCGCGCTCGCCCCGGGCGCAGGCTCGCTCTTCGAGCGATTGCAGCCCACGGCCAGCGCTGAGAGCAGGGCGAAAAACACAGCACGAGTCCCGAACGCAGCGTGAACCACCATGGCGGGATCACGCTCTTACGCCCTGCGCTTGTCCAGAAAAATTCAGCGCTTCGTCCAGGCGAGCACGCGCTGGCAAACACTCACGGCGCCGCGCGGAGCCCTAGCCCCTGGTGCGGTGAATCGGGTGCGAGCCGGACGTCGTCGGCAGGCGGCGGGAGCTCGCGCCAGGCCTCCGGGTGCTCGTCCGGGGCGAGCCCGGAGCTCTCGACCAGGGCTTCGTAGAACGTGCCGCGGTGGACGACCAGCGCGCCCGCTGGGTAGACGACGGGCGGCGTTTCGGGGTGGCGCGTGGCGCGGTCCGTCCACCACTCGAGCTTGCGGTAGTTCTGGTCGAGCAGCTCGCCCATGAAGTCCACGAAGCGCACGGGCTCGACGCTGCCGGCGACGTTGTTTTCCTCGGTGACGCTCGGAAACGTCCATTTCAGGAACGGGTACGGGGAGTCCGCGACGTTGTCCTTCAGTAGGTGCGGATTCGGCGAGTTCGAGCCGACGCCGAACACCTGCACCGGCTCGCTCGCGTCCGGGTGGACCTCCGGATACGTCCAGTGGAAGCCGCGGAACAGGTTGCGCTCGAAGCGGAGCGTGACCCCAGTGTCGTCGGCGTGGGTATAGACGCCGGAGGCCGACGTGTCCGAGAAGTAATTGTCCTCGAAGCGCACGCTGTCGCCTGCGGCGCGCGGATCGCCGTCGACCACCGTCGGAAAGAGCTCGACGAACAGATCGCCGGTGCCAATCACGATGTTGTGGTGGAAGCTCGAGCTGCCGTAGCGCTGCCCATACTGAACGTTGCCGTCCTGATAGTCGGCGAAGGCGGAGCGCCAGCGGACGGCGCCGGGGCCGAGCACATTGTGGTGGATCTCGCAGTCGTTGCCGAGCTGACCGACCTGCAGCGCCTCGGTGCCCGTGCGCAAGAATCGATTGTCGTAGATCTGCAAGCCCTCGAAGGCATGCTGCGGCTGGGCCTGGGTGCTGCCGAAGTAGATGCCTTCGGAGCCGGTGTCGTGGACGTACAGGTCGTGGACGCGCACGTTGCGCATCACCGCGTCGCCGTCGTCGTCCGTCTTGGCCACGATGCCCGCAAACTCCGCGCGCGCGACCTCGAGGAACTCGAGCTCGAAGTCGCTGGCGCCGCCTCCGATGGCGAGGCCCGAGAGCCCCGCCTTGCTGAACGCGTCGTCGATCAGAAAGCCGTACGTGCCCTGGCTATGCGCATAAGCGCCGTCCGCGTGGCCTGGGAACGCAGCGTCGCCGGTCTGGGCCGCTTCGTCGTAGCGCCCCGTGAGCACCCAGCCCTTGCCGCCGTTGATCGAGAACACGTAATTGGCGGCACGCCCGCCGACGCGAACCTGGCCGCCCAGGTTGCTGATCACGAGCGGGCGCTCTGCCTCGCGCTCGGGCAAGCCGCCGAGCAAGACCGTGCGATACTCACCCGCGGGGATGTAGAGCCGATCGAGCTTCTCGAAGTCGACGTCGGGAAAGTCACCGCCGAGGTCGGGGTGGTAGAGCGCGGGTGCGTCGCCGTCGGGGACCGGCAAGGTGAAGGTGCTGAGCGGCCCTTCGGAACGACCGCCGGTCGGAGCCTCGGCGCGGCCGCCGGTTGCGCTGCCGGCGCGGCCCCCGCTCGCTGGCGTCGAGCCGCGGCCGCCCGTCGACATCGAGCTGCGGCCGCCGGCTGCGTCGCTACCCCCCGTCTGAGCCGGGGCGTCGCCACTACCCCCCGAGTCGCCACCACCGCAAGCACAGACGAGCAGCGCGCCGAATGCGAGGGACCGGATCCGCATCCGACCCATGGTCTCCGGATCGGAGCGCGGCTGCAACCGCCGAAGCGCGGCTCACTTCCAGTTGACGGTGGCCCAGCCGTTGGCGGGTAGGTCGAACTGTAGGAGCTTGCCGCCGATCGACACCGTCTCTTTCTTGGCGCCGCCGGAGTTGAACATCGCCACGACCAGCGTGCCGTCCGGGTTCTTGAAGGCCAGCGCGTTGCCGCCCTGGGTCCCGATGCGGGTGGCGCCCGGATCGACGAACTCGGAGACGTGCCGGAACGCGTAATAGGCCGGCGTGATGTTCAGCTTCTTCGTGTCCTTGTCGACCCAGAGCAGCGCGTTCTGCGGCCAGGGGCGCATCGTGTCGAGGTTGTGGCCGTTCTTGTCGAGGATCATGTTCCAGGCGCTGTAGGAGGTCGCGCCCGCGGTGATCCAATCCACGATGAGGCCCCAGCTCTCGACGCCGTAGGCGTGGTCGTTCGGCGGCGTGGTGGCGTTGAAGGTCGCCATTTCCCACGGGTAATTGCCGCATTTGTGCTCGCTCTGCACGATCGGCAGGTTCCGCGACTTGAGGCTCGAGATCGAGTTGATCATGTTCCACTGGAGCCCGAAGCCCTTCACGTACTTCATGGTTCCGGCGTCGGCGACCACGGTGCTGATGATCGTTCCGTCCTTGCCCGCGTCGGCGTTCGACATGGTGCCGAGGAAGATCTGCGCCGGCACCTGGCGCTCTTCGAAGGTGGGACCCAAGAAGTCGCGGATGAACTCGTTCATCAAGGCCGCGGTCCACAAACAGCTCGGGTAACGCGTCTCGTAGCCGGGCTCGTTCTGCGGGTGAATGGCCTCGATCTTGATCCCGACCTTCGCGTACTCCTCGACGAACTTGGCGAGGTAGAGGGCGTGCGCCTTCAGCGTCTGGTCGTCTTCCTTCATGCTGCCGCCGTCGAAGGCGTTGTTCGTCTTCATCCAGGTGGGCGGCGTCCACGGGCTCGCCCACAGCCGAACGTCGGGCTTCACGGCGAGCGCGGCCTGGATGTATGGGATCATCGCGCCCTTGTCGTGCTCGATGGAGAAGCTCTCCATCGCATAATCCCCGGCCTTCTCGTTCAGCGTGTAGCGGGTGAGCCCGTAGTCGCTCGAGCCGATCGGCACGCGACCGAACGCGAAGCGCGCGCCGTCCACGCCGAACAGCAGGTCGATCGCGAGCTTGCGATCCGACTCGCTGAGCAGCTGGAGCATGGCCCAGCCGACCTCGTTGAACGTCCCGCCGAAGCCGTCCCACTTCTGGAAAGTGGTGTTCTCGTTGACGGTGACGCCGGCGCTGCCGCTCGCGACCTCGGTCAGCGTGCCCACCTTCCAGTACGCGCTCTTTTCGGAGGTCACGAGCTCGGGCTCGACGAACGTCGACGGGGCGCCGCCGGCATCCGGGCTGCCGCCGCTCCCGCTCCCGCTGGCGCCGGGATTGCCTCCCGGCGCTCCGCCCGTCGCCGTGGGCGCACTTCCACCGGAACCGCCGTTCATCACCGGCGCGCCGCTCGCGCCCGGAGTGCCTCCGTTCGAGGTCGGCGCACCGCCGGTTGGCGTGTTGGGCGTGCCGCCGGCTGCGCCCGGCGTGCCCGCGTTCGTGCTCGGCTTGCCGGCGTTCGTGCCCGGCGAACCGCCCATCGCGCTCGGTGCGCCGCCGGTCGACGTCGGGGGTGAGACGCTCGCTCCACCGGTCGGGCCCGGCTCACCGCCGCCCGATTCAGACGAGCTGCATGCGAACGGGAGGGTCAACAGCCAAAGGTACGCAGTCCCTGCGAGCGCTTTCTTCACCGCGGAAACCTAACCGAGGGCAACCAGCGCGTCGAGGCGACCTCGGCGCATTCACCGGGCGCGTTCGACTCGAAAGATGCAGCAAAATGCGAACTCGCCCGCCGCTGATGCAAACCCTGGTAAATCGCGGCCGTGCTCCTGGTGCTCGCGGCCCCCGACTCGAAAGACGCTCTGCAGCGCGAGCTCGCCGTCGCGTTCCCGCTAGCGCAGCGCGAGCTCGAGCCGGGCCTGTTCGCGTGCGAGCCGGCGTCGGAGTCGCTCCCCTACCTCGCGTACGCTCGCCAGGCGCTGCCGCTCGCGCTTGCGGTCGAGGCCGCCTCGATCCGCGCTTGGGCGGAGCTGATCGTCGATGCGGTGGCGGGCGTGCTGCCCGATCAAAAGCCGTGGTCCCTCCACGTGCTGCCGTTCCGGGCCGTTGGCGAGCACACGCGCATGGGGGCGCGGGCATGGCACAGCCAGGGCCGCGCCGGAGCCCGCGTTTCGCCCGGCCCCGAGCCCGCACCCACGGTCGGTCCCAACCGCTGCCGCCTGATCCGCGAAACCGTGACGGAGCTGCTCGCCAAGCGCCGCCGCCACCTCGGCCGCCATTTACGCGAGCAGACTCGAGCCTTCTCCGCGGACGAGTCGCTGGTGCAGGTGCTCCTCACCTCGCTCGAGCACGGCTTCCTGTCCGTCGCGCCGGCTCCGCTCGCGTACCAACAACGTCACCTCGTCTCTCACCTGCCGGGCGGCGAGCAGCCGCTCGCTTCCGACAAGCAGGCGCCGAGCCGCGCCTTCACCAAGCTCGTCGAAGCCGAAGTGCGACTGGGACGAAAGATCGCGGGCGGCGAGAGCTGCGTCGATCTCGGGGCGGCCCCGGGAAGCTGGACTTACGTGGCGGTGCAGCGCGGAGCGCGTGTCACGGCCGTCGACCGAGCCGAGCTCCGCGCCGATCTGCTCCTGCACCGCCGCGTCCGGTTCCAGCGCGGCGATGCCTTCCGCTTCGAGCCCGAGGCCCCCGTGGATTGGCTGCTCTGCGACGTCATCGCCGAGGCCGAGCGCACGGCGGAGCTGCTCTTGCGCTGGCTCGAGAACGGCTGGTGCCGCCACTTCGTCGTCACGCTCAAGGTGGACGATAGCGGTAGCGTGCCCTTGCTCGAATCCCTGAAGCGCGAGCTTCCGCGCCACACCAGCGAGCTCCGTTTGTTGCGCCTCTCCGCCAACAAGAAAGAGGTCTGTGCGTTCGGCGAGCGCACGTAATCAAAAGAGCGCTCTCGAACACGACTTTGCAGTCAGGATCCTGACTGTGACTCGGGGTCGTACGAAGGTCATCTGGGACGGGGCCCGTGACGGCCGTCACCCGCGCGGGCCACGACTACCTCCCCCGAGCCGCGCGCAGCGGAGCGAGCACGGCTCTTGGGGGAGGTCGGCGAGCGAAGCGAGACGGGTGGGGGCAACGGCCACCCTAGTTCTGGCACTTCGGATAGAAGTCTTCGAAGTCCTTGTTGTTGCAGAAGGCCATGGTGTCCTGGACCTCGACCTTGCAACAGCAGCCGACCTCGCCGTTCGGGGCGGTGACGAGCTGGCACTGCTGCTGGACGAAGATGGTGCACAGGCCGTCGTGCAGCTCGTGGAAGCCGCTGCGCGCCTCACACGCGACCGGATCGTCGAGCTGCGGGAAGCAACAACGGTTCCTGTCTTCGGGTTGGATGGCAAGGCTCGACTCGCCGACTTCTTCGACGGCTTCCGGCACGCTCGCCGGATCGCCCGACGCGCAACCGAGCGGCAAACACGGCAGGAGCAGCAGCAGACATAGCCATTTTTGGTTCGATTTCATGACGACCTCCCGGGGTTTCAGGATCTTCGTCCCTCCGCGGGCCACCGCGGCGAGTCACACGGTTGTTCGCCGCACCTCGCGCGAACCTGACTTCGGCGACTAAACAAAGTGCGCTTCTCGCGCGACGCGATCGCGGCTATCTCCAAGGGCGGATGGCTTCGCAAGCTCTGGTGAAGCGCGCGCTCGCGGGAGATCGCGCGGCGATCGAGGCGCTCGTCGTGGAGCTGAGCCCCGTCGTTCAGGCCCGCGTCGCGGCCGCGCTGTTTCGCTGCGGGCGCTCCTCGCGTCAGGAACTCGAAGATCTGACCCAGGAAATACTCATGGATTTGTTCACGGGGGACGGCCGCGTGCTCGCGAGCTGGGAGCCGGAGCGCGGTCTCACCCTAGCCTCGTTCGTCGGCCTCGTGGCTCAGCGTCAGGTGTATTCTCGACTGCGGAGCCGGCGGCAGAGCCCGTTCACGCAAGAGCCCACGGATCCGAGCGCGCTCGACGCTTCACTGTCCGCCTCCGCGCCGGCTCACGCGGCGGAAGAACCATTCGCCGCGCGTGAGATGCTGCGCTTGCTGTTCGAACGCCTGCACGCGGAGCTCTCGCCCAAGGCACTCGAGATGTTCTACCGTCTGTACGTCTGGCAGCAGGAGCCGGAGCGGATCGCGAACGAGACCGGCTCGAAGCTCGACGCGATTTACCAGTGGCGGACCCGGCTGAAGAAGGAGGTCGCCGCGCTCGAAGCAAGCCTGTCGCGAACGCGTGGCCTGGCCCCGAGCTTCGTGGTCCTCCGCTCTCCAACCCCCGGTGGCTCCGATGCCTCTTCCTGAGCAAACCCTCGCGGAGCTTGCGCGCCTGGCTCGCGAAGACGAGGCGCTCGAGCAGCACTTGCCGCCCCAGCTATCGACGCCGATTTCTGCAGAAAAGACGGCCGCGCTGGTGGGCGCGATCCACGGCAAGCTCGGCGCCCGCAGCCGGCGCCGCAACTTCCTCGCAGCGGGCGGCGTCGTCGTCGCGATGGCCGCGGGCGTGGCTCTGGTTATCGCGGTCGGTCGCGAGGGGGATCCGCTTCCGGTCTACGAGGCGCGCGTCGAGGGCGGGCAGCAGAGCGAGCGCTCGAGCGCCCCGCAGAGCGCGCTGCTGCGGCTGCGCGCTGGCTCGAAGCTGCGGTTCGAGCTTCGTCCGCGCAGCGACTATCCGGAGCCGGTGCACGCGCGAGTCCAGATCCTCGGCGTCGGCAAGAATCTCGAGATCGACGAGCAGCGCTCGGCGGCCGGCGCGTTGAAGCTCGAGGCCCAGCTCCCCGCGTCGCTGCCAGAACGCGGCGAGCTCGTCGTGACCATCGAGCGCGCGAGCTCCTCCGAAGGCGCACGGCGGTTTTCGTGGCCATTCGAGCGCTCTCCGTAGCGCTGTTTTGCGTCGCGGGCGCGGTGTCGCCCCGCGACCAAGGCACGGCGGCTCGGGCGGGCCGGCTCGAGCTCGAGTTCGCGGGCTGCGCGCGGGTGCGGCCGGGCCCGGTCTGCGAGCTTGGCACCGCACGCGAGATCACGCTCTGGGTGCCCGGCGCGGAGAGGCCGCAATTGGGAGCCGCGGCCAGGGTTCGCAGAGCGAAGCTCGTCGAGTCGGGGTGGCAGCTGCTGGTCGACGTCGCTCCGAGCGCTCGCGTGCTGCGGGTGCGCGCGGGCGAACGCCGGGCGGACCTCCGCCTCGCAGAGAGCACCGAGCCGGCCCGGCTCCGCGAGCTCGCAGAGCTGTGGCGGGATGGCCAATGGGAGCGGGTCCGAGCAACGCTCGACGCAGCCGAAGCCGAGCTCGAGGGGCCGGAGCGCGAGCGCATTTCCGCTTTCCGCGCGCGGCTCGCGCTGCGCGACGGCGACGATGCGCGCGCCGCGAGCGTGCTCGAACGGACCGCGAAGAGCGCGCAAAAGGCCGGATTGCTGCTCGAAGCGGGGCATGATCGCTTCGCCGCGGCGTACGTCCGCAGCGTGCGCCTCGGGCAATACGAGCGCGCTCGCGTCGAGCTCGACGCCACGGCGGAGCTCGACGCGGTCCCGGAGGTGCGCGCGCGCGTCGCCTATCACCGCGGCGTCCTCGCGAGAACGACCGGCGACACGCAGGGCGCGCTGACGCACTTTCGCGAAGCCAGCGTGCGCTCGCGGCGGCTCGACCTCGTCGCGGACGAGCTCACTGCGCGTCAGGAGCTTGCGCTGACGCTGAATCGGCTGCACCGGCACGCCGAGGCGCTGGCCGAGCAAGAGGCGGTCGTCGCCCGCGACGCCAAGCTGCCGAGCTGCGTAGACTCGCTGCGCTGGGAGAACCTTTCGTGGATCCTGTTGAGCCAGCCCGAGCCGTCGGTGGAGCGAGCCGCCCTGGCGCTCGATCGCGTCGAACGCCTGCAGTCGCGCTGCCCAGACCCGCTGAGCCGCCGCAACCAGGCGCTGAATCGCGTGGAGCTCGCGCTGCTGCGCGGAGAGCTGGCGGACGCTGCGCAGCGTCTCGGCGCGCTCGAAGACGACGCCACGGGTCGCAGCACACGGCTCGCGGCGTGGCAGGCGCTGTACTCCGGCCGGCTCTCGTTGGCTCGGAAGGAGAGCTCGCGTGCTCTCGCAGCCTTCGAACAGGCCGCCGCGCTCGCCGAGAGCGCCCAGCGTCTGGACTGCAGCTACCTCGCGAACCTCGGGCGCGCTCGCTCGCTCGCAGAACGAGGAGACCCGGACACCGCCGCTGCCTATCTCGAGGCGGAAGACGCGGTCGACGCCCTGGTGAGAGCGGCGCCGTTCGGACAAGGCCAGCAGCTCACCGCTCTCCAGGCTCAGGAAAGCGCACGAGAGCTCTTGTCGTTGCTCGTCGAGCAAAAGCGCGTCGCGGACGCCTACGCGCTCACGGTTCGGGCGGCGCGCCGGGCGTGGGCCGCAAACTTCAGGGGCGGTCGCATCAGCGCGCTGCGCGGGCCGCAAAAGGCGCGCTGGGATCGCGCCGTCGCCGAATACCTGACGCGACGGCAAGCCCTGGAGCGAGCCGCCCAAGACGATTGGAAGCTGTCGAGCGAAGGCCTCACGCAAACGCGGTTGTCGCGCGCGCTCGAGAATCAACGCCTGGAAAATGCGCTCGCCGAAGCCTACTCACTACTCGCGGACGAGCCGGTCGAAGAGCTTTCGCGCCCGGGTCAGGACGCGGAGCTCACGCTCGCCCGCGGCAGCGACGGCTGGTTCGCGTTTTTACGTCGCGGCGACGACACCCCGAGGGTCGAGCGGCTGCAAAACGTCGCGCGTGACCTCGGCGTTGCCCTCGAGCGTTTCGAGCGCGAGAAGCTGCTGGATGCGCCGCTGTTGCGCGTCGTCGTACCGCCGGAGCTCTCGGCGCTCGACGTCCATGCACTCGAAGTCGGCGGGCAGCCGCTGATCGCGCGTGTTCCCGTCGCCTACAGCTTCGAGCCGGGCCGCGCCAAGCCGCCGGCGCCGGACGCTCGAAGTGGGCCGGCGCTGGTGCTCGGTGACCCGAACCAGGATTTGCCCTGGGCGTTGGCCGAAGCGCGACGGCTGTCGCAGCGCCTCGCGGGCGCGGTGTCCCTGTTCGGCGAACGAGTGAGCCGGGGAAGCGTCGAGAGCTACCTGCCGAGCGCGACCTTGCTGCACTTCGCCGGCCACGCGAGCTCCGGCGGTATCGACGGGCTCGACGGCTCGCTCCACCTTGCCGGCGGACAGCGCCTCTCGCTCGGCGACGTGTTCGCGCTGCGCGGCGTCCCGGAGTTCGTCGTGCTCTCGGCCTGCACGAGCAGCGTCTCTCACGGCTCTGGCACAGGGCTCGGCATCGGCCAGGCGTTCGTCGCAGCCGGCTCGCGTGCCGTCGTCGGCGCGAGCCGCAACGTGTCGGACCGGCTCGCTCGCGACTTCACCCAGCGGTTCTACGACGCGCTGCTCGGCGCAAGCTCGAGAGCAGTATTACCGCGCGACCACTACGCTTGGGCGAGCGCATTTCGAGTCGCTAGTATGAAAGTGATGAGTGAAGATCCAGGCGCCGACTGGGCGAGTTTGCGGCTGCTCGTCCCCTGAAACCGCGTGTAATCGACGCACTCGCAGAAAGCTGGTCAGGTCGAACAAGCTGGCGGCGAACACACCATCGCTCGCCGCACATCTACCGAGGAGAGGCCATGATCTGCCGTCGTCGCACCACTTTATCCGTGATTCTCGTCAGCGTTGCCCTGGGCTGTTCGAGCCAGGACCCGCTCGAAAGCTCCGGCACCGCGGAGCTCGGAGCCACGACACCGAAGGTGCTCGAATGTCCGAAGACCAACGTCTTGCTGCGAGTCCCCTACACCACGGCGTGCGCGGAAGAGTATCCCGGCCACGATGGCTCCTGGATTGGCGGTGCGGTGACCCGAGCGCAAGAAGGCGTGGAAGCTCCGCGCCCGCGCTTCTGTAGCTACTACTGGGACGCGCCGCGGATCCAACCGGATACCAGCGTCTTGCCGGGCGAAGAAGGCCGGGCCTGGCAGTGGGATTGCGCGCGCGTCGGCGCCCACGGCGCCCGCGAGGACATGTATGCGGCGCTGTCTGCCCACGGCAAGCACCTGCTCGGGGACGGCTTCAAGTGGACGACGAACACGGAGAGCCCGGTGCGCGTGGCGGTGATCGACACGGCCGCTGGCACGTGGAGCGACCGCGACAACAACCCGCACGGCAAGGCCGTCGGCACCCTGGTACGCGACACCGCCTGCCTCGACCCGACGAGCTGCAAGGTCCAGGTCGAGAATTACCTCGGACTGCCGCTGATCCGCGTGATGAACACCCCGGGTCGGGTCGTGATCCGTCAGGATTTGGTGCGGGGCGGCGCCTTCGGCTCGCATGGCGATCTCGCTCGAGCCATCGTCCGAGCGGTCGACGACAACCCCACCCCGAACGAGCCGACCCCGACCGTGATCAACCTGAGCGTCGCTTACGACAGCGACGAGCTGCTCGCGACCGGCGAGCCCGACCCGAACGACTTCGAGAACGCCGTCGTGCTCGAGGCGCTGGAGTACGCGCGCTGCCACGGCGCGCTGATCCTCGCGGCCGCGGGCAACGGGCGTGTGCCGGCGATCGACGATCAAAAGCCAGCGCTGCCGGCGCGTTGGACAGAGCGGCGAGCCCTGGACGCCGCGACCTGCAGCGCTCGCTACAACGTGACCCCGGCCGTGAGCGGCGGCCCGCTGCTCTACGCGGTGAGCGGCGTGGATTTCGCGGCCAAGCCGCTCCTGAACACGCGCGGACAGGGGCTGTCCGTGCTCACCGCCCTCGGCTTCGCCGTCGTCCGCGACGACCCGAACGGCGGCTACACGCGCATTCTCTCCGGCAGCTCGATGGCCACCGCGACCGTCAGCGGCGTCGCGGCTGCGCTCTGGAGCCACGCGCCCGTGGGAACCACGCCGGACGCGATCATCCGCGAGCTCTACGCCGCGAGCCCGGAGATTTCCGCGCCCGCAGACTTCCCTCCGCTTCAGTCCAGCTTGCCGCCGAAGTTCTTCGACGCCGCTCGACGCATCACGCGCTGCTCGATTGCCAGCACCAGCTTCGGCGTCGCCAAGTGCACGACCGTGCCCCCCGTGACGACGGTGCCGGACGACGCGGTGCCCGATCTGCCGGAGGATGCTGTCGATGGCACGAAGGTCGACGATTACGCTCCGGAACCCGGGATCTACCCGCTGGATTTCCCGTGGCTCCGCCCGCAGCCCGAGGGCGAGCCCGGCTGCACGTCGTGCAGCATCAAGCTCGCGCTGAACCGCATCGACCTGATCCTTCGTTCGGGCTTCAGCGTGAAGAGCAACACGCTCCGGCTACTGGCCAAGAAGTCGAACGTGGCCGGCATCGCCAGCCTGACCTCTGGTGAAACACTCGACGTCGTCGCCGACTTCGCGACCGAGTCGGCCCCTTACACGGTGGACCTCAGCCCCGCCGAGCTCGGCACGACCACCGCTGCGGAGCTCTCCTATCAAATCCTCGTGGATGGCGTGACCGTGGATCTGAGCGAATCGGTGCTGCTGGAACCGTAGGGCGGGAAGGCGCCTACCGCTCAGGCCGCTGCTCTCTCGCAAGCTCGAGCGACCAATTCCGACAGCAGCGGCGAGACGATCTCGCGGTGCACGCGCGCCGCGATGGTCGTCAGGTGAGCCTCCGGCAACAAGCCGTGCTCGGCCCGGCGTCGCTGGGCGTGGCTCAGCTCGGCACCGCCCTGAACCTCGGGGAGACTGCCGCGGAGCTCGTCGAGCACCGCGGCAGAAAGCGTCGGATCGACCTCGAGCGCCCAGCGCACGAAGCGGAACGAGAGCTGCGCGTGCTCCCATTCGTCGCGCCGAATGTGCTCGAGGGCGGCTCTCACTTGGGGGTCCCGAGCATGCTCGAACGCCTCCGCCGCTTGCACGGCTGCCACCGTTTCGCCGACGCACCCTTCACGCACCGCCGCCTGCACCACGTCCGCCAGCGTCAAGTGCTCGAGACAGCCGCTCACGTCCAGCGCTCCGGGACCGACCCGTTCAGCGCCGTAGCGAGAGGCCAGCGCGAAGCACGCTTGGGCATGTCGAAGCTCCTCGCCCATCGCGCGATGCGCGCCCAGAACCAGCTCGAGCGGTGCCCCGAAGTGCATCAGCTCGAGCAGAAAGCGCGCGAACGCCGCCACTGAAGCGTGCTCCAGCAACGCGGCGCGCGAGAAGTAGTCGCGAAGCGCGAGGCGATCCGAGGCGGACAGCTCGCTGTCGAGCGCGGCAATCACCTCGCCCGCCCAGTCTCCAGCTCCACTCGACGAGGCGCTCGCTGTCCGCACCTCTCCGTCGATCCAGAATGGCCTACCGGGGGTGGCGCAGGGCATCTGCCTGCAGCGGTGCGCGCCGGTCGCGTCGGAGACGCACATTTCCGAGGCGCTGCGGTCACAGTCCGCGTTGTGCTGGCACGTATCCTCGGCAGTTTGGCATTCGAAGCGCGTGACATCGCAAAGATTGGTGGTCGGATCCTGGAAGGCTCGACACTCGAAGCCGTCCTCGCAGTCGGCGTCGGTGCGGCACGTGGCGGGTGAGCAGGTTCCGGCCACCCCAAAGCACAGGCAGACGCCTCCGCCGGCACAGTCCGCGTCGGTTTTGCAGCCGTAAGAGCAACCGCACGTCAGCGTTTGAGGCTGTGGTGCACAAGTACCGTACAGCCCGTCCGAACAATCGGCATCGGTCTGACAAGTCCTGTGCTCGGCGTCCTCTGCCGGGCATGCGTCGTCCTCTCGCGGTAGCCGGATCGCACATTCTTCGGCCGACACGCGGTGACCGCCTCCATTCGCGCACGTCTCGTAGCCCGTCGGGTTGCCCTCGGGGTCCAAGACCGGCTGCGGATCCTCGCAAGGCCGCGCGACCGCGCTCGTCCCTCCGGTTGCGCTCACTCCACCCGAGGCTGTACCGCCGGTAACGGTTTTCCCACCCGTCGCCGCGCCCCCGGTGTTCGTCTTGCCTCCGCTACCCGCTCCCTCGTCGTCCTCGTTCGACTTCGTGTCCCCGCCGCACCCCTGCATCCCCAAGCTCGCGGCCAACGCGAGCGTCAGCGCCGGAAACGAAACCAACGTCTTCATGTTCGCTCCTTCAGCAAGCAGCATGCCACCAGAGCCATCGATACTCGAGGCCCGATCGCGCCCGATCTGCGCCAATTTGTGCCACGCGCCAGCGTACGACCGATGCGTGGGTCCGAGTGGTGCGGGTTCGTGTTCCTGGTGAGCGCGGTGCTTGGTTGTGGCGCGCAGCGCGCCCTCAGCCGACGATGCAGTCGATGAGGACGCAATGATGCACCCCGGCCGCGTCGCCGATGCACGTCGGCGTCGGTAGCTGGCAATCGTCGTCCCCGTTACAGCGGTCGACCGGCGTCTGGCACTCGAAGCGCTGCGCCCCACACAGCGGCGTGGTCGGATCCTGGAACGCGCGGCATTGGTAGCCCGCTTCGCAATCTGCATCGGTGCGACAAGTGGCAGGAGCGCAGTAACCCATCGACTCGCTACAAATACAGACGCCGCCGTCGTCGCAATCGCTGTCCGTCTGGCAGCCGTATCTGCACGCGCAGAAGCCTCCGCGTTGGGGTCCGCACTCCCCGTACGGTTGCTCCACGCAATCGGCGTCGGTCTGACACAGATTGTCGAGCGGATTCCCGTTGCAGGGCTCTTCGCGCGGCACTCGAATCGTGCACTCCTCGACGGAGACGCGATGATTGCCGCCCGCGATGCAGTCCTCGACTCCCGTGGCTTCACCGTGGCTGTTCGTGTGCGGCCGCGGTAACTCGCAGAGCCTACTTCCGGTGCCCTTGCCGCCGTACGAGAGCGCGCCCGACGAGCCCTTGCCGCTACCGTCACCCGACGGCGAGCCCCCGCTCGGCTCGCTGCTACCGGTTTCAGCGCGACCGCCAGTTTCGCTGCGACCGCCGGTCGAGGCCAGGGTGCCGCCGGTCCCGGGCCGTCCGCCGCTGCCCGTGCTCGGTGCGTCCGCCTTCTGCTTTTCGGTGACCCCGCCGCACGCCTGCAACGCGAGGCTCGCTGCCAGCGCCGTAGTGCAGCCCCAGAACGAAACCGCGCTGCTCATGCCGGGAGTGTACCAGGCCGCTCGACCAACGGGCCTCTGCTAGAGTGCCGTCGTGCCTTCGGATCCCAAGACCCGCGCCGCGCTTCGACTCCGGGAGGCGTCGAAATGGCCGATACGCAGCCACAACTTGGGAGAAGAGCCGCTGCGGGACGCACTCGACACTTCTACGGTGGACGAACGCATCGCCATGATGTGGCCGCTCGCCAAGGAAGGCTGGTCAGTCGCCGGAAAGCCGATGCCGACCTATGCTCGCGCCACCATGCCGGGGGCGTTGCTACGGCGCGACGGCTGACTCCGATGGACGTCAACGAAGACTTCGTAGACATCGCTCGCGCGTTCCTCGATACCCACGTCGAGTTCGTGATCGTCGGCGCTTACGCGCTCGCGGCGCACGGGTTCCCCCGGATGACGGGCGACATCGACTTCCTGGTGCGGCCATCCCCGGAGAACGCAGCGCGGGTGTTTCGCGCCCTCGCAGCCTTCGGTGCTCCAGTCAGCGCGCACGGCGTGAGCGCGCAGGACTTCGCGGTCGAGGGCAAGGTCTACCAGCTCGGCCTGCCGCCTCGACGCATCGACATCCTCACGTCCATCTCTGGGGTCTCCTTCGATGAAGCGATCGCGGAGGCGATCGAAGGCCACTTGGGTCCCGTAAAAGTCCGCTTCATCGGCAAGGCGGCCATGGCCAGGAACAAGCTCGCCTCCGGGCGGCCCAAAGACCTGGTCGACGCCCAGCTGTTGTTGGACCCCGATTAGCGCTCCGCCGCTCTGTAGGCGAAAGCTTGGGTCACGTCAGGACCGCGCCACCACCCGCGAACTCCTGACATGACCCAAAACAACCGTCCGTTTCAGTCGACTCTCCTCAGCGGCAGCATTTTACTCGCGCAGCTCGTCGGCTCCGCGGCGCCCGCCTTCGCCCAATCCCGGTTCGTCCAGGACGAACACGACAGCGTTCGGCGCGCGGTCGATTTCCTCAAAGCCAACCCGCAGTCCCAGCAACACGGAGCGGACGCGCGCCTCTTGCAGCAAGCAGAGGCCGCCCTCGCCGCCAAGAACCTGACCCCGCTCGCCAGCACCAAGGGCAACCGCGTCAACCTCGGCTCGAAGGTGATCGAGCTTCAATCGCCGTATCAGAGCCTGGCCGAGCTCGGCTCTTCCCTACGTCTGCAAGCCGACCGCAAGAACCTCGAGAAGCACTACCGCCTCGCGCACTGGGTCGCGAGCGCGAACGTGAAGATCCAGTACCCAGACCCCGTGCAGCTCCCCACGATGAGCACCCAGGCGATTCGAGTCGAGCTCGACCAGCTGATCCACGACGCGACGCTGAACAGCGTTTACCATCACTTGTTCGGCGTGACCGTTCCCCCGAGCGCCGCTGCCTGCGCCCTCGAAAAAGGCTACGAAATGGGCACTGACGGCGTCAATGGCACCTGCGGGAGCTACGCCGCGAACGGCATCATGCGCACGGTCGATTTCCCGCTCAAGAACGACCTCACGTGCGTCCGCGACCAGGGCCGCCGCGGGACTTGCGTGGCGTTCGGCTCCACCGCGGCGATCGAGTCTGCCGTGCACGTCTTCAACGGCAACAAGGTCAACCTCTCCGAGCAGCACGCCTACTGGTACGGGGAGACGACGGTGGGCTTCAGCGGCCGCTACACCGACGGCCTCAACACCGTCGACTTCCTACAGGAGCTCGATTCGTCGGGCTACGAGCTCCCGCGAGAGAAGATCTGGAACTACAATCCGTCCCTGCTGCGCAGTGCCCAAGCCGGCAACGTCTACCCGAACTCCTGTGTCGGCTACTCCGGCGAAGAGTGCAGCGACTACGCCTTCCAGAGCGACGAGATCGCCGTCGGCGCGGTATTCACGCATCCGAACCCGATGCCCAACGCGGCCGCGTTCGGCCTCTCCGAAGCCACCGAAATCGGTACCAGCGCCGGCAACCTCGACTTCGGCAAGCTGCTGCTCGATTACGACATCCCGCTGGTCGTCGCCGTGGACGTCACCAATCGCTTCGTGAGCCCGAGCGCCGACGGCTACGTCACCTACGTGCCCGGGGAGAGCTCACTCGGCGGTCACGCGATGGAGGTCGTCGGCTGGGTCGAAAACACGGACCTCCCTGCCGCCGCGCCCGACGGCTCCGGCGGCGGCTACTTCGTGCTCAAGAATTCCTGGGGCGAAGACGCCGGCGACTGCGGCTACTACTACGCGCCCTTCGACTACCTGCTCGAATACGGCCGCAGCCTGACGGCAGTCACCCTTTAGTGGTCCCTACGGTTCCAGCGCGGAGCGAATGACCTCCACCGACTCGACGCAGAAGGAGAACGGCGTCGCTTCCTCCGCGCTGGCCGTTCTTCGGGAGTGGCTCATTGCCTGTCGTGAGCGACGTGCAGTCGAGTAGAGGAACGCCACCAGCCCTGCTCGCCCGACCACGCGACCGAGCACGCTTGCCGTGAATGGAGAAGCGCCATTGCCGAGAAGACGACGCCGTATTCGCGCGTCATTCGCGCTCCGCGCTCGCCTTGGAGCCGGCGATCAAGAACATGCCACCGACGCCCACCGCGACGCCCGCCCCCGCCATCACGGCGAACGGAACGCGGCCCTCCTGCTGGATCAGCGCCAGTGAAGTTCCGACAATCGCCGCCGTGCCGCCTACCAACGTCAGCAAGAAGCCGCTCACGAACTTTCCGCCGTTGAACGGTCGCACCCGGTAAACGCTGGAGCCGGCGCCAATGTTCAGATCAACCGGTGTATTGGCATTCATCGGGTTGGCTTCACCAAAGCGGATCTTGTAGTAGCCGCTCGGCATCGAGAGCTTGCACGGCGTGATGCACAGATCGTTCGAGACGTCGCCGAAGCTGCTCGCGCTGTAGCCGAAGTTGCTCGTGGTCTGAGCCGTCATTTGTTCGAGCACGCGACGCACCACCACGTGCTCGCCGGCTTCGGTCCGAAACTCGACGCTGGCCGTGCCACTACCGCTCTCCACCCCGCCGGACTGCTCGACGCGGATGGAGCCGGGAGCCGAGGGTTCGGCGGAGGCGGTCGCTTGTACACCAGCCGTGAGAGTGAATGCAGTCAGCGCGGCGAGGAGGGGTCGCTTCTTCATGCCCACCGCACGAGCAAGCGACGTACCACGCACGAACGAAGCCAAATGCCGGGTTCCTCGCCGCGCTTGCGCAAGAACCTGCGCAAGCGAACGCCGCTTGCTCGACGTTGCGCAAGGGCTTGCGCAACCGCCAACGGTGCGTGACCAAAGCCCGGGCAAAACCGAGCGGCACGCAGCTTGCTCTTCGCACCGAGCATGAAGCTCTCTCCATTTACGTCGGCAGCCCTGCTGGCGTTCGCGTTGCTGCCAGCCTGCGGTCACAGCACTCCCGTCACTCCCGCGCCAGCCACGGCCGCCGAGGTCGACGCGATGCGTCGCGACATCGTGGGCCGCTGGCAAGCCACCACGCTGCAGAAGCCGGGCGCCGGAGCCGAGCCCTGGTCCGGCGGCGACATGTTTTTCACGTTTTCACCCGAGGGCAACCTGCGGCTCGAGCTCAACACGAGCCTCGCCGCGCTCGATCAGCAGTACGCCTACTCGTTCGAAGGGAAGAACCTCAAGACGACCTATCCCTTCGTCGCGGACGCGCGCGTGGACGCGCTGTCGCCGAGCGAGCTGAAGCTCTTCAACTACGGCAACAGCGAGACCATCTCGTTCGCGAGGCGCTGAACATGAACTACCGGTACTCGATGAGCCTCGCGGCCGCGGTCTTCGCGTTGTCGACGGTCGCCCAAGCGCAGACCCCGCCACCCTCACCGCCACCCCCACCGGCGCCCTCCGCGCAGCCGACCGTCTTCGTCCTACCCCCGCTCGATCACCGCTTCGAAGGCGCGGCGCGCCTGGGACTCATGCTCCCCGGCGAGCTCACTCCCTCTGACTTTCGGCCAGCCGAGACGGGCCTCTCGCCGACGCTGATCCTGGACGCGAGCTGGATCGTTCACCCGTTCTTCGCGATCGGTCCCTATCTGCAGTACACGGCCCTCTCCACCGAGCGCGAGTCCAACGACACCCTGTACGACGGCAGCGCCTCGTGGCTGAGCCTCGGAGCCATCGCGCGCGCCCGCTTTCAGGTTTCCCAGCAGGCGCTCTTGCGGTTCGGTCTGAGCGTGGGTCCCAATTTCCTCTCCATGACGGGTGAAACGTCGAGCTCGGATTACGAAGCCACCGGCTCCGGTCTGAACCTGGGTTTGGTCGCCGACGGCGTCTTGCGCTTCTCGCAGCGCTGGGGCGCGTCGGCGCAGCTCGGGTTTCTGAGTCAGGTGAGTGGCAAGTTCGAGCTCGAAGGGGACGACGAAGAGCGCGACTTCGCTTTCAAGCCGATCTTCTTCATCGCCGTCGGTCCGGAGCTCTTCCTTTAGCCGCGCCTCACGCTTCGTCCGGGCGTTTGCGCGGGCGCGGCACGTCCAGCTCGCCGAGGCGCGTCACCAGCGTGCGCCGCGAGATCCCGAGCAGCTTGGCTGCCTGGGTTTGGTTGCCGCTGCACTGATTCAGCGCTTCGACGATGCGGCCGCGTTCGAGCGAGCGAACGGCGTCGTCGAAGCTACTGCGGTCGAGTGTGGGCACCCTGCCCGTCTGCAGCGCGGTGGGCAGGTGCTCGGCCGTGATCGACTCGCCCGCGCACAGCACCACGGCGCGCTCGATCACGTTGCGGAGCTCGCGCACGTTGCCGGGCCAGTCGTGGGCACGGAGTAGCTGCATGGCTTCGGGCGACACACCGAGCGGTTGGCGGTCGAGCTGGCGGCTGGTCGCGTTCACGAACGCCGTGACCAGCGCTTCGAGCTCCGCAGGCCGCTTCCGCAGCGGTGGAATGGTCAGCGCGATGCCGTTCAAACGAAAGAACAGGTCCTGCCGGAATCGTCCGTCGCGGACCTCCTGCTCCAGGTCGCGGTTGGTCGCCGAGATGAAACGGAGGTCGATGGCTTTGGGGGTGCGCGCGCCGACCCGCACCACGCTGCGCTCCTCGAGCACCCGCAATAGCTTCACCTGGGTCGAGAGCGGTAACTCGCCGACTTCATCGAGGAAAATGCTGCCGCCGTCGGCGGCCTCGAACAGACCTTCACGAGCTTGAGTGGCCCCCGTGAACGCGCCGCGCTCGTGACCGAAGAGCTCGCCCTCGAGCAAGGTTTCGCTCAGCGCGGCGCAGTTGAAAGCAACGAACGGCCCTTTTGCCCGCGGCGAGCGCGCATGGATCGCCCGCGCGAGTACCTCTTTTCCGACACCCGTCTCGCCCAACAGCAACACGCTGATCAGCGCCCGTGCGGCGCGGTCGGCCTGGGCGTACACGGCCTTCATCGAAGGATCGAGCACGACCACGCCGTGCGCCGAGCCGCCATTGGCGTCGAGCTCCGGAAACCCCGTCGCGGTGTCCGGCGCATGGCGGATCACCGCGCTCACGCTCCCGAACACCAGGGTGTCCCCGACCGTGATCGGCGCGCGGTCTTTCATGAGCCGCCGCAGCCCCTGGGTCTGCCCGGTCGGCCCCGAGCGGGTCACGTCGCGGAGAAAGGTCCCGTTGGCGCCGCCGAGATCCTCGACCAACAGCTCGCTATCGAGGAGCAGCTTGGCGTGCCTTCGCGACACGGACGGATCGTCGAGGCGCACCACGTTCCCCTCGCCGCGGCCGATGCTCACCACGCCGATCGGGGGCAGGTCCACGACTCGCACCCCGTCGCTCGAACACAGCAGTAGTTGAAGGTGCGCCGTCTCTTTCGGGCTCAAACCGGCAGCCTATCCCAGCGCCGGCGCGTGCCGCAAGCACGCGAAAGAACAACTATTGTTGCCAAAACTCGCCGTGATAGCGTCGCCGCTCCCCGGTTTCATGAGTCGCCGACGTCGAGCCCTCTGGGTCTCCTGCTCTCTCCTTCTGTTCGTCGAGAGCGCTCGCGCCCAGTCCGACGTGGAACGCGCCGCCGAAGCGACCACGTCGCAGCGCGCGCTCGCGGAGGTCTTGTTTCGGCAAGGCCGCGAGCTGATGGAGCAGAAACGCACCACAGAGGCCTGCGCCAAGTTCGCGGAGAGCCTGCGGCTCGACGTGGCGCTCGGCACCTCGCTCAATCTCGCGGTGTGCTTCGAGACGCAAGGGCGGCTCGCCAGCGCGTGGTCCGAGTACCACCGCGCCGCGTCCCTCGCCCGGCGCGCTGGGGACACGGCGCGCACCGACTACGCCGAGCAGGCATTGGAGCGCCTCGAGACGCTGCTTGCCACGCTGCGCGTGACCCTATCGCCGGGGGCTCAAAGCATTCGCGGCTTGACGCTCGAGCTCGACGGGAAAGAGCTCGGCGCTGCCACGCTCGACACGCCGATCCCGCTCGACGCGGGCTCGCACGTGCTCGTCGCCCGGGCCGAGGGCCATCAGCCGTGGTCGGCTCAGGTTCAGGCCACCGCGGAGACTCGAGCCATGGCCCTCACGGTGCCCGCGCTCGTGCCGGTGCCCGCGCCTGCTGCACATTCGGCACCCGCACTGCCAGCGCAGGGCACGCCGTCCATGCCGGAAAAAGCGCCCGAAAGGCCCGGTCAAACGCAGCGCTGGCTCGGGCTCGCTGCCGGGGGAGCCGGCGTCGCGGGCGTCGCCGTCGGCAGCGTGTTCGGGCTACGAGCGCTGTCGAAGAAGGGGCAGCGCGACGACGCATGCCCCGCCCGCGGTTGCTCCCCCGCCGGCATCGAGGCGCACCGCGACGCCCGCGACGCCGCATCGGTCGCCAACGTCGCCTTTGCGGCTGGCGGCGCTTTGCTCGTCGCAGGGGGCTGGCTCTACTTCACCGCCCCCGAGGCTCCCGTCGCGTTCACCGCGTCGCCCCGCAGCGCTTACGTCTCGGTGCATCGGTCATGGTAGCCAGGCGCGCGGTTCTGCTGCTGGCCTCCGGCCTCGCGTCGGGCGTGCTCAGCGCGTGCGGCGAGGTGATTGGCCTCGGCGACGAACCAGAGCCGGCGCTGACGGCCGAGATCTGTAAGTTCCCGCCGGCGAGGAAACCGGCCTGCACGGAGTGCGTGATCCGCAGCGCCTGCGACCAGTCCAAGGCCTGTGCCGCCAACGCAGAGTGTGCTGACGCGGCCGCGAACTGCTTATCCCAATGCTGGGAACCTCAGTGCCCAACCAAATGCCTCGAGGGTCTGGGAGAGGAGGCGCAACGACGCCTGACCGCACTCATCATCGAGGGCCGTGATTGCCACGTCGAGTGCCTTCCTGCCGAAGGTAGCGAGTGTGAGGCGCTTGCCGGAGGCTGCTGTAGTGCGATCGAGGATCCCGTCGAAAAACGAAGCTGCATCGACACGGCACTCGCGGGCGACGAAGCCAAATGCGTCGCGTTTCATCAGCGCGCAGTAGAGTCATACTGTCCTCCACCCGAAAACTGAGCGCTTCACTCCCGCTCGCGCAACAAATCCGCCGCCGACCGCGCTGACATCGACGGCGCTGGCACCGCTCGCGGCGCTGCCACGACGACGGGCGCTGGCCTCGCTCGCAGCGGAGTAGACGCCGAGACAGCCGGAGCCGAGGCCACGGGCTCCGGCGGCCGCGCCGCCTCTTCGCTCGCCGCGGGCGCGCTCACGCTTGGAGTCGCTTCCACGGCCGAGGCCGTCGTGGTCGGGGGTGGCGCCGGCTCTTCGCGCTGCGAGCGCACCCAAAAGCCGATGCCAACCAGCGAAGCCAGCCCGGCGACGATCGGCCAGCGCCACACCGTGCTCGGCGTTCGCTCGGCGCGCGTCGATACCGCAGCCGTCGTCGATTCGAGCGAGGCGCGTGCTGCATAGAGCTCGACGGTGGCCGCGTTGGCGTCCGCCCCGGGCGGCGCCACCGAAGCGTCGGCAGCGGGCGGAGCCGAGCTCACCAAACGCACGGCACCCGAGACGGGCACCAAGATCCGCCGCAGCTCCTCGACGAGCTCCCGCACGGAAGCGTGGCGCCGCCCCGGGTCGTGCTCCGTTGCTTTCGCGAACCACGCATCGAAGCCCTCGGGCACGGGATGCACCATCGACGGCACCGGCGGAGGGTCGCGGCAGATCTTCGCGATCAGCTCGCCCCAACCGGCACCCTGAAAAGGCACCCTCCCGGTCAGGCACTGAAACGCGATCACCCCGAGCGACCACTGATCCGAGCGCTGATCGACGACCTTGGCGCCGTGCGCCTGCTCCGGGCTCATGTAGAGCGGGCTCCCGAGCAGCGCCCCCGTGGACGTCCCGAGGTCGTCGTGTCGCGGCGCCTTGGCCACGCCAAAGTCGAGCACCTTGGCGACCAGCTCTTCGCCACTCCCAACGAGGAACACGTTGTCCGGCTTCAGATCGCGATGCACGATCCCCGCGTCGTGCGCCTTCTGCATGGCGCGCCCGACATGCGTGAAGATCGTGCTCAGAAGCTCGGGCTCGACGATCCGCTCCCGTTCCAGCCGCTGACCCAGGGTTTCCCCCGCGAGCCGCTCCATCACGATGAACGGCGTCCCTTCCTCGATCCCGTAGTCGAAGATTTGCACCACGTGCGGGCTCGAGAGCGACGCCGCCGCCTTCGCTTCCTGAAGGAACCTGCGCCGGGCCGTCTCGTCGTCGGCGTTGGCGGGCTCGATCACCTTGATTGCCACCTCCGAGCCCAACGTCAGGTGCTCGGCGAGCCACACCGAGCCCATGCCCCCGCGTCCGAGCTGTGAGCGAACGCGATACTTACTGGCGAGCGTCCGCCCCGGCCGCACCCCGCTCAATCGTCGCACTCCGCCATCAGCTCGGCGTGCCGCTCGCAGAGCGCGTCGTACTTCTCGGGACGCTCGGCGTCCTGGCACACGCTTTCGGGCGCGATGCCGTCGTTCTCGGCCTCGTCGAGGATCTGCTGCGCGACGTCGTTGGCCTCGCTGCAGCCCTCTTCATCGCCCTCGACGCAACCGGACACGGACACGGTCAGGAGGGCCAGACGAAACAAAACGCGCGCCGCCGGGAGCATGGGTTGGTGGCAGGAGCTTACCCGAGCGGCACGCGCCGGTGGAGACTTCGCCCCCGGAGGAGGCTAGAACTTCAGGAAAGATGGCCGCCGAAGCAAGCACGCAGGAGTTGATCACGACGGTGGGGCTGCTCGGAGCCGCGGTCGTCGCGGTGCCGATCTTCCGGCGCCTGGGGTTGGGCTCGGTCCTCGGCTACCTGGCGGGCGGGCTCGCGATCGGGCCTTTCGGGCTCGGATGGGTCTCCGATCCGCACAGCATCCTGCACGTGGCAGAGCTCGGCGTCGTGATGTTCCTGTTCGTGATCGGGCTCGAAATGCGCCCGTCACACCTGTGGGGGCTGCGGCGTGAAATCTTCGGGCTCGGGGCGCTGCAGGTCGCGGCCTGCACGGCGTTGCTCACCGGCGTCGCGCTGGCGTTCGGCTTGCCACCGAACGTGGCGTTCGTCGGGGCCATGGGGTTCGTGCTCACGTCGACGGCGATCGTGATCCAGGTGCTCGAGGAACGCGGTGACATCGCGCTCCCGGGCGGACGACGCATCGTCTCGATCCTGCTGTTCGAAGATTTGCTGATCGTGCCCCTGCTCGCGATCGTCGCGGCGCTCTCGCCCACGGCTGCCACGCCGGCGTCCGGTTCGGGCTGGACCGGGTTCGCGATGGGCACCGGCGCGCTCGCCGCCGTCGTGGTCGTCGGAGTGTGGCTGCTAAACCCGCTGTTCCGCCTGCTCGCAGCAGCGAAGGCGCGCGAGGTGCTGACCGCCGCCGCCTTGCTGGTCGTGCTCGGCTCCGCGCTCTTGATGCAGCTCGGCGGCCTGTCGATGGCCATGGGCGCCTTCCTCGCCGGAGTGTTGCTCTCTCGATCCGCCTTCCGCCACCAAATCGAGGCGGATATCGAGCCGTTTCGCGGGATCCTCCTGGGTCTGTTCTTCCTCGGTGTCGGCATGTCGCTCGATCTCGGCGTCGTCGCCGAAAACTTCGCGCTGATAGCGGGCCTGGTCCTGGCGATGATGGCCGTCAAGGCGCTCACGATCTACGGCGTCGCGCGCCTGCTGCGCTCGCAGCCCGCCGAGGCGTTGGACCGCGCCATCGTGATGGCCCAGGGCGGAGAGTTCGCTTTCGTGCTCTACGCCGCGGCCGTCGCCTACGGCGTGCTCGACCCCGCGACGAGCGCGAACTTCACCGCCGTCGTGGTGCTCTCGATGGCGCTCACCCCGCTGCTCGTGATCGCGCTGCGCCGCGTCACCCCGAAGGCCACCGTATCGCTCGAGGGCGTCGAAGCCGCGGACGGCCTCGCGGGCAGCGTGCTGCTGATCGGCTTCGGCCGCTTCGGGCAGGTCGTGAGCCAGGCGTTGCTCGCGCGCGACGCCGACGTGGCCATCATCGACGCGGACGTCGAGATGATCCGCAGCGCCGACGAATTCGGCTTCAAGATCTACTACGGCGACGGCACCCGCCTCGACGTGCTTCGCGCCTCCGGTGCGCACACCGCGCGCGTGATCGCCGTCTGCATCGACGACCGAAAAGCGTCGAACCGCATCGTCGAGCTCGTGCGCAGTGAGTTTCCCCAGGCACGATTGCTGGTGCGCTCCTTCGACCGCCAGCACGCCCTCGAGCTCGTGCAAGCCGGCGTCGACTACCAGGTCCGCGAAACCTTCGAGTCGGCCATGGAGTTCGGGGCCGCCGCCCTGCGCGAGCTCGGCCTGCCCGAGGCCGATGCCCTCGAGATCAGCAACGAAGTGCGCCGCCGCGACGCCGAGCGCTTCGAGCTCGAAATGGCGGGCGGCCGCAACGCCGGTCGGGACCTCGTGCGTGGCAGCACCTGGAAGCCGACGCCGCTGCTTTCACCCCGGCGCGAGGGCAAGGCGCTCAGCCCCGAGACGGAGAACGTCACGCTGCCCTCGAGCACGCCGTAGCTTCGGCACGGAAAACACCAGGCGGCTATCGCCGCTTGAGTGCCAACGGGCGCGGCGAAAACGCTATACCTCGCAGCAGCTTGACCCCTCCTGCTCCTGCCGAGCCATCCCAGCCGCGCGCGTTCGCGGCCTTCGCAGCACCCGGCTTCCGCCCCTACCTCGTCACGTTCTTTCTGACGATGATGGCGGACAACATCGAGCACGTCATCAGCTACTGGCTGATGTTCCAGAAGTTCCACTCGGCGGCGCTGGGCGGCTTCGCCGTGATCGCGCACTGGGTGCCGTTTCTCGTCTTCTCGTTGCCGGTCGGCGCGTTGAACGACCGCTTTGATTCGCGCCGCCTGATCCAGATCGGCGGCGGGCTGTTCGCCTTCGTGTCGCTCGCCTGGGGTTATCTGTTCCTCACCGACACGCTCGAGGTGTGGCACGCGATGGTGCTGCTCGTGCTGCACGGCTGCGCGGGCGTGTTCTGGTCCACCTCCAGCCAGATGTTGCTGTACGACATCGTCGGCCCCGCCGCGCTGAAGAGCGCCGTGCGTCTGAACGCGACGGCGCGCTACCTCGGCGTGCTGGTCGGGCCGGGCATCGGCAGCCTGGTCATGCTCACGCTCGGGCCGACTCGCGGCATTTTCCTGAATGCCTGCTTCTATCTGCCGCTCCTCGTCTGGCTCGCGCGCGCGCCGTACGGCCGGCACTTTCGCGCCGCGCACGCAGAGCCGGTCGCCCCGGTCGAGGCCACGCCGCTCGACGCTCCCGCGGCACATTCGCTGTCCGTTCCAGCCCCACCGCCGCAACGGCGCGCCGTGCGCGGCCTCGACGATCTCGTGCAGTCGCTCCGCGAGGTCCGCCAGATCCCGGTGATCGGCAGCATGGTTGCGCTGGCCGGCGCCGCCTCGTTCTTCGTCGGCAACAGCTACCAGGCTCAGATGCCCGGCTTCGCGAGCCACCTGGGCCACGGCGATCCGGGCATCGCCTACACGTCTCTGCTCGCCGCCGACGCCGCGGGGGCACTGCTCGGCGGGCTACTGCTGGAGATGCGCTCGGATCGCTTCGGCACGACGGCCACTTCGGCGTTGAAGCTGGCCGCGCTCTGGGGCCTCGCGCTCGCGGGCTTCGCCGTGTCGCAGATTTATCCGCTCGCGCTGGTGCTGCTCTTCATCGCCGGCTTCTTCGAGCTGTCGTTCAACAGCGTGGCCCAGACGCTGGTTCAGTTGCATGCACCCGATGCGGCTCGTGGCCGCGTGCTCGGGCTCTACGCCATGGCGGCCTCGGGCCTGCGCACCTTCAGCGGCATCACGGTCGGCCTCGCCGCAAGCTTCAGCAGCATTCACACCTCGCTCGCCGTCTCCGCAGCGCTGTTCGTCGGAGTGTGCGTCGTGCTGCAAAAGTTCGTGAAGCGAGCGTAGCGCAAGCGGTCGTCAGCTGGTTTGGTTCGGAAGCGTGCCTGGCGTGTCCCCCACCTCACCCAGCTTCCCGTCGAGCCAGAACGTGCCGCCGGGGATCAACGATACGACCGCGGCGAGCGCGGTGAGGCGCGGGCCCAGGGCTCGCGCTGCCAGAGCGAGCAGCACCAGGTACGCGACGAACAAGGCACCGTGCAAGGACCCGACGACGCGCACCGCGACCGCAAGGCCCAGCCCGTACTTCAGCGGCATCGCGATCAGCAGCAATACGAGGTAAGAAATGCCTTCCCAGTAGGCGACGATGCGAAACCGCGACACGCTAGTCTTCATCGGTGCAGAGAGTGCCACCGTTTGCACGACGGGCAACGGCGCCTGCCGGTGAACTGCCACGAGAAAGCCATGAGCAACACCCCCAGCTTGTACGAGTGGATCGGCGGAATGCCGGCGCTCGAACGTCTGACGAAGACCTTCTACGAACGCGTTCGGGACGATGAAGTGCTGGCGCCGGTCTTCAGCCGCATGTCCCCGGAGCACCCGCAGCACGTCGCCGAGTTCTTGGCGGAGGTGTTCGGGGGGCCCAAGACGTACAGCGGCGAACGCGGTGGACACGCCGGCATGATCCGCCACCACCTCGATCGAAGCTTGACCCATGCGCAGCGCCGCCGCTGGATCGACTTGCTATTGGCCTGCGCCGACGATCTCGGCGTCCCCGACGATCCGGAGTTCCGCTCAGCCTTCGTCGGCTACCTCGAGTGGGGGACGCGGCTCGCGGTCATCAACTCGCAGCCCGGGGCCGAAGTCGGCGAAGAAGCCCCGATGCCGAAGTGGGGTTGGGGTGAGGTGGGCGGCCCCTGGCAGCCGAAGTAGAGCGCTATTCTTCCAGGCTTCGAATGTCCGCAACCAGCTCCGGGAACTCCGGCTGGTCGAAGTCGTGGCCGCGCCCTTCCAGGGTCCGCACCACCGCGTGCGGCAGTGCCTTGCGGTAACGCTCCAAGTGCTCGAGCGGTATCACTTCATCATCCGAGCTCCGGTAGAAATACAAGGGCGACAGATCCCGAAGCCGACCACCGAAGTCCGCACGCAGCGCAAGCTCCGGAAACTTCGGTCCCCAGAACGGCACGGCAGCCAGAAACACCCCGAAGAGCGGCGGCCGCTCGCTGACCTCCGAGAGGTACTTGAGGATCACGGACGCCCCGAAGGAGTGACCGACCAGCACCGGTGCATCGGTTTGCTCGAGCAGCTCTGCCAGGCGCTCGGACCAGTCGCGATAGCTCGGGTCTTCCGGCTCCGGCATTCGAGGGGCGCGCACTTCGTAGCCCGAACCCAAGCCGCGCTGCAGCAGCGGCTCCCAGTAAACCTTCCCGGCACGCCGCAGCGGTTCCCCGGCACCGTGGATCACGAGCACGTTGCGCGTCATGGACACGACCTTGCGTCGCAAGCTGCCAGGCGACAACGGAAAATTCGCCCCCGCGACGACGCAGAATGCCTCAAGCCACCCCCTGAAAATAGTCGTCACGAGCGCTCTCGTGCGACAGCGCGAGTTCGATCGTCTGCTCGATGCCGAGTTCCTCCAAGAGCTCGCGATCATGGCTGGCGATCAACAGCCCTCCTGGCCATTTCCGCAGCGCCTCCTTCAAGGCGCGCAAGCCGACTAGGTCGAGGCTGAAGGTCGGCTCGTCGAGGACCAGCAGCTCCACCGCGTTTGGCCGAGAAAACAGCGCAATCAGCGCGGCGCGGGCGCGCTCGCCCGGGCTCAGCGAACGGAAGGAACGCTCGGCGAGGGCCAGGGGGAAACGGTGAGCGACGAGGATTCGGGCGACCTCCGCGTCGGAGAGCGACAGGTTGCGCAGGTGTTCGCGCAGGGAGCAGTCGCGGAGCCAGTTACTGCCGCCCTGCGCGATGTAGCCAATTCGGGAGAGGTCGGCGCTCACAGAGCCCGAGTCCGGCCTGCGCTGGCGCGTGACGATCTCGAGCAGCGTGGTCTTGCCCGCGCCGTTCGGACCAACGACGGCCACGCGCTCGCGGTTCAAGGCGAGGTCGAGCTCCGTAAAGAGCGCTCGCTCAGGGGTGCGCACGCTGACGCCGCACAGGCTGACGAGCGGCTCGTTCGAGGCCGGGGGAAGAGCCGGCAGCGTGAGCTCCAGGTCCAGGTCGATTCCCAAAGCGCGACGCGAGGCAGCGGTCCAGTCGCGCAGGGCGTCCAGGCGCTGCTGGCGGATCTGCGCGAGTCGCCCCTGGTAGACCTGCGCCTGGCCGCGCTTCTGGTTGAGGCGGATCCGGGGAGTACACCGATCGAGCTCTCGGGTGCGTCCGCTCCGCTTCTTCCGGTCCCGGCGGCGCGCGATGTGGGCAGTGTCCGCTTCGCGCTCCGCGAGGCGATGCAGGTCGCGCGCGTAGCGCTGCTCGTGAGCGCGATGATCGCGCTCGAGGTGGCGCTCGAGCTCGTCGAGCGAGCCGCCAAAGTAGTGACCGCCCGCTTCCCGAAGCACCAGGAAGTGGTGCAGATCACGCAGCAAGCGCCGGTCGTGCGAGGCGACGATCACGCAGCCCGGATACTCGGCCAGCCACGCGCGCAGCCACGCCACGCCCTTGTCGTCGAGGTGCAGCGTGGGCTCGTCGAGCAGCAGGATCTCGGCGTGGGAGCTGCGCGCGGCGTCGAGGGCGGCCCGGCGCAGCTCTCCGCGGCTGAGCGGCGCGGACAGCTCATCGAGCTGCGGCACGTAGTGCGGTTTGCTCCGCACGCGCACGCGCCCCGAGCTCTCGGCTCCCTCACCCGCGATCAGAGACAGCAGCGTGGACTTCCCGACGCCGTTGCGCCCGACCAGCGCCACGTGCTCGTGGTCCATCCGCAGGTTCAGGCCTTCGAACAGGGCGCGACCGCTCGCGGTCCTGACGGAGACGTCCGTCAGCTCTATCGTTGCAGGCATCAGTGAACTCCCTTCAAGCTGCCCCGCAGGCGGGCCATCACGGCGGGCGACGCCTGCACCCGTAGCTTCAGACCGGCGTCTCCCGCTTCGCTGCCGAGCACGCGGCAGTTGGCATAAATCAAGCTCAATTGGTTCGAATGCCGATACGGGATGAACAGCGTGTTCTCCTGTTCTCGGCTGCGCACCTGCTCGATCAATCGCCGCTCCAGCTGGGCGACGGCTGGGGCATCGTGGGCGCTCAACATCACCCACGGCTGACCCTCGCACAGCGCGGAGAGCTCGGCCGGATCCGGCGGCGCGGGCAAGCGGTCCAGCTTGTTGAACACGTAGAATCGCGGCACGTCCTGCGCGCCCATCTGCTCGATCAGCCGGAGTGTGGTCTCGAGCTGCAGTTCGCGCTCCGGATCGGACACATCGACCACGATCAAGAGTAGCGAAGCCTCGCTGATCTCCGACAGTGTCGAGTGAAAGCTCGCAAGCAGCCGCTCGGGCAAACGCCGGATGAATCCGACGGTATCACTGAGCACGATTTCTCCTCCGTGACGCGTGAGGCAGCGCGAGGTGGTGTCGAGCGTTTCGAACGGCATGTCGCGGGCCGAGAGCTCGGCCTGAGTCAAGGCGTTCATCAGCGAGGTCTTGCCGGCGTTGGTGTAGCCGACCAGAGCGACGCGCTGGCATTGGCTGCGCTGTTGACGCTGCACCTGGCTGCTCGTCTCACAGCCCGAAAGCGAGAGCTTCAGCTGTTTGAGGCGTCCGTCGAGCTTCCGCGCCATCAACTCCGAGGCCGTTTCGCCGGGGCCTCGCGCGTACTTGTTGCCGCCCGTCTGTTGGTCCATGTCGAGCCCCAGACCGCGGATCCGCGGTCGCAGGTACTCGAGCTGCGCGATCTCGACCTGGATCCGCGCCCGCCGCGTCCGCGCGTGACGCAAGAACACGTTCAAGATCACCGCTTCGCGATCGCACAAGGGCATCCCGAGCGCGTCTTCCAGGTTGCGCGTTTGCGACGGTGTCAGCTCCGCGTCGAGCACGAGCATGGTCGCGCCCCGTTCCCGTGCTCGCTCGGCGATGGTCTGCGCCGTTCCGGTACCGAGCAAGGTGCGCGCGTGCGGTCGCGTCAGCCGCACGATTTCTTGCCCTACCACCTGCCCGCCCTGGTGCTCGACCAGCGCGACGATCTCCGACAGCTGCGCCGCGCGCGCGACCGGATCCCGCTCTGGCCCGACCGACACCACGTAACACGCAGCCCCTTCTGGCCCGCTCGGCACCGCATCGCGGGCGCTGAAGCGCTCGATGAGCTTCTCGAGCTCGCCATCGTCGCCGAGCGGCACCTCGGAGTGCTCGGCAACAGGCTTGGAATTGAATTTGAGCATACAAACCCCTTTTCGTCGAATATCGACTCTCGAATCACGGACACACATTCGCGCGCGCATGTCCCAATTGACTGGAACAGCGTGTTTGCGCGGCCCGCGCCAGCGATGGCCTCGACGACTCCTCGCCGGGCCCCGTGCTTCGCCGTCACTCTACGCTCGGCGCATCAGCGCCAAGGGCTCGAATGACGGCAAATACAGGGTGAACCGGGGGAGCTCGATGCTCCGTGGCAGAACCTTCGCAAAGACGGGAAACGAACCGCTCGAACACCGTGCCGCGTCGCCAAAGGCGCACGCGGTGGCTCGACCTGCTCGATCAGGGTCTCAGACGAACTCGTTCAGCCACATAGTGGTCCGGCATTTAACACGCCTGACGTTCTCGTCAAGCGGGGTCGTCTGCGTTTTGCTCGTGTCTCTCAGAGAACTGGCAAATAGATTTCGGTGACAGCCTCGTGTTCCGGGACATCGGGGAAGAAGCGCACGCGGCGCGCAAAGAGCGGAAAGTCGCGCGGCTCTTCGCCGCTCTTCGGAAGCCACGTCGAGTACAGGTAGCGGATGGCGGCGCCGAGCGTGTCGTCCGAACCGACGTGTCGGAGCACGGCGCAGCGCCCGGCGGGGATGGACTTCTGAGTGACGCCCGACGAGTCCGGGACAATGTCGGAAGAAATGGCCGCGCACAGGTCGAGCCGAAAGTCTTCGGGGGACTCAGTGGGCTCGTGAAAGAGGTTGAAGGTGGCGCTCACGCGCGGCGGAAGGCGGTTCTGCTTTCGCCATTCGATGAACCTGCGGATCGAATCGCCGAGCCGGCGTGGATCACCGCGGTGTTCGAGGACCGCCACTCGAGTCTCTGGAAAGTCCTGGATGCTGACGTCTTCGTAGCGATAAGCGGGGTTCATGTGCTCGCTCCTGACTCCGGTGAGTGGTGCCTGGGTTTGGTGAAAACGCTCCCAGTCCGGCCCGGCTCGAAACTCGGACGGGGCCTGTTCGAACGCCTTGCGGAAGGCGCGGGAGAAGGCTTCGTGGCTCTCGTAACCGCTCGACAAAGCGATATCGAGGATGCTGTCGCCACGGAACGCGAGCCGGTACGACGCCCGCTTCAGCCGCAAGAGTTGCACGTACCTGTGCACCCCCACTCCGAATAGCTCGCTGAATTGCCGATGAAAGTGGAACTTCGAGAACGCCGCCACGCTGCTCAGCGCCTCCACTGACAAGTCCGCATCGGCGTCGGCACGTGTGTCGATGTACTCGAGCACGCGGCGGAAGCGCCCGAAGTAGGCCTCGGCTGGCGTCGTCATCGACCGGACCGTAGCCGTCACGCCCAGGGATTGCCTGACCGATCTTGCTTTCCCCGCGACAACCCCGGTGACAGCAATTCGCCGGATTGTGCTTGCCGCCGGGTTCACGCCACCGTCTCATGGAGCGCATGGGTTTTCGGGTGTCGTGGTGGATGGTGATGTCGCTATCGGTCGCTATGGTGGCGAACTGTGCAGGCAAGAGCTCGGAGGAGCCCGACGAGGGCAACGCCGCGGACACGGGCGGCAGCAGCTCCGGCAGCTCCAGCACGGGGGGCCGCAAGGGCTCCGGCGGACGGGCCCCGGGTGGTCGCAACGCGGAAGCGGGACGAGCCGCGGCGGGAGGGCCTGGAACGGGAGGCTCTGCAACCGGCGGTGACAGTGCTGAAGGCGGCCAAGCTGAAGCCGGCGAGGTGTCAACCGGCGGCACCGTCACCACGGGCGCTCCCTATCCCCGAACGCTGGAGGGGTTGTTCCAGGCGCAATGCGATGCGGCCGTCTCGTGTTGCGACAAGAAGGGACTGAGCGCGTTGCCCGCCCGCTGCGCGAGCGAGTTCGGCTGGGTCGTCATCGAGCGGAACTTCGAACGCGGCGTGGTGGGGCTCGATCCCGATGCACTCGAGGACTGCATCACCGCCTACGAAAACGCGGCAACGACCTGCACAGAAACCGGCATCGCCAAAGCCTGCCGCGGCTTGCTCGCCGGAACCCAGGGTCCGGGCGAACCGTGCGCCGGCTTTCAGGAATGCGATCGGAGCGACGGACCGGTGATCTGCCGGTTCACGGGAACCGACCCGGTCGGGACTTGCACCCCACTCATCCACGCCAAGGAGGGAGAGCCCTGCGAGGCCGATTGCCAGAACAGCACTGAGTGCTCCGGGAACGAAGGCGGACTGACCACAGGACCCCGCGTTTACTGCTTCGAAGACGAGGGCCTGTATTGCTCCTACGAAGACGGAGCGCAAACCTGTCGCCCGCTTCGCGCAGTCGGCGAGGAGTGCCAGAACGCCATCGCCTGCGGCTCCGAGGGCCGTTGCTACTCTGCGCCCTCGACACCAGCGGAGCGGAGCTGCGCGCTCGGCCTCCCCCTCGGCGAGGAGTGCCGCACCATCGACCGAGCCGCCTGCGCGAACGAGCTGTGGTGCGACGGCCCGAGCGGGGTGGACGAGGTCGGCGTTTGCCGGGAGTACGAGTTTTACAAGGAAGCCGTCTGCCCGGAATAACCCGCGTGTGTCATCAGCGGATCTGCTCGATGCCGACCCCGAACCGCTGCGCGTATTGCGCGAGTGTGCGCTCCCAGGCCGGCCGCGAGAAGCAGCGCTCGTAGTAGGCCCGGACCCGCGGAAGCGGCTGCATCAGCTGGCTTTTGCGGATCGTCCGCAGCACGCCCGCCATCATGATGTCGGCAACCGTGAAGTCGGAGCAGGCGATCCACTCCCGGTCCTCGAGCCGCCGCTCGACCCCTTCGAGCCACCGGTGCGCGAGCTTCGGCACTTCCTCGTGCATGCGAGCTGCCGCCTTGTTCTCGTCGAAGATCCCCATCAAATCCAGACACGTGAGCGTCGGCTCGACGGTGGCGACGGCGGCGAAGCACCACTGCACCACGCGCGTTCGCCCCTGAAAATCGCTCGGCAAGAGCTTGCCGGCCTTCTCCGCCAGGTACAGCACGATCGCGGCCGACTCCGTGATCACGAACCCGTCGTCGTACAGGACCGGCACTTGCCGGAACGGATTGAGCCGCACGTAGCCAGCGTCGTCGAGATCGCCCGCGGGTTGATCGAGCGCGCGCACCTGGTACTCGAGCCCGGTCTCCTCGAGCGCCCACTGCACCCGAAGATCCTTCGTCTCACCCACCCCACCGGGGAAGATGCGTCCAAAGCCGTACAGCGTGATCATCGCGCCGCGAAGCATGTCACGGACCGCAGCAAGGCGGAGCTAGCGTTATTCCTCCGCTGCGGTCGTGTCGTCCTGTCTGCTCGGAGTATCGGGTTTCAGCGGCGTGCTGCGGCGGCTATCCTGGGCCCGGTGTCCCCGCCCGCTTCCGACTTTCCACGACCCAGCACTGTTCCGAGCGTGCCCGCCGGGGCTCGCACGAGCCTGATCCCCGCGCTGGATCGAAGGCGCGCGCGGACGGAGCGGGCGCTGTGGACGGTGTGTGGCGCGCAGTCGGCCTTGCTCGCGCTGGACTTTGCGTGGCCGCTGCACTTTGCGGCCGTCGCCTGGTTGGGTGCCGTGGCGCTGCTGTTCTTGCCGTGGTCGTACCTGGTGTTGCGCTTGCCAGGCTCCGAGCACGAGTCGTTCCGGCAAACGCTGGGCGTGCGGCTGGCGGTGGTCGGGCTCGCGGTGGGGTTCTTCGCAGCGCGCGGCTGGGTGTACCTCGCCAGCCGCGGGCTCGAGCCGGAGTACTTCGCGGGTTCGGCGCGCAGCTACTCGGTGGCGGTGATGGCCGTGCTGCTGCTCGGTCCTCTGTCGTCGGGTTCCTGGATCGCGCGCCTGGCTCGGCAAGTCGCCGACCACCCGTCCCGTTCGCTCGCCGCGTCGTTCGCCGGGGCCGGGCTGTTCGGGACGTTCCTCTTGTCGCTGCCGTTGTCGATGCGGCACGTGAGCGAGCTGTCGTTCTTCGACAACCTGTTCATGGCCTTCAGCGCCGTCTGTATCACCGGCCTCTCGGTGAGCACCCTGTCGGAGACATACACGGAGTTCGGCCAGCTCGTGCTGTGTGTGTTGGTCCAGATCGGCGGCATCGGCATCATGGTGCTGTCTTCTGCGATTGCGATGCTGATCGGACAGCGCATGCGGGTGCGGAGCCGCGTGGCGCTCGCGCACGTGGTGGATACGCACTCGCTCGCCGGTTTGCGCCGCACGGTCTCGTCGATCGTCATCTATACCCTGTTGATCGAGCTCGTCGGGGCGCTGCTGCTCTACCGGTCCTTTCGCTCGAGCGAGCTCGCCGAGGGCGCCGGGGCGCTCGGAATGGACGGCGCGCTGTGGGCGTCGATTTTTCACGCCGTGAGCGCCTTCTGCAACGCGGGCTTCTCGATCTTTCCGCGCGGCCTCGAGCCGTTCGTCGCGGATCCAGCGGTGCTCGGCACCGTCTCGGCGCTGATTCTGCTGGGCGGGATCGGCTTTCCGGTGATCGACGAGCTGCTCGGTAGGCTGGTCGCGCGCATGCGCAGGAGGCGCCCCGATCGCCTGAGCCTCCACGCGCGCGTCTGCCTCGTCACGAGCGGCTCGCTGCTCGTGATCCTTTCGTTCGTATACCTCGTGCTCGAATGGCGCGGCGCCTTCGCCGAGCTCTCGCCGCTCTCTCGCCTGAGTGCGGCCGTGTTCCAGTCGATCTCGGCGCGCACCGCCGGCTTTCACCTGGTGGACCTCGGCGGCTATCAAGCAGCTACACTGCTCGTCACCTGCGCTGCCATGTTCGTGGGCGCGAGTCCCGGCTCCTGCGGCGGCGGCATCAAGACCACCACCGTTGCCGCCCTGTATGCCGGCCTGCGCGCGGAGCTCACCGCCCGCGATCCTCGACTGTTCGATCGCGCCCTGCCCGAGGCGATCCTGCGCCGTTCGATCGGCGTGGTGTTCATGAGCATCTCGATCGTCTCGCTGGCGATCCTCGGACTGTTCCTCGTCGAAGACCACCCGCCCCTCGAGCTGGTCTTCGAGGCGTTCAGCGCGTTTTCCACGGCCGGGCTGTCCACGGGCATCACGCCCGAGCTCAGCGTGCCCGGCAAGGTGTTGGTCACGGCGCTGATGTTCGTCGGCAGGATCGGCCCGCTGACACTTGCGCTGGCGGTCGCGTCGAAGGCAAGCTCTCCCGCCGTGCTCAAGCTCCCCGAAGAGCGCGTGCTGATCGGCTGAGCCCGAGCGGAACCCCATGAAACGACCTCGCAAGGTGCTGGTAATTGGCGTCGGCCGCTTTGGCGGAGCCCTCGTGGACGAGCTCTGGCAGAGCGGCTGTGAAGTCGTCGTCGTCGACAAGCAGCCCGAAGCCGTCGAGAGCGTCCGCTCCAAGACTTCTGCCGCGTTCGTGGCCGACGCGACCGATCCCGCCGTGCTCGACAACGTCGGCGCCCGCGACATGGACGTGGCCGTGGTCACCGCGGGCGAAGCCTTCGAGGGCGTCGTGCTGTGCGTCTCGCAGCTCGCCCAGCTCGGTCTCAAGGTCATCTTCGCGCGAGCTGCCAACGATCGCCAGGCGCACGTCCTCCAGCGCGTCGGCGCCACGCGCGCGATCCAGGTCGAGAACGAAATGGGCCGCCGCCTCGCCGTTCAAGTCCTGAACCCCGTAGCCGGGCACATCCTCGACTTCGCCATGCACTTCCGCGTGGTGCCCTGGTCCGTCACCCCGGCATACGTCGACAAGACCCTCACCGAGGCCGCCTTCCGCCGTTTCGAGCTCAACGTGATCGGCTGGTTCGCCGGCGAGGACGCGCCACGCCTCAACTTCGCCGCGCCGGACTACCGCCTGAAGCAGGGCCACACCTTGCTGCTCGTCGGACAGGAAGACGCGATCGAAAAATTCCTCGCGCACGCGGAGGAGTGAGCGCGCCCTCAGCCCGGCTCCCAAACTTGACCAATCAGTGAGAGCGTCCGCTGATCGGGCTCTCCACCGTAGTACCTGGAGAGCGCCTCCCGGAACAACCGCTCATTCGGTGCTGCAGCCGCGAAGAGCGTCATCGATGACCGGAACTTGAGGTCGTCGGGAGTCCCGAAGATCTGGAGCGCGCTCAGACCTCGAAGCTCGTTCACGAGGTGGACGCACTCCCTCAGCCGGGCGCCGAGCACCGGATGAGCGACATAGGCCGCGGCCTCCTCCACGCCGGAGAGCGCAAACCGTTCCGCCGTCGCGCTCCTGCCGAGCCCGCGCACTTGCGGGAACACGAACCACATCCAGTGCGAGGTCTTGCGGCCTTCGCGAAGCTCCTTCACGACGCTCGCATACACGCCATCCTGCGCGGCCATAAAGCGAGCGAGGTGGAACTGATCGTCGTGCATTGACCTGGGTGCTCGCTTTGCGCGTTGCCAACGGACCGCGTGAATGCACGCTGCGGACAAGCAGGTCTCAAGGAGTGCTCGTGGCGCCCGCGGTGCCGCCGGTCCCACTTTGCCACGTGCCCGACGAGCCAGCGGTCGGAGCCGCTGGGCCAGCATCCGCAGCCTTGGCCGTGGCCGCCGGGGAGCTGAACGTCCCGTCCGGCTGGCTGGGGCTGAAATCGGGCCCTGAATTCGGGTTGTCCGTGACCGCCTCGACACCGCTCGAAGACGGCGCGGCCGGCGGGGTCTCGCGCGAGGCGCACGCCAACGAAACTGCAACACCCAGGAGCATGGAGAAGAACTTCATGGATACCTCGAACGCCGGAGACAGGTTCCGGCGCCGAGAACCGTTAGCAAAGAGCGCGCCGTATCCATTCTAACCAGAGCGCGTTTCCGCGCGGTGAGCTAGCAACGCTGGCCTACGAGCTCCAAACCATGAACAGGAGACCGGCCGACAGGAGTAGCAACAGCACCCAGCCGACGAAGCGCACCAGCCATCCCGGACTTGCAACGTCCACGCGGGGGCCTTTGCTTCCGCCCCAGCCGATCGTGCCTCCGAGCGCGTCTGCGAATGCGATGACGAAAGTGCAGACCGCAGCCAAGGCCAGGTAAAGGGCTGCTCGCGACACGCCGAGCGTTGCGGTGATGAATCCCGCGACCACCAGCGCGAGGATGACTGCAACGAACACGTGCATACCGATCATCGAAAGCTCGATTGTCCCGCGAGTCCCTGGGATGCGCACTGTCGTAGCCCACGGCTTGGAGCCCGAGCGGGAGCGGAGACCCGACGAATGACGTACTTTGAACTGGACTGGAGCATGGCTGGGGAGGCAGCTGACCGGTGCCAAGCGTTGGGTAAGGTTCGTTAGGTATTCCTGGCGTGCCCCTCGCCAGTTGCCTCCGTCTACCTCCCCGGTCAGCGCGCAGGACCGGGCGCGAGCCCTTTTGGGCGAAAGCGGCGAGCGAAGCTAGACGGACCGGCGACCTACGGCTTTTGCGCGACCACGATGATGCGCGGCGAGTGTTCACCGAAGAACACGCCGGGCACCGACGGATGGCCCGTGCACTCCGTCACCCTGAATCCGACGTCGTGGAGGAGCTTGCCGAGCTCGTGGAGGGAGTAGACGCGGATGGAGTAGGTGCACTCGCGGGTTCGGCCGTCGTCGAGGATCACCGAGCGCTTGACGCGCAGGCGGCTGGTGATGAAGTCGAGGCTCATGTCGTCCATGCAAACGCAGCCTTCGCCTTCGTACCAGTTCTGGCTCGGGGACTGAGACGCGGCGAAGTCGCGGTTGACGACGTCTACCAGGAACATGCCGCCGGGCTTGAGGGCGCGGAAGACGCGCTGGAGCACGGAGAGGTTCTTCTCTTCTTCGAAGTAGCCGAAGCTGGTGTTCCAGGAGAAGACGCCGTCGAACATGTCTTCGAAGGCCATCTCGCGCATGTCGCCCTGCATGAAGTTGATCTTCTGGGCGCGGGCCTGGGCAACGTCGGCGGCGAGGGAGAGCTGGTAGAGGGAGAGATCGTAACCGACCATCCCGTAGCCGCGCGCAGCGAGCTCGACGGCGTGGTGGCCCGCGCCGCAGGCCAGATCGAGCACGACGCCACCGGGGGCGATGCCGAGCGAGCTCTCGATGAAGTCGACTTCGCGCGCGACGTGGCTCGTGCTGGCCTTGGGAGCAGCGCGGATGAACTCTTCGCCGAACACGTCTTCCCACCACGGGCGGCGCTGGCGCTTCTTGGCCGTGGGGAGCGTCTTGCCGGGGGGCGTGGACTTGGTCGCGGTCTTGCGTCGCGGTGGAGGGGGCGGCTGCTTGCCGGCCTCGCCCTCGGTCGGAATGTCGGGCGGCGCTTCGTCGCCGGTGGGGCTGATCTCGGGAACGGGCGTGTCGGCTTCGATCTCGATCGGGGGGATCGAGATCGTCTCTTCACGCGCGGTGACCTCGGGCGCTGCAACTTCGGCGCGCATCGGGGTCTGCGTGGAGTCCGGCGCGACGTCGGCGTCGGACAGCTCGACGGGCTCCGGCGTGAGGCGCTCGACGTACGGCGGCGTGTCGTCGTCGAAGTTGGCATCGGCCGGCTGTTCGAGCCCCGAAGCGAGCGCGTTCGGGAGGTCTACGTGGATCTCGATGTCTTGCTCGATGTCGGGTCCGACTTCGGGCGGATCGCTGACGGTCGGCGCGCCGACGGCGATGATCTTCATCGCCAGAATCGCAACCGAGGGCTTGGGAGGCTCGGGAGCTTGCGGCTCGGACGGGCCGTACGCCGAGTCGTAGGGCGCGGGGGGATTGCCGGCGGCCGGCGGAGGCGGCGCGATTTCGAGCGTCTGCGGCGCGGCCGCAGCGGGGGCCGCTGGCTGCGGCGGCTGCTGCGCGACCTCGAGGGCGGGCGGCGGGAACGACGGCGAGCGCGCGCGTGCGGAGCCCGCACTGCTGACGCCGACGACCGGAGACGGCTCACCGCGCACGGGCGACGCGGCGGGGCTCTGCGCGCTCGGCCGGTTGGAGCGCGAGATGAGCGGGATCGCGTTCTCGAGACTGACGGGCGCGGGAGGCGGGAGCGGGAAGGATGGAACGCGTTCGCGCGGGCGCGGCGGATCGGAGACAGCGGCGCGCGGGCGCGGCGGATCGGAGCGGCCGTATGCGCCTTCGCTCGGGCGGGGCGCGGGCTGCTGATCGGCGGGGATCAGCGGCACGCGCGGCGCGGACGGAATGGAACCGCTGACCGGGTCTCCCGTGGCCACGCCGACGGAGTCGCGACGCGGCTTGGGCGGCGGCGTGAGTTTGAGTTCCTCGGCGGCGGCGTCGAGGTCGCTCGCGCGCAGAGTCTCGTCGGTGTCCTTCTCGCCCGTCATGATTTGAGCAGGGATTCGCCGTAGCGAATGCGTCCGAGCTTGCGCTCGATGTGCGTGCCGGGTTCGAGGAGCAACACGACCGTCGAACCGAGATGAAACATGCCGAGCTCGGCGCCGCGTTCGATCGCGAGCGGTGGCTCGAAGCGATGCAAACCGGGCGGGACGTCGGGCGCATCGATGCCCGTGACGGACATGCGGCCGACGATCACCGCGCCGACCATGACGGCCATCACGTGTCCGAGCCCTGGCGCATCGATCTGGATCGCCACGCGACTATTCTCCACGAAAAGTCGGGGGACGTGGCGCTCACCGATGGAATTGACGGGATAAAGATCGCCCGGGATGCCGCGCACGGTCACGATCTGCCCCGTGACCGGGGAGTGGACGCGATGGTAGTCCCCGGGTGCGAGGTAGACGACGCCGAACTCGCCGCCGCGGTAACGATCGGCCAGGACCGGATCACCGATCAGGTCGCCCACGTCGTAGGGCCGGCCTTTGACCGAGATGCGCAGGCCCGGATCGATCGGACCGACCGAGGACAGACGGCCGTCCGCGGGGCTCACGACGGCGTCGCTGCTGACTTCACGAGCGCCCTCGCGCAGCTGGCGCGTGAAAAAGGCGTCGAAGCTGCAGTAACCGTCCGGACAATCCGCCGCTTCGTCCAGGTTCACACCGTAGGCACGGCTGTAGACGCGGACGATCTGGTCGGCGACGCTGCGAGGCAAGGTGCGGTCGCACAGGCGGCCGACGGCGCGGCTGATCCGAACGCGCGGCAAGGCGCGGAGCAGTTGGTGGGCGGTAAAAGAGGCGAGACTCAGCGGTCACTCCCGGAGCGCTACGAGGGCCTGATGCCCACCGGGAGAGCGGTGGTCTTTGTGGGCGGAACGAGCGCGGACAAATTTGCGATCACGATGCGAAATTGGCCCCCATCGTAGGCTTTTCGGGCCAGCCCGGTCAATGTCGGACGCGGTCGCGCGCTGCACGACAGAGTGCGCTACGGCTCGGGTCGGTCGGGAGTTTAGCCGTCGCGAGCTCGCCTTTCGGGGCGCGTTCGCCCTCGCACGCCACGTCCTCCGACAAGGGGTTCACGGCGATGCCCACGTCGAAGGCCTGCTCGGCCCCGGCAAGATCGCCCTGCGCCCGCAGGAAGCGACCGTGCAAGGCAAACCAGGCTCCGTAGACACTGTGAATTTCCGATAGCGTACCAAGGGCTTTTTGAGCCTCGGACTGGTTGCCGGCGTCGAGCTCGGCGCGCGCGACGCGGAACCGCAACGAGGGGTCCCGGAGCTCGGGCACGAGCACGGGCGAGATGACCTCGGCGGCCGAAGCGGCGCGGCCCTGCTCGAGCAACAGGTCCGAGAGGCGTGCGCGGCGGGCGGTGTCGCGCGTGAACGGGACCTGGGGCGGCCGGGCGCCCGGGGCGGGCTGCGGCGCCGCGGCCAAGTCTTTTTGCCAGGCGGCGTTCCATTCGGCGAGCGACCGGCCCGTGACGCTGCGCAGGGCCGGCTCCGCCGAGCGGGCGCCGATGCCCTTCAGGTCCGCGAGCAGCATGCGCAGCGCGGGCTCGCCCGCGTCTCTCAGGAAATAGCCGATGAAGCTCGTGACCTCGGCGAAGGCGATCGACGCGGCTTCCGGCGTCGGCAGCATCGCGATCGAGGGGCCGAGCTGATCGATGCCGATCGAGCGGCCGTTCTCGAGCGCGCGGCGAGCGACGGTGTCGGCCCAGGCGCGATCGTCGAACGGACGTTCGGCGCGCCAGCTCGACTCGAGGCGTTTGGCGAGCCCTTCCTGGAGCCAGAGCGGGGCGTAGTCGCGCGTGGCGCGCGTGACGATCAGGTGCGTGATCTCGTGAGCGAGCGTGTCTTCCCACGGGAAGCCGAGCGTCGCGGCACGCGGAGTGATCATGATCACGCGGCCCCAGCGCGCGACCGCGAGCGTGCCGGTGGTCTCGGCCGCCGCGACGGGCAACCCGGACACGGCCGAGAGCGAGTACTGATCGCGGACCAGGTCGATGCGCAGCGGGCGCGGCAGATCGACGCCGAGGGTGCGGGTGATCGCGTCGCGGGCACGCGCCGCGACGTCGAAGACGTAGGGAGCGAGGGCGCGGTCGGCGTCGTCTTGCAAGCGCAGCCAGATGCCGCGCGGCTGATCTTCCAGCACGAAGCCGGCCACGGTGGCGCGCGCGCAGCTCTCGGCCAGCGCGGCGAGATCCGCTCCCTCCCTGGTTTCGCGGAGATCGGGGCTGGCCAGCGTGGCGGTCGCGGCGTCGCAGTCGCCGCGGTAGATGGCGAGGCGCGCGCGTTCGAAGGAGAGCGAGCGCGATTCGCCACCCGCATCGGCGAGCAGTGCTTCGGCGCGCTTCACGTCGATTTCGGTGATGGCGTCGGAGACCTCGGCGACGCGGCTCTTGCCAGCGCCGAGCACCGACGCGGCGGGCAGCGCGACGAGCGCGGCGCCGAGAGACAGCGTCGCGGCGAACAGGCGAGGCGTGCGGATCATTCGAGCAGGCCCTCTGCGTAGCGTTCGACGGCCGGGCTCAGGCGACCGCGCCGCTCTTTCGACAAGCCGTCGAGCACGCGCTTTCTGAACTCCGCCGCGCGCTCGGCTTGCTCCGCCGCGGGCACTTCGCCCGATTGAGCCGGCTTTCGCCCCTGCGAACCGTCACCGCTCTCCTGGTTCTGAGACGACTGGGGCTCGCTTTCGTCGGTGGTACGGCCCGAGCTCGAGCGCTCGAGCAATCGCTGGGCTTCGCGCTGGAGCTCGAGGCCGGCCTGGCCCCGGCCCGAAGCCAGCTCGCGCGCGGCGTCGCGCATCACGCTCTCGGCGCGCTCGAGCGAGTCTTCGACGTCTTCCGGCAGGCGCGCCTCGCTGTGCGAGCCGCGGCCGGCGAGGTTCGAGGCGCGCTCGGCGAACTTGTCCTCGCGATCGGCGGCGTCGCTCAGGTCGCGCGCGGCGTTCTGTGCGGCCTTGTCGCGCAGCCGCTGCAGGGCTTGTTCGGCCCAGGCCAGGGCCTCGTCGAGCGGGCGTTTCGCGCCGTCGATCTCGTCGCGCTCGTTTCGATCCAGCCAGTCGTTGACGCGGTTGGGATCGGCCGCGAGGCGTTCGGCTTGATGGATCTGATCCTTGGCGCTGCTGCCGTTGCCGACGGCGTCTTCCAGCGCGAGCCGCTCGAGGTTCTGCGCCATCGCGTTCATGTGCTCGCGCGCGAGCGCGGCGGCCGCGCGCGCCGAGCCCGCCTGCGCCCCAGTATTCGGCAAATCCTGGAGCGCCCTGCGCAGCTTGTCGGCCTGCTCTTTGGCTTCGGCCGCGAGCTCTTCGGCGCTCGCCGCCTGGTCGGCTTCTTCGAGCGAGCGCTCGACGCGCCGGATCTGCTCGGCGTGCTGCGCGGCGAGCTGCTCGAGCTCCTGCATCAGCTGGTCGAACTGCTTGTCGGCCTCCGACGCGGGCCCGGGGCTCTCGGCGCCCTTGCCGGATTCCACGTTGCCGCCCGCGGAGCCGAACGAGGGCGTGGGGCGGCGCAGCCGGCCAGCGAGGTGTCGCGCGACGAGCTCCACCTGACCGAGCGACTGAGCCGCCTCGGCCCGCCGGATGCGGCGGATCTCGCTCTCGGCCACGCTGCCGAGATCCGCGCCGAGCGCGCTCAGGCGGCGCAAATTCGCCGAGCCCTGGTCGAGCACGCCGAGCGCGAGGGCCACGCGCTCGAGGCCGCGGGAGCGCTTTTCGCTGCGAAGCGCGAGCCGGGCGCCGTCCGCGACCTCGTCCGCAGCGTCCGCGAGTCGCTTGGCGACCTCCGCCGCGTCGCGGGCGCCGAGGCCTCGCAGCGCGGCATCGAGCGCGAGCAGCACGTCCTCCGTGCGACGGCGCGAGACGTCCTTGGCCCGGAGCGCGCGCGCCTGACCGAGCACGAACGTCGAAAGGCCCGTAGACAACCGCGCCCCCGCGTAAGCGTTGCTCGTGACGGCGTCGAGCTTCTTCAACACCTCTGCGACGAGCTCCTTCTCGGCCTCCGCGCGCTGCTTGCGCTCGGCCGGCGGCAGGGCTTGCTTCTTCCGGCGCTCGGTTTCCATCTGCTGGTCGAGCAGAAGGACCAGGCTGTCCCGCGCCGACTCGAGCGCCGCGTAGCGCAGGCCCTCGGGCTCGCCGATCGCGGGCGGCAAGATCGTCACCGCCTGGCTCTTGCCCCAGCGTTCGCCCTTCGCCTTCTCGTTGTCGCGCGCCTCGATCGTGGCCACGACCGGCAAGAACATGCGGCGGAGGAAGGCGTCGCGCGCGTCGAGGGCGTGCGCGCCGCGCTCGCGCTTGGACTCGCCGTCGAGCTTCAGCAGCATGCGGCGCTCTTCCCTGGCCCCGGAGCGCAAGACGAGCTCCACACGCTCGAGGCCGTGGTCGTCCATGACCAGGTATTCGAACTCGATGCGGTCGTGCTCCTTCAGAGACAGCGTGCGCGGCGCGCCCTCGAGCTCGATCTCGGGCACCGCGTCCTTCACGGGCACGAGCTCGAGCGCTTCCGGATCCAAGATCACGACGTCACCGAAGCGCGCCGCCACGCGCAGCGTCGCGGGCTCTTGCAGCTTCCAGCGAGCGACCACGCCGTCGGCGCCGTCGTCCACGAAAGAGACCTCGGTCTTGCCGTCCGTGAGCACCAGCCGGCGTCCTTCGCGGATCGGCTTGCCGCGCACCACGATCTGGCTACTTTCCGGGAGCTGCGCGGCGCCCCAGGGCAGGATGGCCTGCTCGGTGGCGCGCAAATAGGCGGGTGGTTGCACGGTGACGCGCAGCGCTTCGAGCCAGCTCAAGGGTATCGGTGCGACGCCGCGGCGCGCGACCAACACGTCGAAGCCCTCGAACACGCGCATCGGCTCGACGGCGACGGCCACGAAGGCGGCGCTCACGAGCGCGAGCGACACGAACGCGAGACGGGCACCGCGGCGCCGCGCCTCGGCCGTCACGCGCTCTACCGAGACTTTATCGAGCACGCGCGCAAAGTGCGCGCGCGCGAGCTCGGGCGAGCCCGCGGTGGGATCCGTCTCCGTGCGCGTCGATAGCGCCTCGGCACGCAGCGCTCGGGCGCCGAGCTCCGGCTCGATCGGCACGAGGATGCGGCGGATCGCGCCGCGTTGCGTGGAGAGCGCGCGGCGCTCGCGCAAGAGCAGCGAGATACCGAGCACGAGCCCGAACAGCAACAGCGCCGCAGCCGAGGCCCGCGCCGGCAGCGTTCCGCGCCAGGCGAGGTGGGCCGCGGCGATCGCCGCCGCGAATGCGAGCGAGAGGCACAAGCGCCGCAACCGGTTGCCGACGTGCTCGTGCCAGAGCGCCGTCCATCGCAAAATCCGGCTCGGTTCGGCCACGGCCGTAGCCTTGCAGCTGGTGACGAGGCGGACAAGCGGGCGGCAGCGCGGCCCGCGGGCGCGCGCTCAGAACTTGCCGGCCAGCACGGCCGAGCCCGGGCCGAGCCGCAGCGACAGCGCCGACTCCCGCGGCTTCTGCCTCGGCGCGGTCAACAGCAGCACGGCGCCGCCGGCCGCGAGCGCGCCGCCAGCGACGAAGCCGATGGTCGAGAGCGAGCGCATGCGGTTGTACGAGTCCACGTCGCCGCTGCTCGGGCCGCCGTCGCTCGGACAGCGTCCGTCGTCGCAGCCCTCGTCTTTCAGAGCGCTCCACTTGCCAGCGGCGATCACGCCCGTGACGCCGCCGAACACCGCGGCGGCCCCTCCGCCGATCAACAGCGCGTAGCCCACGGTCCGCTGGCCGCTACCCGTGCGGCCGCTGTCGGCGGGCGGAACGCTGACGGCGGAAACCACCGGGGCCGGAGCGACGGGCGCGGGCGGCGCGACCGGCGCCGGTTCGGCGAAGTGCAGCACCAGCGTCTCGTGCTGCCCTTCCTGCAGGGTGACTTCCCCCGTCTGCAGGTCCTTCCCGCGCCGGGCCTCGACCACGTGGCGGCCTGGATTCAGCGACAGCTGCTCGCCGACCAGCGGGGTCGATAGCGGCCGCCCGCCGAGCATCACCGTGGTTTCGGACGGCGTGGCGCCCTCGAGCCGGACGACCAGGCTCGGGATGCGCGCGGCGAGCTCGTCGAGCTCGACCTTGGCCTCGGCCTGCGACTGCTGTTGCACGTCGATGTCGCCACCGGAAACCTCGAGCGTCGTGACCTCCAGGTAGCGGCCGGACGCTTCGACGAGCTTGCCGAGCTTCACGAGTGCGCGCGCGGACCACAAGCCGAGCGACGGAACCCGGAGCACGGTGTAGGCCTTTTCGAGACGGTCGCTCGCGGTCTCGAAGTCACCCCGCTGAAACGCTTCTACCCCCGAGTACCCGAGCGCGCGGGCTGCACCACGGGTCACGTCGTCGCTCGGCTGAGCACTGGCCGGGCCTGGTGGGAAGCACACACACCAGGCGATGAGGACGACTCGGACCCACCTGCCTCGCATCGCGTGATTCAACTTCTTTTCTCGCGGATTCGCAAGGGTTTGCGGTGCTTGTGGTTTGCTCCGTCCGGGCAAACCTCGTACTCTCGGTGAGACATGCCGTCTCCTCCCAGTCCGACGGTGCTGGCGGGCAAGTTCCGCTTGGTCCGTAAGCTTGGCGAAGGCGGTATGGGCACGGTCTGGCAAGCCGATCACCTGGTCCTGAACTCCAAGGTCGCGATCAAGGTGCTGGGCCCCGAGGTCGCGCAAGACGCCGAGGCGCTCGCGCGTTTCCTGCGGGAGGCGCAGTCGGCCGCGTCGCTTCGCAGCCCGCACGTGGTGCAGATCCTCGATCACGGCGTCGATCACGGCCAGCCGTACATCGCGATGGAGTTGCTCGAGGGTGAGTCGCTCGCCGAGCGCCTGATCCGCGACGGCACGCTCTCGCCGGTCGAGACGTCCCGGATCATCACCCACATGGCGCGAGCGCTGTCGCGCGCGCACGAGGCCGGCATCGTCCACCGCGATCTCAAGCCGGACAACGTGTTCCTCGTCCGGAACGACGAGGAGCACCTCGCCAAGCTCCTCGACTTCGGCATCGCCAAGGCCACTGGCAAGCTTACCTCGGGCATCGGGCGCGCCACGCGCACCGGCACGGTCATGGGCTCGCCGTATTACATGAGCCCGGAACAAGCCGAGGGGTTGAAGACGCTCGACCACCGCACGGACATCTGGTCGCTCGGGGTGATCGCGTTCGAGTGTCTGCTCGGGCAACGGCCGTTCGACGGCGAATCGGTGGGCGGGCTGGTGCTCGCGATCTGCACGCGGCCGATGCCCGTGCCCTCGAAATTCGGCAAGGTGCCGGCGGGTTTCGACCGCTGGTTCGCCAAGGTTTGCTCGCGTGATTTGAAGCACCGCTACGGCTCCGCCAAACAAGCGGCCGCGGATCTGCGCGAGCTGTGCGACGGCAAGTTCGAGCGCACCGACTACCGGCCGCGCGCCGAGAGCTTCGCGGGTGATGCCAACGGCGAGGACAACACCCTGCTCGCCTCGGCCACTTATTTCGACGCTGGCGAGCGCCGGCGTCGCTCATCGCGCTACTGGATGATCGGCGCGGCCGGCGCCTGCGTGCTCGCGGTCGGCGTCGTCGCCTTGCTGCGCCTCGGTGGAAGGGCCGATCCCGCGGTCACCACCTCGGCGACGCGCGCGCTCGCCGCGCCGCCCGCGCCCAGCACGCTCGCCGCGCCGCCCCCGCCCGTGGAGACGGCCGTCCCAGAGCCGGCCGCGACCGAGCCGGCACCGCCCCCGGTTGCGAGCGCGAGCGCGCCCGAAAAGCGCGCGCGCCCGGCAAGGGCACCGCGGCGCGCCGCTCCGCGCAGCTCGCCGAAGCCCGCCGCACCGCAGAATCCCAAAGTCAACCTCGGGATCTGAACGGCGTGTCCGACGAGGGTGGGAGGCTTTTCACGGTCCTGCGCTCGCTTCCGAGCGCCGCGCTGCGCGTCAGCTTCTTGCGCGCGTATCTGGGCGACGCCTCGCGACTCGAAGCCGCACGCACCTTCGATCGGATCTGTCACGACGGGGCGCGCGGCGGCGACAAAGAGGCGTTGTTCGCGGTCGCGCTCCTGCTCTCGAGCCTCGCCGCCGATCCCGTCCTCGACCGCCTCGGGGAACACGCCGCGCGCGGTCGGCTGGAAGATCTGGGACGGCTGTTACGCCGCGGTGCGGTCGCCTCGCAACCGCCGCCCAGCAGGGTGCCGGAGTATCGCGCCGATCGCGAGCTCACGATCGGCGAGCGCCGGAGCATGGCGCGCCGGCCCGATCGCCGATTTTTCGAGAAGCTGCTCGCGGATCCGAACCCGCTCGTGATCGAGCGGCTGCTCGAAAATCCGCGGCTGACGGAAGACGACGTGGTCCGCCTCGCCGCGCGGCGCCCGGCGCCGGTCGAGGCTCAGCTCGTGCTGGCGCGGACTCCGTGGCTGTCCCGAAGGCGCGTGCGGCTCACGCTGCTCCAGAACCCGGGAGCGCCTCCGGCCGTGACAGTGCCGCTGCTCGCGCTGTGCACCCACACCGAGCTCCGAATGCTGTCGAAGAGCTTCGAGAGCGCGGCGATCGTCCGTCAGGTCGCGCGCGAGCTACTTTCGATCCGCGACGGGAACGAGCCGGAAGGTCAGCCTTCCTCTTCCTCTTCGTCGTCGTAGCCGAGGAGCGCGCCGACCGAGACCTTCATCGCGCATTCCTCGCACAGCGGCGGCTCTTCGTAACGAACCTCGTCGCCGCGCGTCCAGATGAACAGCCCCGAGCCGGAAGGCTCGCCGTCGAACCCCTTACCGCACGCGTCACACTCGAAGTGTTTCTCCGGGCGGGCCTCCGAACGCCGAGACTGCAGCGACTCTTCGAGCTCGCCGCGATCGGAGGACAGGAGCGGAGGGGGAGGACGCATGGTCGGAGTATAGTGCGAGGTTTCTGGCGCGCGAGCGTGCCTGACCGAAAGCGGAGGGATTGCGCGGAGCTACGCCGTGGCGTTGCTAGCTTCGGCACTCCCCGGCCGGCGGTTCTAGTGGGCGGCCGCCGCGCTCTGCGCGGACGGACGGTTCTAGTTTGCGGCCGCCGCGCTCTGCGCGGACGGAGCGACGGCCCCGTCGTCTGGTCCCGAGGCGCACGCGAGCGCGAGCAACTCGACGACGTCGTAGTTGGCGATCGTGTCCTCCTTCGACTGACTCTTGATGCCGTCCCCGACCATCGTCATGCAGAACGGGCACGCGGTCGCGAGCTTGGTCGCGCCGGTGTCGATCAGCTGCAGCGTGCGTTTGACGTTCACGCGGTCGTTGTTCTGCTCCTCCATCCACATCTGTGCGCCGCCCGCCCCGCAGCACAGACCCTTGTTCCGCTGGAAGCGCTCGACCTCGACCAGCTCGACGCCCTCGATGCGTGACAGGATCTCGCGCGGCGACTCGTAGATGCCGTTGTAGCGGCCGAGATAACAGGAGTCGTGGTAGACGACCTTGCCGCGCACGGGCTTGGACGGCACGAGCCTCTTCTCCGCGAGCAGCCCGAGCAGGTAGTCGCTGTGGTGCACGACCTCGAAGCGCGCACCGAAGTCCGGGTATTCGTTGGTCAGCGTGTTGAAGCAGTGCGGGCAGGTGGTGAGGATCGTGCGAATACCGCCCTGCTCCTTGTAGCCATTCAGCGTGGCGGCGTTGGTTTCGGCCAGCATCGTGAACAGGTACTCGTTGCCGGCGCGGCGCGCGGGGTCGCCCGTGCACGTCTCTTCGTCGCCCAAGATCGCGAAGTCCACGCCGGCTTGTTTCAAGAGCTGGGCCGTGGAGCGGGCGATGCGCTTGGCGCGGTCGTCGTAGCTCGCCGCGCAGCCCACCCAGAACAGCACCGGCGTCGTCGGCTTCTCCTTGAAGGTCGGGATCTCGAGCCCGTCGGCCCAGGTGCCGCGATCCGAACGCGACAGGTTCCACGGATTGCCGTTCACTTCCATGCCCTCGAACGGCTTCGCGAGCTCCCTCGGGAACTCGCCGCGCAGCACCACGAGGCTGCGCCGCATCTGCACGATCTTGTCCACGTAGGTGATGTTGACCGGGCACTGCTCCTCGCACGCGCGGCAGCTCGTGCAGGCCCAGAGCACGTCTGGATCGATCACCGTCGGGACCAGATCCTCCTTCTTGCGCTCACCGGCGATCAGCTCTTTCTGCCGCGAGTAGAGGTTGTCCCGGAGCGCGAGCGTGAAGTGCTTGGGGCTGAGCTTCTTGCCGGTCATCGTGGCCGGGCAATTGTCGGAGCAGCGCCCGCACTCGGTGCAGGTGTAAAAGTCGAGGTTGTCTTTCCACGGAAAGTGCTCGATGCGCCCGTAGCCGATGCGCGCCCCGTGCAGGTCGTCGCCCTCGTTCGCCTTTTCGACGAGGCCCATCAAGGCTTCGGTGCTGGGGGCGAGCGGCTTCAGGCGGCCGAGCGGCGTGAGGTCGCCGAAGAACACGTTCGGCACCGCGGTGATGATGTGGAAGTGCTTGCTGTAGGGCAGGATGTTGAGAAAGACGAGCACCAGCGTCGAGTGCGTCCAGAAGCCGGCGTGGGCGAGCGCAATCAGCGGTCCGGTCCCGAGCCCCGCGAGCAAGAGCGACATGGTCGAGCCCGCAGGCTCGGCCGCGTTGAAGTGCGGCGGCATGGTCGAAAGCTCGCTGCCGAGCGGCGCGACGATGGTCTGCACCGCGTTGCAGTTCTCCGCGATCAACGCCTTGCACTCGCTGAACGAGCGGCTCGCGAGCACCAGGCTCGCGCCGTCGTACAGGATGTCCGCGAGCATCATCACCATGATGATGCCGAGGATCACCACGCCCTCGCCGCTCAGCGTCATGCGCCGCTCACGGCGCACCACGCGCAGATACAGGAAGACGCTCGCGCCGATCAGCACCAAAAGCGCGAAGCAATCTTTGACGAAGCCGTAAATCGCGCCGAGCGGCGCGCCGAAGCTGCCCTCGGGCCCGAGCACGAACAGGTTGAAGCCCGGGTCGAAGCCGCGGCCCCACAGCACCAGGGTGCGCAGCAGCAGCACCACGAAGCCGGCGAAGATCAGGTAGTGCGCGGCTGCCGCGAGCTTGTAGTTCGGCATCTTCGTCTGCAGCACCGCGAAGCGCAGCACCTCGCGCGCCCGCTCCGGGATGCGATCGAAGCGGGTCTCCCAGGTCGGTTGCCCGACTCGCAACAACTTGTAGCGATTGCGAGCGCTGACCGCGAATGCGGACACCAACCCGATCAGGATCAGGGCCATCAAAATCGGATTCATGACTTCGAAACTCCGGCGTTCGGTTCAGACGTCGCTCAGCGCCGCGACACGAGGTAGGAGACGAGGACGAGCGCGAGGAGGAGCAGCGCTGCGCCCAGGAGTAGCTGGGATTTTGGCTGTGCTGGCGCGGACGGTCCACGCCGTGAGGGGACGGCCGAAAGCCGGATCACGCTCGCGTCGGGCTCCGGGCTCGCCGTGACTCGGAGTAGCAGCATGCCGCGGATTTGCCCGGACGACGGCTCGGGGAGCCCGCCCCGCTCGGGGATGCGCAACACCACGGTGGGCTCACGCACGAGCTCGTCCGCGGTGCGTCGCGGTAGTGTGACCTCGACCACGCCCGGAGGCTCGTCGCGCCCCCACAGGCTCACGGCACCGGCCCGGCCGCAGCGGTCGCAGCCGCCGCCGTCGCACTCTGCGCAGCGCAAATTACGGGGGAGCGTCACCTCTACCGGCTCGCCCCGTTCGAGCCAGCTCGGATCGACACGGATGCTGTGGACGACGTCCGCCCCGCGTGGGGTGTCGAGGTGGACCCCGGTGACGCGACCGAGAACCTGGGCCAAGTCCACGAAGGCTACCACTCTTCTCGACTGAGCCGAAACTTCTGATACGCATGGCCCTCTCCCGGGAGGCCCTGTGATCGAGCTCATTCTTCAGTTCTGGAACATCATGACCCACCTCGATCACCACCTGAATGCGTGGGCGGCGAGCATGGGCGGCTGGCTGTACGTGGTCCTGTTCCTGATCATCTTCTGCGAGACGGGCCTGGTCGTGACGCCGTTTCTCCCGGGGGACTCGCTGCTGTTCGCGATCGGCGCGCTGTGTGCGTCGGAAAATGCCGCCATGAACATCGCGATCATCTCGCCGCTCCTGATCGTCGCGGCGGTGCTCGGTGACGCCACGAACTACGCCATCGGCCGGCGGCTCGGGGTCAAGGTCTTCACCAGTGAGACCTCGCGGCTGCTGAACAAGAAGCACCTGCTACGGACCCAGGCCTTCTACGAGAAGTACGGCGGCAAGACGATCATCATCGCGCGCTTCGTGCCCATCGTGCGCACCTTCGCGCCGTTCGTCGCCGGTGTCGGCGAGATGAAGTACTCCCGCTTCTTCAACTTCAACGTGATCGGCGCGATCGCCTGGGTGATGCTGTTCATCCCTGCCGGTTATGTGTTCGGCAACCTCGAGATCGTGAAGCAGCGCTTCCACGTCGTGATCATCGCGATCATCATCCTCAGCATCTTGCCCGCGGCTTTCGAGTACTGGAAAGAACGCCGCCGCAGCGGCACGTTGATCGCCGGCGGCTGACCCGGAGACCGCGCGCCGCGCTGCGGCGCGCGACGGCGTGACGGACGTCACGCGTTTGATCTCATGATTCGCGCGTGTCATGCCGTTATACCGGCGTGACCGAGACCCGGCGTAAGCCGCGCCTCTGCTACGGACGCTGTGCCGTGCGCACGGCGTGCCACCTTTGGCTGCATCGCCTGCTGGCGATCGCGTGCGTGCTCATCGACCCATTCCGGGCTCCGGCCTGGCCGGGTGCGCCGGAAACGACGCGCCTCGACGGGGTCGGGCTGCTCCGTACCCGAACCGCCCACGCCGCGCCGTCCCACGTCGAGGCCTCGACCCCGGACGACGCGGCGATCGTCGCGCAGCCATTGTGCATCGTGTCGAAGACCGAATCCTTCGGCACCGTGGGCGACTCGGTGCTGTACGTGCGGAGCCGGCAGGGGAACCGACTGCGCGTCGGCTACTTCGTGTATTGGAGCGTGGAGCGCCCCTGGGGGGCCAACGTACAGACCTACACGCTGCTCCCCGCACTCGCGATCGATTCCGCCTACACACACCTGTTCTTCTTCGGGCCCGGGCTGCAGCGCGTGCTCTACGGCGCGGGTGACGTCGAGGGGGCGACGATCGAGTACGAGGTCTCGGAAGACGGACGGCTGTCGGTGCTCGGTGCCTACGCCGACGGCGAAGGCCACGGCGAAGTTCAGCTGAACGGAACCGAGATACTCACGCGGGACGGCCGCGTGGCGCTGATGACCGACGTCTGGAGCCACCAGCTCGGTGCGCGCGACGCCGGCCGCTACGCCGACGAGCCCGGGGTCCACCGCGTGTGTTTCGGTGGAGACCGGCTACGCCCGCTCGACGCCGCGACCGCTCGCGCCTTCCGCCTGGGCTCCGCGACGCACCCGCTGCGCGCCCGCCCCGCCTGGCGCGCGGTGCTTCCGGACTGACGCCTACTGCGAATGCTCGACGATCAGCTCGAGCACGTCCGAGACCGCGGCCTCGAGCTCTTCCAGGTTGGTCGTCGAATACGCCGCGGCGTCGCCGCCCTCTGCCGCGTAGCTCGCCAGGTATTCCTCGGTTTCGTTCAGCACGCACTCTGAATACCGATACTGCTCCGGAGGCTCCACCACCGGCTGCCCCTGCCCGGCGTTGGCGAGGTCCTGCAGGTGCTGGGAGCCGCAGCGGCTGTATTCCGGCCGGCAACCGCCGGAGAGCGGGTTCGTGACGACGTCGCCGAGCCCGATCGCGAAGGTCTCGACGCCTTGCTGCCAGGCCCGTTGCACGGCGTAGACGGCGCGATCCTGACCGCATTGTGGGTCGAGCGTCGCGCAGGTGTTGGGGTTGCCGTCCGTGATCAGCACGATGTAGCGCGGGCCGTCACCGGAGTCGGCGAGCAGCGCGTCGGTCGCGCGCGTGATGGCGTGCCCGGTCGGGGTCTCCCACTTGACGGTGATGTCGTAGTCGTCGTCGAGCGTCTCGTAGAGCGCCTTGATGGCCTCGTAATTGTCGAAGGCGAAATCGACGCTGCTGATGTCGGCGCAGGCCTCGTCCGTCTCCTGGTGCATGGCGATGGCGCCGCGGTACAACGAAAAGCCGAAGCGGATCTGCGCTTGCCGCTCGCTCACCGGGCCGTCCTCGTTCATCAGCGCGTCGAAGGCTGCGTCCCACACCGTGCGCGGCTCGAACATGCTCGAGGAGCCGTCGAGCAAGAGCAGCACGGTGGGCGTCCCCGAAGGGGGATCGACGCGGCCACCCGTGGGCTCCGAGTCACGGCCGCCCGTCGCCGTGCTGCCGCCGGCACCTCCGCTCGGCGCGCCGCCGGTGGAGCCCGGCTCGCCGCCGTCGCTCGGGTTTTCGCCCGCGCCGTCTCCGCCCTGGGGCAGGGACGGCTCGCCGCCACTTCCGCCGTTTTCGCCGGGCTCGGACGCGCCACCCGTCGGAGTGTCGCTGCCCGGCTCGCCACCGTCGGGGAGCGTGCCGTTGCCGCCGTTGCCGCCGTTACCGCCGTTCGGGCCAGCGCCAGCCACGCTGCTGCGACCGCCCGTCGTGGTGCCTGTGCGACCGCCGGTCGGGTCGTCCGTGGGAGCCGTATCGACACAGACCTCGGAGGAGCACATCAAGCCGTCGTCGCAGGTCGAGTCCCGGTGACACGCGCAGGTCTCTGTCCCGCGCGGGCACTCGGGCGCCGCCTCCCCGTCGTCGTCACTCGAACCGCAGCCGGCCACCAAGCCATGAGCGAGCGCCCATACGACCACCGCTTTCACACTCCGCCACGCCAAGATCATCGTGACGGTTGGACTACACGATCAGGCCGGCGCCGAGAACAACTCTGCGATCGTCTTCTGTACGCCGCGCGCGGCCTCGGTTGGATCCGCCGCGCCGCGGATCGGGCGTCCAACTACGATGTAATCAGCACCGTTTTTGAAGGCGGTCGCCACATCGACCGTCCGCTTTTGATCATCGCTTTCGCGGTTGTCCACCGGACGGATGCCGGGTGCCACCACCAGCAAGCGGGGGCCGAGCTCGCTGCGCAAGCGCGGCGCCTCGAGCCCCGACGAGATCACACCGCTGCAGCCGAGCTCGAGCGCGCGGCGCGCCCGCGACAAAACCAGCTCCTCGACGTCACACTGAAAGCCGAGCGACTGGATGTCGCCCCGGTCGAGGCTGGTCAGCGCCGTCACGGCCAGGATGTCGATCTTGCCGCGCTGCTTGACGGCTGCTCCGAGGATCGAGTCGTTGCCGTGCACCGTTGCAAAGTCGACGTCGCGCTTCGCGAGCTGCCGCACCGCGGAACCGACCGTCTCCGGTACGTCGAAGAACTTGAGGTCGACGAACACGCGCTTGCCGAGCTTCTTCAGCCGGTCCACGAGCTCGAAGTAGCCGCCCGACATGAAGAGCTGCAGCCCGAGCTTGTAGAACTGCACGCTGTCGCCGAGGCGCTCGACCAGCGCTTCGGCCTCGCTCGCGCCGTCGACATCGAGCGCGACGATCAACCGCTCGGCGGGCGGGATCGGCTTCTGGGACAACAGGTTCGCGGCAGCTTCGGGCATGCCGCCCCCTTATCAAACCTCGAGGCCGGCGGCAGCCGCCTTCGCTCGGCGCTCAGGCGTTCTTGGCGTCGGGGTCTTTGGTATCGACCTTGGGCAGCTGCTTCTGGTCGGAAGCTTCGCCCTCGGGCCGGTCATCGTCGCTCAAACCCCGCTTGAACGACTTGATGCCCTCGCCCAGGCCCTTGCCTACACCGGCAAGACGCGCGGGGCCGAAGAGCAGCAAGACCACGACCAGAACGATGATCCAATGAACAGGGCTGAGCGATCCCATGAGACCTCGGGGGGCGTACGAACGCCGACGCGAACAGGGGGCAGGATAGCACCGCAGTCCCCGAGATCCACGCTCGAAACCACCCGCGCCGGCCGCCTCGGGCGCACGGCTGCAAAAAAACGCCCTGGATGTGGGTGACGCCCGACCTAAAGCGTGAATCGCGCGTCGTAGACCGCGTCGGGGGCGTCGAATCGGAGCTCGAAGTTGTAGGTGCGGGGCCCGACTCGAGCGCCAAATCGCACCCGGATCGGCGGGCTCTCTCCTCCGAGATCCTCGAGCACGACTCGCGCGCGGTAGGTGCCGCGCGGCGCCTCGAGCGCGTCGAGGAAGACGTTCTCGAGGTTCTTGCCGCGGCACTCCTGGTTTCGGCCCGGGCAGTCCCGCTGTTTCACGAGCCCGCTCGAGAGCAACCGCCCGGCTTCGGCGAGCTCGCCGTTCGGATCGGTGACGCGCAAGTCCACGTCCGCGGCGGGAGCGTCCCAGGCGATCACGAACTGCACGGGCCCGGTGTCGATGCCGCAGCCCTCGTCAATCACGCCGTTGCAGTTGTCGTCGATGGCGTCGGCGCAGCGCTCCGGCCCGCTCGCCACGCAGGCTCGCTCCAGCGCGAAGACCGGGCCTGTGGCGTTCGTCCGAGCGCCGCTCGCCGGGCTCGGCGCCGGGGCCCGCGAACACGCGAGCCCCGAGACGAACACCAGCGCGAGCGGCGAGACGAGCTTCACTTATTGTCGTCGTCGGGCACGACCACGCCCGCCACGATCTTCGGGTTCATCAACTCGAAGTACGCGTCGCGCGCTTGCTGACCGGCCGGGCCCTGCTCGTCGCGCAGCGCGAGCAGCACGCCCTGCTCCTTCATGAACGCGAGCGTGCGGATCGCGCCCGAGCGCTTGGCCTCGTCGTTGCCCTTGGCCATGTCGTAGAGGCGCTTGCGCAGCACGACGCGCGTGAACGAATGCGGGCCGTTGTCGAAGACCAGGTTGTCGAGCTGGCGCATCAGCATCACGCGCGCCCACTCTTGCGGGGTCTTGTTGATGCTGACGCGGGAGATGGCCTCGGCGTTGTCGACGTAGCGCGAGATCAGCCCGGCCTCGAGGTCCTCCGTCGACCAGTAGCCGAAGCTCCGGTACCAGAGGTCGCCGAGCTCATCGAGCGCGGCCTTGGGCTTGTTCGCGTACAGCGCCACGGTCCGCGCCGCGAGATCCGGCGAGCCGCCGAGGATCAACGCCAGGGCGGCGTCGTTCATCAGCGCCTCGTTGCCGAGCATCTCCGTCAGCTTGGCCTCGATCGCCTGATCGAAGCCGCTCTTGGCGATGGCGCGAGCCACCTGGTGCCGCGTCTCGAGCGCCGACTGCTCGGTCATGAGCGAGATCAGCGCCGGGGCCGTGCCCGGCACGGGGCGCTGGATCAAGGTCTCGAGCAGACACGCGCGGCGGAACTGGTCGGTCTTCTCCGCGCCCGAGAACTCCTGGATCTTCTTGGCGATCTCGAGAAAATCCTCCGGCTCGGCCACCCACGCCAGACCCGCGCAGGCGCTCATCCGGCTCTGCTCGTTGTTCTTGACGTCGAGGATGTAGTCCAACATCGGCTTGAACGCCTTGTGGTCGCGCCACTCGGAGAAGCCGTCGGAGGCGCCGACGCCGATCGCGCGCAGCGACATACCGAGGATGGCGATGCCGCCCACCATCAGGCCGTCCATCGTGACGTCGTACTCCGGGGGCTTGGCGCGCAGCGCCCGCTCCATCGCGCCCCAGCTCGGCTTGTCCTTGACCCAACCGGCGTAGCGCAGCGCGCTCTGCGCGATCACGAACTCCTCAGGCATCGGCGGCTGCTGGCCTTCCTTCGGCAGCGGCACGTCGGGGTTCGCCCACTTGCGGAGGGCGGCGATGTCCTTCGTCGATTCCATGGCGGCCAGCGCGCGCAGGCCGTTGGCGTGCGGCGAGGGCTGCTCGTGGATCCAGAAGATCACCGCGTCCTCGGCGGCGTTGGCGATCTCCTTGCGCTTGTCCGGGTGCATCACCGCAAGATCGGCGATCATACGAGCCGCGATCACGCGCTCGTTGTCGTCGCGCTTCAGCTCCATCTCCCAGTCGTGCTGGTCGCTGTAGATCTTGAGCGGATCCATGCGCAGGCGCGTGGCCAGCGTGGGCACCGCGCGCACGTCGCCGATCGCGGCCATGGCCACCGCCGCGCGCCACAGGAAGTGCACGTGGGGCTTGCTCTGGATGAACTTGTAGAGCGAGTCGCCGCCGCGCGGATCGTTCAGACCCTGACCGCCGTTCCGGTGGTCGTGGATCATGTCGAAGATCTGCTTGGTCTGGTACCAGGCGAGCTTCTCGTCGTCGGAGGCGGAGGCGGTCGCGAGCACGAGGCCCTCGGTGCCGATGCCGTCGCGCAGCGCTTCCAGGAACTTCTTGCGGCTGTCCTTGTCGGCCGTCTTGAGCGCGCCGATCAGCGGCGTGCGCGCGTTCGGATCGACGATCTTGCCGAGACCCGGTGCGGCCTGGCGCGCGACCTCCGGATCCTTGTCCTGGACGAGCTTGATCAGCGTGTCCGTCCACTTCGGCTCCGCCTTTTCGGAGAGCACGGTCGCGACCAGCTGGCGCACCGCGGGGCTCTCGTCGTTGGCCATGCTGGCGAACTTGTCGAGGCTGACCATGGCCACGATTTTCGCCGGATCGAAGGCCGCGCCGCCGCCGAGGCGCTGCACCGACGACAGGTGGCCGATGCGGTACAACGCCATCACCTCGTCGAACGCGCGCGAGTCGCCGAGCGCGACCAGCGCCCAGGCGATCTGCGGTTTCGAGCCCGGGCCGGCGGTCTTCAGCCGGGTGAGCAGCGCGTCCTTCGCGCCGTCGGCCAGCGGATGGCCGTACTCGGCGAGCGCCGTCGCCGCCATGGCCTGCAGCGGCTCTTTGGGATGATTCAGCGCCGCGACACACAGCGGAACGCCTGCCGGATCCTTGGCCCACGCGAGCTGCTTCAGCGCCTCGGCCTTGAGCTCGTCGCTCGATTCGCTGGCGGCCCACTCCCGCCACTTCGGCAGCTGTTCCGCCTTCGGCAGCACGAAGATGGCTTTCTTCTGCTCCTCCGCCTGCTCGACGGTCAGGACCTCGGCGTCCTTCTGCACGCCGATCAGCAGGAACCCGGCAGCGCCCGCGACCGCGAGCACCGCGACCAGGATCGCGATCGGCTTGAACCGGCCCTTCTTGAAGTTGCCGTCGCCCATGTCGTAGCCGCCGCCGCCCGGCAAACCGCCGCCGAACGAGCTCGGGGGCACCGCGGGACCGTCGTCGTCCGGCGGCCACTTGGCGAGATCGACTTGCGGGAGGTGCGGACGCGGGGCATGAGCCGGAGGCGAGTGCGGCAGATTCGGGTCGAGCATGGGTTCTTCGATCTCTCTTCTTGAACGTCGGCTGAAACGTCGGCGCGCGCCCGGCGGGCCGAGCGAACGATCACGGCGCGGCACCTTAACCCAGGCCCCGAGCGAGGGGGAGGGGCGCATCACGGCCCGATCCACGGCGCTCGCCCGCGACGCGTGGCGCAAACCTTCGAGTCGTGCCTAAAAGTTCGATTGAAGGTGCAGCGTGAATAGCGGCCCGGAACCGGTTCTGGGACGGCCTGATGGCCGAAAAACAGCTGATTTGCTGCGCGACTCGGGCCTCGGACGCAACGGGCCCAAGGGGCCGCTGCTCGTGGCGTTGCTGGCCACGCTCGTCGCCACCGCTCTGTCTCATGCGCTGCCCGACTCGCAGGCTGCGACCGGAGTCGGGCTGGTGTTTCTGGTCTTCACTTACGTCCTCGTGCTGCGCGACGCCGACGCCGCCACCGTCAGAGAGTCCGGCTTGTCGCTCGGCGGTCTATTCGAGCCCGAACCGCTGTCAGCGGCGCGGCTCGCGCGCTCGGCGCTCGTCGCCATCGCCTGGGCTCTCGCGTTCGCGGCGCTGTGGTTCCCGCCGTTCTGGCTCGGGTTCGTGCTGTGGCACGCGCCGGCCGCGAATTTCTCGCCGGTCTCGCCGCTTGCGATCGGGCGCGACGTGCTCGGCCAGGTCTTCGGCGTCGCGTTCCCGGAAGAGGTATTCTTTCGTGGCTATTTGCAGAGCGCCCTCGACCGGGCATGGCCGCCGCGCCGGAAGCTGCTCGGAGCGCCGCTCGGTCCATCGCTCTTGGTAGCGAGCGCGATCTTTGCGCTCGGCCACCTCTCGACGGATCCGCACCCGGCGCGACTCGCGGTGTTCTTCCCTTCCCTCGTATTCGGCTTCTTGCGCGCGCGCACCGGCGGTGTCGGCGCCGCGATCGCCTTCCACGCCCTCTGCAACCTCTTCGCCTCCTTCCTCGGACGAAGCTATGGGCTTTATTGAATGGGCGCACCCGCTGAAAAGTGCGCGCCTGCCGTCACGTGCATCCGCGGGGCAACCCAGCGCGCACAGACCGCAGCAGCAGCCGCGCCTCGCGCCCCGCTGCCGGTAACGCCGGAAAGCACGTTCGTCCCCATGCCTCCCCGCCCGATTCACAGTAACGATCCTGACTGGATCCGGGGTCATCCCCAGTATCTGCTTCCACGACGCCCATGTCCCCCCTCGGTCCCCTCCTCGACGCCCTCATCACCCGCGCGCTCCACGAAGATCTCGACGGAGGCGATCCGACGACGGAAGCGACCGCGTCCGAGGGCGCACGCGCCGTGGGCAAGGCCTTCGCCCGCTCGCCGATGGTCGTGTGTGGCGTGGACGTGTTTGCGCGCGTCTTTCACCTGGTCGACCCGGGCGTGCGCGTGGAAGCGTTGCACGCGGACGGGGCACGCGTGGTCACGGGCGATGCGATCCTGCTCGTCGAAGGGTCGGCGCGCTCGCTGTTGATGGGTGAGCGCACGGCGCTCAATTTTTTGCAGCGCATGACGGGGATCGCCACGCTGTCGCGACGCTTCGCCGCTCAGGTGCCGGACGGCTCCCCGCTGCGCGTCACCGATACGCGCAAGACCACGCCCGGGCTCCGCGCGCTCGAGCGCTACGCGGTGCGTACGGGCGGAGCGTTCAATCACCGAGACCAGCTCGGCTCCGCGATCCTGATCAAGGACAACCACATCGCGCTCGCCGGCGGCATCACGCCCGCCATCGAACGCGCGAAGCGAAGGTCTCCGCACACGAGCCGGATCGAAATCGAGGTCGAGTCGCTCGAGGCGCTCGACGAGGCGCTCGCGGCAGGCGCCGAGGTGGTGATGCTCGACAACTTCACGGACGACCTGGTCGCGGAAGGGGTGCGTCGCGCCCGGGGCCGCGCGCTCGTCGAGGTCTCGGGCGGCGTCACGCTCGAGCGCATCCCGACGCTGGCCCGCCTGGGCGTGGACGTCGTGAGCGTCGGCGCGCTCACGCACTCTGCGGCTGCGGCGGACATCTCGCTCGAGCTCGAAGCGCTCGGCGCCCCATGAGCTCGAGCTTCGACGTTGCGCGCTTCGAGCGTCTGAGGGCGGAAATCGGCTGCGGCCTCGGCGCACCGCTCGCGGCGCTCGCCGTGACCGGCTCCACCAACGACGACGCCCTGACGGCCGCTCGCGAGGGTGCGCCGCACGGCGCGACATTTGTCGCAGACCATCAGACCAGCGGGCGCGGCCGCCGCGGCCGGAGTTGGATCGCCGAACCGGGTGACGGGCTCCTCTTCTCGGTGTTGCTCCGCCCCGAGCTCGAACCGACACGGCTCGGGTTGCTCCCGCTCACGCTCGGTCTCGCGGTGCGCGCGGCGGTCGCCGAGCTCGGGCCGCCCGCGCTCGCCGCCGCGACACGCGTCAAGTGGCCGAACGACGTGTGGGTCTCGGGCAAGAAGATCGCCGGAGTGCTGGCCGAGAGCCGGCTCGGAGCCAGCGGTGCCGTGGTAGTAGCGGGCGTCGGCATCAACCTCGGGACCCGCCGCTTTCCGCCGGAGCTCGAAGAGCGAGCGACCTCGTTCGCTCGGCTCGGCGTCGCGCCCCAGCGCGAAACGCTGCTGGCCCGAGTGCTGAGAGGTCTCGAAATGCGACTCGGGTGTCTGTCACGCGCGTCGGACGAAATCGTATCGGAGCTCCGCGAGCACGACGGGTTGATTGGACGGCGCGTGCGTGTGGATGGCACGGACGGAATCGCGAGTGGGATCGACGCCGACGGCCGCCTGACATTGCAACTCTGCAACGGTGACATCACGCAAATCCACAGCGGGCAGCTCGAGCTGTTGGACTGAACGGTCTCGTCCTTCACCAGCGCCCTGGCCGCTTTTGTGCGGAGGCTCCAAGTTGGTTGCAGTCAGCCGCACCTCGAGGCAAAGTCTCGGACCCTGGCCGGGGGTGGCCGGGTGAATCGACCATGTCTACAGAAGATACCGTCTCCCAAATCGCAAAAGCGCTCGGGGAAGTGGAAGAGATTCCCCTCACACAGATCGCGGGGGTCGTTCGCGTGCTCGGAGAAGACGGCGCGCAAGCGCTGCTCAAGGAGACTCTCGAGATCGAGGCCAAGGGCGGTCAGCTGCTCGCTGACGGCACCCGTCGCAGGAGCCCTGGCGGCGTCTTCTTTCAGCTCGCGCGCAAGCGCCTGCCGGTCGAAGAGCGGAAGGAAATCTTCCGCGAGCGAAAGCCCGCTTCCACGGATGACTCCGCGAGTCCCCCTCCGCCCGCGGCCGAAGCTCAGAACGCCGACCCGTCCCGTCTCACGCGGCGCCGCGTGGTCGAGGTGATCCCGGCGCGGCCGGCGGCAGCCAAGGGCAAAGCCGGGTTCGTTCCGCCCGAGCTTCCGAGCGCCCTCACGCGCGCGCGCATCCGTCAGCAGGTAAACCAGGCCGTCGCGCCGCTGCCGATCGAGGAGCAGTATCACCTGCTGCTCGATCTGCTCGCCGACATTCACGATCGCGTGACTGGCGGCGCCGCACCTCCGCCGAACGAGGCCGCGAGCGGAGCCCGCACCTCACGCGGCGGCGGCCCGCGCCGGCGCTGATTCGACGCTCCCCGCCGTCTCGGCGGGGCCGAGCCGGCTCTTGAGCAAGCGCCGACCGCGGTGCAGCCGGCTCATCACGGTACCGAGCGGGACCTCGAGCCGATCCGCGACGTCGCGGTACGACAGCTCCTCGACGTCGATCAGCCGCACCACCTCGCGGAAGCACTCGGGCAGACCGGACAACGCCGACTGAACCGGCGCGCTCAGCGAGCGCATCGGCGGAGCCGCGTCGTGCCGCGTCCAGGCACATGGATCCGCTTCGAGCGTCGACAGCGCGCGGCGCTCCCGCGCTCGGCGCCTGCACGAAGTCAGGAACACGCTGTCGAGGATCTGATGCAACCAGGCGCGCAGGTTGGTGCCCGGCGTGAAGCTCTCGGCGAACGTGAGGGCGCGGAGCACCGAGGCCTGCACCAGATCTTCGCTCTCGGCGCTGCTGCGGGTCAGGCGCCGCGCGTGCGCGCGGAGCGCGGGCAGGTGGCCGATCAAACCGCGACGGACCGCGAGCACGCGCGACTCGGGAGCGATCGGTTGCGGACTGGGAAAGGCAAGGGCGACGCTGGTCATGCGCCGCGGAATCGCAAGCCTCGTGCCACGCAGATCCAGGCGGGATCCGCGCTCTCGCCGAGAAATCCCGCGGCTCGGCGGACGCGAACGCGTGTCAATCTGTCAGCTCGGACGCGGCCGGCTCTGACATCTCGGCAAGCGCTGCGGGGATACGGTCGGCGACTTCATGGGCGAGCAACCCGCGGTCGGCACCGCGCTCCCCCGCCCAGAGCGCGGCCGCCGAGGCGTGGAGGAAGGCGCCGCCCCAGGCGGCCGTAAAGGGATCGACCGCGCACGCGAGCCCGGCGATCACGCCGCCGAGCACGTCCCCAGCTCCACCCGTGGCCAGAGCCGGCGTACCCGTCGGCCCGATGCGCGGCAGCTCGGCGGGAGCGCCGATCAGCGTATGCGGACCCTTCAACAGCACCACTCCGCGAGAGCCCGCGACGCCGCGCGCCAGCGCCTGAAAACGATCCGCTTCCACCGCCCGCGCGTCGCTGCCGAGCAGGCGCCCCATCTCGCCGGGGTGAGGCGTCAGGATCAGCCGCCCGGCGCGCTCGGCGAGTCGCTCGAGCCGCCCCGCAAAATGGGTGAGCGCGTCCGCGTCGGCGACCACGGTGCCCGGAAAACCGAGCACCACGCGCTCGACGACCTGCTTCGCGGCTTCGCCCAGGCCGAGCCCGGGGCCAATCGCGACCACGTCCGCGTGCCCGAGCAACGGCTCGAGCGTGGCGTCGAGCCGCTCCGGCTCGAGCGTCGCCGTCATCGATTCGAGGATCTGCGACGACAGCGAGCCGATCACCTCGGGCCACGACGCGATCGTCACGAGCCCCGCCCCCGCGCGCGACGCCCCGCGCGCGACGAGCAGCGGTGCGCCGGTCTTCCCGGGCGAGCCGCCGATCACGAGCACGCGCCCGGCCGAGACTTTGTGCGCGCTCGGCGCTCGTCGAGGCAGCGCGCGCGCCACGTCGCTGGCTTCCACGAGCCACGCGCTCTCTCCGGTGCCCGCCACGGAGTCGAAGCCGACTCCGATGTCTTTCACGACGACGCGCCCCGCGTGCTGGAGCCCACTCGGAGTGACGAGCCCGAGCTTGTGCGCCGCGAACGTGACGGTCAGCTCGGCGCAGATCGCGGCGCCCAGCACGCGGCCCGTGTCGGCGTCGAGCCCCGACGGCACGTCGAGCGCGACGCGGCGCCCGGGAGCGCGGTTGATACGCTCGATGCAATCGCGGAGCGACGACGACACTTCACGATCGAGGCCCGTGCCGAGCAACGCATCGACGATCAGCTGCGCGCCGGCGATCGCCCGGTCCACGGCCTCGGGCGCCGCCCCCTGGAGCATCCGAACCCGGCCGCCGGTTCCGCGGAAAGCCCGGTAATTCGTGAGCGCATCGCCACGGAGCGCGTCTTCGGGCGCCGTGGACAGGACCTCGAGGTCGGCACCGAGCAGCGACAGACGCCGCGCCACGACATAGCCGTCCCCGCCATTGTTTCCGGCTCCGCACACCACCAATGTCCGGAGCCCCGGCGGAAGCTGCCCACCGAACAGCTCCGTGATCGCCTCGACCGCGCCACGCCCGGCGTTCTCCATCAAGATCAAGCTGGGGACCTGACCATTTTCGGTCGCGCGGCGATCGAAGTCGCGTACCTGGGCACGGGAGAGCACGCGCTGCATTCCGGAACTTTAAATCACGAGCAGAGTGGCCGGAGGGACAATCCCATGTCCCAGAAACTGAAGGAACGCCCGCCCGGCAAGTTTGCGGTTCTGGCGAGGCAATCGCTCCGCACCGGAGCGGAGCGTAGGTGGCTACTTGAGCACCGGAGCGCAGCGAAAACGAAGCCAAAACCCAAAATCGCTGGGCGTCGTGGAAGCTTGAGATACCGGGGCTCGGGACAATCGAAACCATGGAAACATGCAGCAGAGCGGCAGCCTGAGCGGTTTTTCTCGAGGACAGCCAACGATTTTGCGGGATTCACGCCCGCCCCGAGCGTAGTTAATCTTCGCGCAGAAAGGCCTCCATAGAGGAAGGATGACCGAGATGACCGCAACAGCGATGACGTTCCCCGAGCCGCTCCCCGACGATCCCGACGCGGTCACCACCGCGCTCGAGACGGCAGCGATCTTCGGCACCCAGGGCGACACCCGCGAGGCGGTGCGCTGGATCCGCCGCGCTGCGGAGGCCGCCGGCGACGAGGGCAACGACATGCGCGCGCTGACGCTCGCCCGAGTGGCGGCGGATCTGACCTCGCAGCTCGGCGACAACGGCAGCGTCGCGCCCCCGACGAGCGCGATCGCAACCGCCGCGGCCAGCGCTGCCGCCAGCGCGGCTGCAGAGGCGGCGGCAAGAGCTGCCAAAGCTTCCGCCGACACCTTGATCGCGGTCCCGTCCCCGGGCGGCAACGGCTCGAACGGCTCGAACGGCGCAGCCGCCGAGCTCGCGCTCGCGCCGACCGTTTCCGCGCAGCCGCCTTCGGACCCTCCGAGCGAGCCCTCCGCGCAGCCCGAATCCGTGAACGGCACGAGCTCGGCGGAGCTCGATCCCGTGGCTCCCCCTCCACCTTCACTGGAAACCGCAGCCACGGCCGAGGCAGCGCCCGCGTGGGTGCCGCCGGTTCCTCCTCCGCCGCCCGTGCTCGCGGGCTCGGAAGGCGCCGCAGTGCCGGCTCCTCAATCCGAGGCGTCCGCCGAGCCGCTCACCGACAGCACGCGTGAGACCACGCCGGGGATCGGTGCTTCGCAGGCGCCGTCGCCGTCGTTGCGCGCGGCGCTGCAGCGCTTCTCCGCGCAGGTTGCGCAATCGGGGCCGCCTGCTCAGGCCAAGCCCTCTCAACCCGCAGGTCCCGATCCGACTCAGTCGCCGGCGCTCGCTGCGCTCGTGCAGTCGATTCAGCAGTCACCGCGGGCGGGCGCGGCGCCGGGTCTCGGAGCGGCCGCAGCAGCAGCAGCCAGTGCGCGCGCTCTCTCGAGCTTGCCGAAGGGCGGCGCACAGCCCATCTCGGCGCGCCCCTCGGCCGAGGCCAGCGCCGCGCTGGACGCAGCCTTGAACCTTCCGAAAGCCGCGCCCGCCGCGGAAGCGCAGCCGATTGCGGAGCCTCCGCCGCCTCCCCCTCCCGCGGCCGATCCGTTCTCCGACGCGGTGACGGACCCTCGGCTCGTGCCCTCGGTCGAGCCGATTGCGGCCGCGGACGCGCCGACGCCACCCCCTCTCGTCGAGGCCCCGCGCAAGAAAGCGCTCGGCGCCGCGCGCTTGTCGGTGCGCGCGAGCATCGCCGCCACCACCGAAGACGGCGTGTTCTTGGTGGAGCTCTTGAAGGACGGCCAGAGCGCGAATCCCGGAGCTCACGAAGCGTTCATCGTGCTCACGGATCCCAAGGCGGACTTGTTCGAATAGCTCGAGCGAGCGCGACAAACGGTTGGGAATCGGCCGAAAGTGGCGGAAGACTCGGACTGTAAAGAGTGAGCGCGTGGGAGGGGCCCCGACGAATTCACTTCGGCGGGGAGGGGCGGCGCGTGCC
>JAICQO010000192.1 GCA_025937835.1 Polyangiaceae bacterium
GTCGGGGCTGGCGGCGCACGGGTTTGGGCTCAGCGTCGCGGCCGGGCTTGGTGCTGCTGGGGGCGTGGGGCTCGGCAGCGGGGGGATCTCGGCGCTAGTGGGCGTGCCAGGGATGTTTACGGGGACGCCGGGGTATAGCGGCACGGTGACGGACGCGGCGAGCGTGGCGCCCACCGCCGGTAGCGCGACGCAGCCGGGGATGGCGGATGCGGTGGGGCAGAACCGGGGAATTGAAAGCGGAGTTACGAACGGAGGCCCCTCCGCGCCGTGCGGCAAGTCTGGCAACCCACGGTGCGGAGATGCAGCGCGGAGAGCATCCCGAAGCCCGGCTGTGCTCGCCGAAATCGACGCTTTGGTGAGACAGTGGACGGAACGAAAGACCCCACTCGATCCCAAGAGAAAGCTGACGATTCGTCAAGCCACGGTGTCCAACGGGATCACGAGGGTCGAACACTCGGCGGGGATCGTTATCGACAAGGATGGCGTTCCGCGACTCACCAAGACTTTTACCGGGGATCTCGATTCGGTTGTCGTAGACTGGGACGACGCTGGGCTTCGAGACGGTGACTATGTTGTCGGGACAACGCATTCACATCCCGGCGGACCGGGCGCTCAGCATTTCTCGCAAGGCGACATTGACTTCGGAAAAGACCTCCTTGGCCAGGTCCGCTCTCCGCCGAACGCGCCTTACCCGGGTGTTGGAGTACAACTTTACCTGGTTCAACCTCCAGATGCTGGTGGAGGCATACTTGTCTTCAACCCGGCACGAAACGTCGTTGTCCGTCTACCCTGAGGAGAAGTATGTTGAAGGCCTGGTCAGTGCTTGTCGCGGTAGCACTTCTCTCCTGCACCCAGCCGGCCGCGGCTGGTTCAGATGCACGCTGGCTCGTACGGGAAGCGCCACGGTTCCAACGGGCCGACCACGATCTGTACCACGGGATCGTGTCCAGCGTCTTTTCGGACGCGACTGATCAGGTTGGGGGATGCTTGCAGATGATCAGCCTCGTCGGCGGTGAGGCCGAGGAGATGGTCTACGTGCAATGCGATCGAGGAACCCTTGCGGCCCCGATACGAGTGGTTCACTTGGTCGCGACACAGAGCATTGCACAAACGCTACGAGAAAAGGGACCTCTGGCCGCGCTCGAGATCGATGTGAGGAGGGCAGAAACAACTATCCCCTTGGCCGACTTCGAGATACTTCGAAAAGCATGGCTTCACATGCTTGCGCTTGCTGAGACAGAGACGGGGTCTCGACAGCGCGAACAGCTGCGCGACCACTATTTTTCGGCGCAGCGCCCGGGGTGGTTTCAGGGGAAACTCGGGGGGGTGGCCAAGAATCCACCCGCCGCGAGCCCTGCGGCCGCTCTCATTGAACTCGGTCGCCTTCTGGCTCAGGCCGCGGAGGCGGCTGACCCGGAGACAAGGGAGAAAGCCATGACACAGGCTCGCGCAAAGGCGACGGCTATTTCAAGGTTTCGGGATAGCCGGCGCGCGGATCGAACGCAGGAGCGGTGATGCCGTGGCTCCGCACGGGGATGAAGTCACCGGCCGATCTTCGTCTTCATCGACGAGCCCCTGTCACAGGGCATCCCAAGCGGCGTGTAGCTCGGCAGCCGCGCCGTCACGCCCGGATCGGCCGCCGAAACACGGAGAGCGCGTACGGCAAGCACAGCACCGCGCCCACCGCGCAGCCGGCGAGGTGCAAGAACGAGCTCACCATGGGGTGGAAGGAGTCGAACACCACCTGCAGCGCGACGATCGCGAGCATCGCGCGCAGGCCGCGACCGAGCAGTCGATCCTTGCGCAGGAAGTAGCCCACGGCGCTGAAGGTCGCGAGGCCGCCGACCAGGCCCATCACGCCCGCCGAGGCGCCGATCAACACGCGCGGCTCGTCGTGGCTCGCCGCCATGTAGAAGAGCGCGATCGTATAAGCGCCGATGCTCGAGGCGAGGAATCCGACGAATACGGCCGCGCTCGAGCCGAGCCGCTCGCCGAGACGCCCGAGCACCCACAGCCCCAGCAGGTTCATCGCCAGGTGCACCTCGTCGAGGTGCAAGAAGCCTGCGGCCACCAGGCGCCACGTGACCCCGCCTGGCACGAGATCGGGCGGCAGTACCAGCGCGCCGAAGCGAACCAGCGTCTCGCCGTTGGAGTCGGGCTGGAGCTTGCCGGCCAGGAACACGACGAGGAACGACAGGCCGAGCGCCAGGGTCGCGATCGGCTTTCGCGGCTTGTGGAGGTGTGCGGCCATGCGCTGCGGCAGTGCGTGGATCTCGCGTTCGAGGGACAACAGCGCGTGGCGCTCGTCGATGGAGAGAGCGCTCGTCGAGACGTGGCGCGCGGGGGCCGCGAGCCGGAGCCGGACCTGGGTGGTGAGCTCGTTTCGCGCCAGCAGCCCCTCGAGCCGAACGCGTGCAGCGTCCGCGTTGCCCGACGCTTGCTCGGCGGTTGCCAACCAATACTGGTGCAGAGCGGGTGGAAAACTCGAGAGCGGGCCCGATAGCAGGTTTTGCACGAGATCCGGCCGGCCTGCGAAGGCCGCGACGAACAGACGCGGTGTGCCGAGCTCGCGCATGGCTGGCGGTAGCCGAGCGTACGAGGCCAGCAGCGCGGGCACTTCGCCGAGCTCACCGAGCGCGCGCAGGTAGTGGGGCGCGACGGCGGGTTGTTCGGCCGCTGGCAGCGCTTCCACCTCCTCGATCACGCCGCGCCAGTCGGCGTCGAGCCGCAAGATCTCCATGCGCGACAGGTTTCGCAGAACGGGCGTAGCGGACGCCTTCTGAAACAGCTGCCGGGCTCGCTCGAAGCGGCCGAGGTAGGTCTCGCCCTGCGCGAGCAGGTAGGTCGCGTGCGCGCGCATGCCGTCGAACGGATGCAGCAGCGCGCCGATCTGCGCCCAGCGCGCCGCCTCCGCGAAGCGCCCGCGCGCGCCGAGCTCGCCCTGACGCCGCAGGGCGAACCCCGGACCCCAGACGAAGACCAACCAGCCCGCGGCCGCCGCGTAGATGATGCCGGGCTGGCCGGTCCACGCCCCGCCCGCGACCAGCAGCAGGATCGCGAGGTGCACGAACACCCAGCCCTTGGCGATCCGGAACTTGGGTACCCACCGCGCGAAGCTGATCGCCGAACCGAGGCCGAGCATCCAGGCCAGAGCGTCCGAGGCGTTCATCCGCCGTTCCCATTGGACTCGGCGCTCGGCCGGCGCAACCTGCGGCGCGGTTTTTCAGGGTTCGGACCCTCAAACTGGCCCGGGCGGCGGGTTTCATGCTCCGTTCCCGGTGTGTTTGCCCGCTTGATCGGCCTGTTGCTGGGCGTCGCTCTGTGGCTTTCGGCGCCGGCTGGGCGCGCAGCGGACATTCCGCCGGGCCGTGTCGTCGTCCAGTATTGGGAAAAGTGGACCGATACCGAGCGCGACGCGATGCAAGCGGTGGTCGACGACTTCAACCGCTCGCAGTCGAAGATCTTCGTGGTTCACAGCGCACTCTCCGGGGTGAATCAGAAGACGTTGATGGCGACGGCCGGCGGCAACCCGCCCGACCTCGCCGGGGTGTGGGCCAACGACGTGGTGGACTACGCGGACCGCGAAGCGCTGATGCCGCTCGACGAGCTCGCGCGCGGGACCCGCGTCGAGGCCAGCCGCTACTTGCCGGTGTACTGGGACATGGGCGTGTACCGCGGGACGCTCTACGGCGTGCCCTCCGTGCCGGTGGTGACCGGGCTCCACTGGAACAAGCGGTTGTTTCGCGAAGCAGGGCTCGATCCCGAACGCCCACCCGAGACCATCGCGGAGCTCGACGCCTACGCGGAGAAGCTGACCCGCGTCGAAGCCGGAAAAATCCAGCAGATCGGCTTCTTGCCCTCGGAGCCGCCGTGGTTTCCGTTCGTGTGGGGCTTCTACTTCGGCGGCGAGCTGTGGGACGGCCGCGA
>JAICQO010000166.1 GCA_025937835.1 Polyangiaceae bacterium
ATGCCCAGGTACGCACGGTAGGTGTGCATCAGAAAGCGCGGGTTGCCGTCGGGATCGACCGCGAAGGCCTCGCCCGTGACCTCGCGGTCGCCGTTGTGATCGAGGATCTCGCTGGTCTCCCAGTTCGACTGGACGCCGCAGTTCGAGTCACACGAGGCGTAATAGACCTTGCTCATGGTGGAGAGCAGCACGCGCGGGTGCCCAGCCTCGTCGAGCGCGAGCATCGCGTTGTGAACCGTGCCGTCGGTCTCGAACTCGACCACGCTCATGTCTTCGTCGGTCTCGCAGCTGCCGGCGCAGTACGCATAAAAAGCGCCGCCGATCACGTAGCGCGGGTAAACCGCGTGGATGCCGCCCTTCGCGTCGAGCTCGATCGTGGGCGCCGAGGTGTTGGTCGGCTCGGTCATCGGTAAGAAGAAGCGCGAGGTCTCGGAGCTGCTCGGGGGTGGATCGGTATCGGGCTCCTCGTCGGGCTCGTCGGGTTGTTGGGGCTGTCCGCCGGAGCCGGCTTCCGCCGGTTCATCGTCCGGCTGCTGGCTCGGCCGGCCGCCACTGGCGTTGCCTGAATCCGAGCCGGCCTCGCCAGCGGAGGAATCGTTACCGGAGCCGGCGTCGGACGAACCGGAGCGGCCGCCGTTCGCGTCTGCATCATCGGCGTCGTCGCCGGTGGAGACTTCACAAGCCACTGCACTGAAAGCAATCACGGAAAGCACGAGCGCGGACAATCGAACGGTCATTGGTACTCCTTCGAGGGGTCCGTCGTCAGCACGCCACGTGCCACCTGCGATTACATTCGATTGCAATCGCCGCGCGATCTTCGAGGAAATCGGCTGGTTTCGGCGACTTGCATCACTCCGGAGGGTGACTGAGGCGCGCGCCAACCCCCAGCGCTGGACACGTCCGAGCGCTGCGGACAGCTGTCCGTGCGCGGACACGTGTCCGGACATCTCGAAACGAGTCGAAATGAGCGGCTGGCCGCCGCTGCTCGAGCCGCTTGGTCTACGGGCTCACGCGCAGCGTCGCCCAACCGTGTGAGGGCACTTCGAAAGAGTAAGAAGCGCCACTCACTCCGATGCTGGTCGGCTTCGCGGTGTCGGCCTTGTTGTAGACCTGGGTGATGACGCTGCCGTCGGCGTTCACGAAGGCGATGGCGTCGGTGCTACCCGTCACCGCGACGCGCTTGGCGCCCGGCAGAACGTACTGAGAGTAGTGGCGGAAAGCGTAGTACGCCGGCGTCACGATCAGCTTTTTGGCCGAGCGGTCCACGACCAAAAGCGCGTTCTGGGGCCAGTTGTCGAGGCTTTTTCCGACGCTGTCGAGCACCATGTTCCAGGCGCTGTAAGAGTTGACGCCCGAGACGATCCAGTCGCGGAGCAGCTGCCAGGTCTCCTCGCCGTAGAGGTGATCGTTCTGCGGCTTCTGGGCGTCGTAGCGGCTCTGATCCCAGTAGGGGGTCTCGAAGTTGTAGTTGCCGCACTTGTGCTCGGTCTGCATCACCGGCGCGCTTTTTCCCAGAGTCTCGACGGCAGCCTGAAGGTTCCACTGCACGCCGAAGCCCTTCGTGTACTTCATCGCCTCGGGGTCCGCGGCGACCGCCTTGGCGATGTTCGTGTCTTCCGGATCCTTCGACATCGTCCCCGCCCAGATCTCGGCGGTGATGCCGCGCTCGGCGAAGGTGGGCCCGAGGTACGTCTTGATGTAGTCGACGAACTGCGCTTGCGTCCAGCGAACGCGCGCGTAGCCGGGCTCGTTCTGCGGGTGAACCGCGACGAGCTCGAGGCCCTCCTTCTGGTACTCCTCGACGAAGCGCGCCATGTAGAGGGCGTGAGCACCCATGGTCTGCGCGTCGTTCTTCAGGTCCCTGCCGGACATCATCCAAGAGGGGACGACCCAGGGGCTCGCCCAGAGCTTGATTTCCGGGTTGATCGCGAGCGCCGCGCGGATGAACGGGATGAGCTTCTCTCGGTCGCGCGCGATCGAGAAGTCGTTCATGGCGTAATCGCCGGCGGTGTCGTCGAGCGTGTACCAGCTCATCGAATAGTCGCTCGCGCCCATCGGTAGCCGCCCGTACACGAAATTCGCGCCGTCGGTCGCGTCGAAGAGCAGCTTCATCGCCTGCGTGATTTCTTCGGCCGAGAGCACGGACAGCGCGTCCCACCCCATCTCGTTGAAGCACCCGCCGAAGCCGGTGAGCGTCTGATACTGCGTGGTGGCGTCGACCGTCAGCTCGGCCGCTCCGCTAGCCGGCGCGACCGTTCCCTCGGTGTTCCAGTAGTCGTTGGGGCCGGACGTGACGAGCTCGGCGGTGGCATTGCCGGGCCCACCAGCGCTGCTGCCGCCCACCGGCGTGGCATCGCTTCCAGCGCTCGCGTTGCCACCGAGGGCGCTACCGCCGGTCGAGCTACCCGCTGCTCCGCCGAGGGCTCCGCCAGCTCCCGCTCCCGCTCCACCTTCTGCCTTCGCGCCGCCCGTGCTCGTCGCTTGACCGCCGGTGTTGCTCGAAGTGCCGCTCGTGCCGCCGCTCGCCGGTGTGTCCGAACCACCCGTCGAGAGGTTGCCCGCCGCGTTCCCCGAGCCGCCGCTCGCCGGTATGCCCGCGCTTCCACCCGTGCTGGAGGGGTTCGCCGGGGAAGGGGATTCGTTTCCACAAGCGGTCATGAACATGAGCACGACCGCAGCAATTCTGAGAGTTTGCATCCGACGCCCTCCTGATACGGACGTGCGCCACCGGTGCAAACCGGCAAGCCGGCCCCTGGGCGTCGTCGACCGGGCAGTGGCTGAGTGCTTCGCGTTCCGTCGACGGCGCGCCGAAATGCTCGGTCGATGCGGGAAACGCTCAGCTTGGAATGAACACGCCGCAGGGAAACGAGATGTCGAGCGTGGCGGCGGCCGAGGATTGCAGCGACTGGCAGGCGGAGCCGTCGACCGAGAGGCGGCTCTCGTCCTCGAGGTGCCAGCCGTCGGGAGCCTCGAATTCGAGCTCGACCCCGTTCAGCGTGACCGTGCCGGAAGACGCCATGGCCTCGCTGACGCTGCCCTTCAGCGCGAACACGCATTCTTGAACATCGCCGGTGATGGCGGCGAGCGCGCTGGCGAGGGCTTTCGTGTCCAGCACGCGGAAAAAGCGGTTCTCCGTGTCCCCTTCCGCCTGCCCCTGCCCGAGGTTTGCGAGCTCGCGCAGGTGCTGGTCGCTCGCCTCGGGCCCCACGCCGATCACGAACGTGCTGATGCCTGCCGCGTACGCCGCCGCCACCGCCGACTTCGAGCGCGCTCGCGCCTGGTCGGCGTTGCCGTCGCAGCCGGATGGCTCGCCGTCGGTCGCGAGCACGAGCATCCGCGGGCCGCGAAACTCACCCGCGTCGAGCGCGGCCAGCGCTGGCCAAACCTTCTCGATGCTCTCACCGGTCGGCGTCGCGCCGATCGGTTGAGTGCCCTCGAACGAGGCGGCCACGTTTTTCAGATTGTTGACCGCGACGGGCACCTGCTCGAGCGCCGGACACGGAGCCTCGGGCCTGCCGATCGGCGCCGAGCTGAAATACATCGTCAACCCGAAGCGGACTCGCGCCTGGAGACTGGCGATGAGCCCGGTTTTATCCGCGATCAACGCCTGCTTCACGGCGCCCCAGCGCGACTGTCCGTCGAAGTCCTGGAGCGTCATGCTGTTCGAGCCGTCGATCAGCAACATCACGTTCGGCAGCTCGGGCTCGAACTTCACCTGCTGCTGCACACACTCCGCCTTGCCTCCGCCGCCGCCGTTGCCGACCACGACCACCGGCGCTCCTCCCAGCGAGGCAGGCGGAGCTGGGGCACCCCCGGTGCTACCGCCGCTGCCGCCGCTCGAGCCGCCTCCCGTCGTGACGCCGGCCGCTCCCCCCGCGTCCGTCGGGCTCTCCTGCGAGCTCGAGCCGCACGCCGAAAGCCCGACGAGAACCACCAGCGCCACACGTTCTACAACCGCCACGCTTCTGTATATCGCCGGAAGGCTGCTCCCGTATTGCAAAAAGGCGCCGGTCGAACCGGTTCGGGTGCCCCCAGCCCTACTGCTGAAAGCAGATCAGCGGCGCCTTCGAGCGGCAGTAGCTGGGCACGCTGGTGTCGGAGTCCCGGCCCTGGCGGCAGGTGTGCTTCCAGCCTCGCGGATCCGTGCGGATGCCGAACATCGCGCCGGCTAAGTTCTCCTTCGTCCAGTTTCCGCAGTGGTTGGCGGTGTCCTTGATCTTGCCGCCACCCATCACGTTGCCCCAAACGAACGCGGTGATCCCCGAGCCGCCGCAGAAGTCCTCGGTGTCGTCGTTCTTCGGTTGCAGGACACCGAACGGAGCGCTGTTCCCGCGTTCGTCGCGATCGAGGTTGGCCTTGATCGAGGCGTTCAGCACCTCGTTCCAGTCCTCGGCGATGATCTGATCGCCGCTCGGCCGCTTCTGCACGATCGGCCCCCCGGCAAAGCTGAAGCGCGAGTTGATGTCGTTGTTCGTGTCCGCGAGAAACGCCTTGTACGTGCCGGGCATTCCTCCGGCCTTGGCGAGCGTGTTGCACTTGCTGTCGGCGCCCGCCAGCCCCCCGAGGTCGCCGTTGTACGCCTCCGACGTGACGAACACGTACTTCTTGAAATCCCCGCATTTCCCGTTCTGGCAACCCTGATTCACGCACTCGGTCTCCCTCAACACGCCGTTGGCGTCGCAGGTGATCGTGTGGTGAGAAAGCGCCTTGCACGTCGGAGCCTGACTCGGGCTACACGAGCCGACGCAGCGGTTCCCCGAGCACGCCTGGTTCTTGCATTCTTGCGGTGCGCCCCACTCCCCGTTGTCGTTGCACTCTCGAATCTGAGTGGAGGATTCGCACTTGGTGGCTTCCGGCTGGCACGAGCGACACGCGCCGTTGACGCAAGCGTTGCTCGAACAAGCCTTGTCCTCCCACTGACCGCGCGAGTTGCAGACCTGGGAGGCCGTGTTCGACTTGCAACGGGTCTCACCGGGCCGGCACACGCCTCCGCAGCCGTCGTTCTCGCAAACGAACTGGCAGCTCTGGGCCTTCTCCCACTGGCCCTGCGCGCTACAGCGATCCTGCTGATTGTTCGTGCAGCGCGTCTGGCCCGGGGTGCACTGCCCCCCGCACGTCCCGTTGTTGCACACGAAATCGCAGGACTTTCGCGCCCCCCATTGCCCGCCGCTGTTGCAGGTCTCGAGCTCCGTGCCGCTCGCGCAGCGCGTGGTCTGCGGATCACAAACCCCGCCGCACATCTGATCCACACAAGCAAACTCGCACGCCATCTCCGGCCCCCACTGCCCGTTCATGCACAGCTTGAGCGCGCTGGTCGAAGCGCACTGCGTCGCTCCGTTCTTGCACGCCCCCGTGCACGCCCCTTGCTCGCACTGCGCCATGCATGGCTCACCGTCCGTCACCCACTGCCCCGCGTCGTCGCAGCGCTCGGGCTGCTGCCCATCGCACTTCCGCGACCCCGGCAGGCAAACCCCGCTGCAAGCGCCGGCTTCACACAAGAACTGGCAGTCCCCGCCCTCCCACGACCCCGCCGCCGAGCAAATCTGCGCCGCCTTGCCCGTCGGGTCACAGCGCCGTTCACCCGGCATGCACTCGGTTACGGGCAGCATCGGTGTCATCGCAACCCCCGCGCCGCCCGACCCCGCCGCGGCGGTCGCCGGCGTCCCCGCAAACCCCAAAGCGCCCCCGGCCTCGCCAACAATCGGCCCCGCGGCGCCGCTCCCACCAATTCCGCCGGTCGCCGTCCCAAACGACGCGCCCGAACCGGCCAGACCCGAGCCCGAGCCGCCTTTCCCGAGCGAGCCCGTTCCGCCGCTACCAAACCCCGCTCCCGAGCTCACTCCTCCGGGTTTCGCCCCAACGCCGGTGCTGCCGGTAGCCGCGTTCTCGCTCCCTTCACCCATCGTCCCCACCTTCGAGCCCGCTGCGATCGGATCCTCCGCGCTGCAAGACGCCGCTAACAGCAGCGACACCGCAATGGCCCCCGCCACACCCAGCCGCCGCCCGAGCGCGCCGCGCCCGCGTCCCTCGCCAAGTAAGTTCGTGCCTAGGTCGTTCCCGTTACGTTCGCCAAACATCCCCAGCTAAATACGAAGCGCGTCCGGATTCGGATTGTACGCTGTTGCACGAACGCAAACGCTGCGCCTGATCCGCAGATCGCGGAGCGACACGCGCTCGCATTCAGAGGCAACGGCGACTCCGGACGCCGCGCGGGATCGCGCGGTAGCTCCCCAAGATAGGAGCGCACCGGGGGAAGTACCGCGTCTTCGCGAACCGAATGTCCGACCGTCGCCCTCCCGAAAACAAGAAGCCCGCCCTGATGCGGCCTCTGTCAGTCGCTCACGAATCACCGCCCCAGGCGCTTCCGCTCGGCGCTCCGAGTGTCAAACGCTTCCACGACCGATTGCGCCGTCGGCGATCGCGCGATTCATGTCGCGCAAGCTGACTGAGTCCACGCCCACCGGTGGCGAAAGGCGAGTCGCCAGAAACTCATCCAGACTTAGCCTTCGCCCGCCTTCGGCGACGGCCGGCGGCCTCGGTGTGTCCTCCGCCGCTTCGATCGACGCCTGCTCGATCAACTTCAGCCGGTCAGCGAGCGGTAGCCGGCGAATGGTTGCCAGAATTTCATCGACAGCGCTCATCGAAGGTGAAGCATAGCGCTGGTCCAGACGTCGCTCGCAGCTTCATGAACTGCGGCGGCCGAACCTGTCCCAATGCCGCAACAGCGAATTGTTATTATTCAATCACTTGCAGCGGGCGCGGCCCGAGTTGAGGCGAGGTGGACGAGGTGGAGACTCGCCATCTCCCGCTGATCCAACTGGCTCCTGGCATCGTGATCTGGTGGCACTGGCGCTCAGGGAGGCCGGTGGCGACAGTGATCGTGCCGGAAGAGGCGCGGATCATTCAGCGGATCTTCGGTTCGTTCATCGCGGGCACATCCATGACGCAAATCGCGAAGGAGCTGAGCACCGAGCGGTCCCGACGGTCGCGCGACGCCGGCGCCGGCCGAAGCGCTCGGGCAGGGCGAGGACCAGGTGAAGAGGCTGAAGGCCCACGTCGCGGGCATGGAGTCGGCCGCCCGGGAAGCGTTCAAGCCACCGCCGCGCGGGTGGATCGCCGACCGCATCGCGCACTTGAATGCGCTGCTGGCGCAGCGCACCGAGCGGTCGGCCGTCGCGCTGCGCCGGCTGACGGGTGCCGTGACGTTGACGCCGGAGCGGCCCGAGGTGGGCCGCCCCTACTTTCGCGTCAGCTGCCGTTTTGACAGTTTGAACCTCCTACAGGTCGCGGACGGAGGTTCGAATTTATTGCAGTGGTGGAGGCGCCGGGAATTGAACCCGGGTCCGCAAGGCATCCAGAAAACTTTCGTTCACGTGCGTAGCCGGCGTATCCGCGACGGCTCGGTCCGTGGATTCGGCCACGACCTAGCCCC
>JAICQO010000115.1 GCA_025937835.1 Polyangiaceae bacterium
AACCTGCGCGCGCTCGATTGGGGACAGCCCGACGCAGGCTTCGACTGGGCCCGGCGCTTCGACGAGGCGGCGCGAAAAACGCTCACCGAGACGCCGGCCGAGGCCCCGGCGCTCCGCGGCCACGAGGACTTCAGTCGCAGCTCACCGACGCCGGACCATTTCATACCGCTGCTGTACATCGCCGGGCTCGCGAGTGCGGCGGGCAGGCCGCTCGAGTCGCTCGTCGAAGGCTGTGCGTACGGCTCGATCTCGATGGCCGCTTACACCCTCGACGCCCGCTGTCCGATCGAAGCGGGCGATACGAGACCCGCGGCCACGCTCCCCGATCCTGCGCTCGTGCGGCCCGAGGACACGAACCTCTGAGAGCGCTTCGGTTCAGCGCACGCGTACCCATTTGAACACGTCGCCCACCGTATCGAAGCGCTCAATCGCGGTGCCGTCCGACATCAGCTCGTAGGCCTTGGTTCGCCCCCAATCGTCGTAGGGAACGAACACGAACGTCCGTTCATCGAAGCTCGCGAGCTGGGCGCCGTCGGCGATGGCCACGTCGATGCCGCGGACCGGTGCGCCCGACTGCTCGGCAACATCGAACAGCCAGAGCTTCCAGTGCGGGCCGCTTTCCCGGAGCGCGTCGAGCTGAGCCGCGCTCAACTCGCTCGGCGACTCGACCCCCAATGCCTCGTGGTGGAGCACGTTGGCGAAGGCCTTGCCCTTGCCGACGTAGCGAAAGTTGCTCGCCCAGCGCCCGTCGGTCCATTCCCGGAGATCGAAGGTCTCGACGGAACCCTGATCCGGTCCCACCTTCGCCAGACAGGTCGCGGGAGCCTCGCCGATGATGCTCGGAGCCGGCAGCCCCCAGTTCGAGAAGTAGGTGTTGCCGTCCTCGTCGCGCGTGGCCAGGCTGAGCCCCGGACACGGCACGTCGAGGATGCGCTTTTCCTCGAACGTCTCCGCGTCGTAGACGACGACGTGCGACTTCGACCCGTAATCGTACCAAGCGTCGTCGTGATAGAAGTACGTCTGCATCACGGACGCTGGGTACTGCACGCCGTTGCGATTTCCGCCGGCTTCCAGCGTCAAGCCCGGCTCGGACCCGGTCAGCGTCGTGTCCTCGATCAGACGCTCGATCGCCATCTCCGACGGATCCCAGAGGATACGTTTGGTGCCGTCGAACGGGAGCAGCGCGTGCTCGTCGTCGACGATGAACTGGTAGTAAAAGTTCGCGTTATCCGAGAGCGGGTACGAGGCAAAGCTCACGGTGCGCCCCTCGAACCAGTCGTGAGCCGGGGTGATCTCGAACTCCGTGATCTCCGGTACGGACCCGCTCGAGATCAGCAGCCGTCCGCCGATCGCCCCGAGGTTGGCGACGCCCGGGAACTCACGCGCCTCGGACAGAGAAACCGAATCGACGTCGAGCGTGTCCGACAGCGAGACGTAGACCGTTCGATCGTCCGGATCGTAGATCTGGATCATCATCGCGTAGAGGGGCCCTTCGGACCGCGCGCCGTCGTCTGCCGGACGAGTGTCGTCCCCACATCCCGTACCGAGGAGTGCCAGCACCGTCGCTCCGGCCGTGAGCGCAGGCTTGGTGTGAAACGTGAACCGCATGTCTTGGCTTTCCTTTCGCGCCTCTCGCGAGGTGCGGCTGGGGCTCAGGACTCACGGGTCTCGGGGCCGCGTTTTCGCGCCGACCGTGACACAATTGATATTGACTTGCAACTTCATCTAACCCGCCACCACGGCCCGCGGCGCGGCCGGCCCGAGCGATTCAGCTCGGTTTGCGGCGGTAATGCAGCGCCAGCTGACCGGACTTCATGCGCTGCGTCGAGACGAGCTCGAGCTGACGCAAGGGCGCGACGCCCTGAAATAAGGTGGGTCCGTGGCCGGTAATCACCGGGTGCACGACCAGACGGTACTCGTCGATGAGGCCCAGCCGCTCGAGCTCTGCCGACAGCGCCGGGCTGCCGACCAGCACGCCTTCCGGCGTCTTCTCCTTCAGCTGCGTCACGGCCGCCCGCAAGTCTCCCTCGATGCGAAAGCTGTTGTTCCAAGGAAAGTCACGGCGCGTGGACGAGACCACGTACTTCGGCTTTGCCTCGAGCTTCCGCGCCCACTCCTGCATCGCGCGGGGTGCGTTCTCGTCGCGCGCCACCGCCGGCCACGCGCTTTCCATCAGCTCGTACGTCACGCGGCCCCACAGCATCGCCCCGGCTGCGTCCATCAGCTCTGTGAAGTAGTCGTGCAGCTCGTCGTCCGCGATCCCCACCCGATGGTCGCAGCACCCGTCCAGCGTCACGTTCAGTCCGAAGGTCAGGATGCCCATGCCGCCGATCTAGCATCAGCGGGCAGGCGGTGGCAGCCTGGTGATTTCGGCTAATCTTGGCCTCGATCGCCGACCCGAAGCGTATCGTCGCAGGTCAGGCACCGAAAGCCGCCGTCCGTTAGCACGGCGGTGCTTCCGCGAGCTGCACACAGCGCTTCGTAGTGAGTGAGCTGCTTCGTCGCGCGCCAGTAGTCGAGCGCGCTCGAGACAGCCACCTGGGTCGTCATGACGGCCGAGAACAAAAGCAGCGCCAGAGCGAACGGGCTGAGCTTCATGGCCAGCTCTCCATGGGGGACGCACAGGACATGCACCGCAAACTCCGGTTCGAAACGCGGACCACCGTGCCGCCGCTCCGCTCGCATACCTCCCGCGTCACTCGCGCCAAGCGTGCTTCCAGGGCCTCTCTTGCCCAACCCGCGCCCAGGTGACCCCACGCCATCACCATGCACCAGAACATGACCAAAGTTACCCACGTTTGGAAGGATTTCAGGGACGCTACGGCGTTCAGCGCCGTGGCCCTCCACTCAGCGCGCATTCTGGCTGCGGCTCGCGGGCTCGCCCTCCAGGCAATCGAGCAGCGACATCGTCGCCGCCACGCACAGAATGCCAGTGAACACCGCGCCCGCGCCCACTGTGGTACCAGCAACTACGACGGTGGTCCCGCACGTTCCAACCGCGTTCAGCGCCGCGGGCAGACACTCCCCGCTTTCCCGGCCGTCCGGAGCCGTCGAGACGCTGCCCGCTCCTCCATCGCTGTAGCCGGCGCGGCCGCGCGCACCAGTCGGCGCTGATTCGTCGGCGCGGGACATCGCATTCGCGGGATCCTCCAGATCCGGGTCGATGGACATGGGCGCGGTGGACTGAATTCGCAAATCGGACATGACTCTCACCTCCAGGTACCGGGCCGTTACTCGCGTGACCGGTATCCTTCTCTTCGGAGTCACCGCGCCGGAGTTGCGTAGAAAATACAAGGCGCGAGGAGCCTCAGGCCTAGTTACAGGCGTTCCTCGCGTCGTTCGCCCTAGCGTTCGCTGTCGGATCGGCCGCAAACCCTCGGGTCTGGTAGACTTGGCACCGACGAACGCGTCCACCGTTGTGCTACAGTGCCAGTATGCGCGCCGGGCGAACCAAAACTACCAGCTTTTCGCTGGATGCGACCACTCTCCAGAACCTGAAAGCGCTAGCGGCCCGACGCCATAACGGAAACGTGTCGGCGTTCTTGGCCGAGGTAGCTCTACGCGAGTCCAAGTTTGCCGCGGCGGAGAAATACTTCGAGAAGTACGGCGTAGCACCGCTCACTCCCGAAGCGATCGAGCGTGTCGAAGCCGAGTGGCGAAACGCCACCGTGCCCAAGAAGAAGCGCCGCAGGGTGGCATGACGTTCACGTTCGACACGGGAATGCTGATCGCGCTCGAGCGACGCAAGCAGCGCGCGACACAAGCCTTTCGAAATATCGTACGGCGCGGGTTTCTGCCCATCGTTCCGGCGGTCGTGTACGTGGAGTGGTGGCGCGGTCGGAGCACCATCCGCGAGGAGATATTGGCAGCGGTGTTGGTCGAGGACATGCCGCCTCCGCTGTGTCGCGCTGCAGGCGAGGCGCTCGCCGCCGTCAAAGGGTCATCGCTCGCGGACGCCGTTGTCATGGCATCCGCGGCGCTGCGCGGCGGCGGGATCGTTTACACCTCCGACCTGCAGGATCTCCAGCGCCTCCAGCGTCACTTCCCAACCGTCGCGATCCTGCCCGCGTGAGAAGTTTCGTCCTAGCGCTCGCTGTCGAGGCTCGTCATCTGAGCCTCCGGGTACCTGCTCCCCTGGAACGCGCCTTTCGGTAGCAGAGCTTCGAGCTCCGCCTTCTCGGCGGCGGACAGCGGGCGCTCGACGGCGTCGAGGAGGTCGAGCTGCGCCGGGGTGCGTGCTCCAGCGATCGGAACGAACCCCGGCTGTTCGGCGAGCGCCCACGCCAGGCAAACCTGCGCGGGGCTGCGACCGACCTTCACGGCAAACTGACGGAGCTTCTCCACGAGCGCCGCGTTTCCCTTGCCAGCCTCGCCCGAAAACCGCGGGAGGTGGGCGCGGACGTCTTTCGGGCCAGTCGGCGTGCTCCCGCTCAAGAGCCCTCGCCCGAGTACGCCGAACAGCGTCGCGCCGATGCCGAGCTCGCGCAGCACCGGGAAAACCTTGTCCTCCGGCGAGCGCGTCCCGAGCGAGTACTCCATCTGCACGTCGGCGATCGGATGCACCGCGTGCGCCCTCCGAATCGTCTCCGCTCCCACCTCCGAGAGCCCGACGTACCGCACGTAGCCGGCCTGAATCAGCTCTGCGATCGCGCCGACGGTGTCCTCGATCGGCACGTTCGGATCGAGCCGCGCGGGCCGATACACGTCGATGGCCTCAACCCCGAGCCGCTTCAGGCTGTAAGCGGCGAAATTTTTCACGGCCAAAGGTCGCGCGTCGAGCCCCAGCATTTGACCGTTGGGCCCGCGCATCACGCCGAATTTCACCGACAAGAAGACCTGCTCACGCCGCCCTGCAATGGCCCGGGCGACGAGCTGCTCACTCTCTCCGTTTCCGTAGAAGTCGGCCGTGTCGAGCAGCGTCACGCCACGCTCGAGCGCCGCCTGAATCGTGCGGATGGCCTCGTCGTCCCGCGATGCCCCGAACGGCCCCGAGCGACCGAGGGCCAGGGAGCCGAGGCCGACTGCGGATACGATGGGTCCGTTTGTACCAAGTTTCGTCGTTTGCATGTCCTTGACCATGCGGCGCTGGCCCGCGCTACACAATCACCTCATCGGGGACCATACTGGTACGCATGGCGTACCAATCCGACGAGGCACTCGAAGAGCTCCGCGCGTTCGTCGCCGTCGTCGACGCCCAGGGCTTTCGCTCGGCTGCACGGGTCACCCGCGGGCGAAAGGCCACGCTCAGCAAGCGCGTCCAAGACCTCGAAGCGCGGCTCGGCGTCCCGCTGCTCGTGCGCACGACGCGCTCGATGCGGCTCACGGACGAGGGCCGGGCGTACTTCGAACATGCCGCGCGTGCGCTCGAGGCGGCACGAGACGCGGAGTCGGCCGTCCTCTCCGCGCAAGCGGCGCCGCGAGGAGTCTTGCGTGTCACGACGGCGGCCGCGCTCTCCGCCCAGATCCTCGATGCGGTCGTCGCGCGTTACCTCCAGAAGTATCCCGACGTGCGGCTCGTTCTCCACACGAGCGAGCGTCGCCTCGACATCGTACGCGAGGGCTTCGACGTCGCCGTCTGGGGCGGCCCCCTCGAGGACTCGTCACTCGTCGCGCGCAAGCTCGGCGTCGCCGGAGGTGGCTATTTCGCGAGCCCCAAGTATCTGGCCAAGCGCTCCGAGCCCAAGTCCCCCGACGATCTCAGCGCGCACGATCTGGTCACGATCACCAAAGAGGCCGGAGCGACCGAATGGCCTTTCGTGGCCGGTGGCAAAGACAAGCGCGTCGCGATCCGCCCGCGCCTCGTCGTCAACGACCTCGAGCTCGCCCTGCGCGCCGGGCTCGGCGGAATTGGCATCGTCCCTGCCCCCCTGGCACTGGCCGCTCCCTACGTCGCGAAGAAGCAGCTCATTCAGCTGCTCCGCCCCTGGACGCGCCCTGCGATCGACGTCCACGCCGTCTTTCCGCCGGGCGGCGCGCTAGTGCCGAAGACGCGGTCATTTCTCGATCTCTTGGACGAAGGGTTCGGACGATCTGCAAGCCGACGCTCTCCTTCTCAGAGGTGAGCAAACCGTAATCCGTTCAGTCGAGAGCGCTCGACTTTCGCAGCCCGAGCCGCTCCGCCATATGGTGCAGGTTGCTGCGCGCCATGCCGAGGGAGCGCGCAGCCGCCGCCCAGTTCCCGCCGCTCGCCTCGATCGCCTGCAACACGAGGGAGCGCTTGGTCTCCTCGACTGCGTCCCTCAACGTCATGCCGCCCACGGCGACTGTCACACTGCCGCGGCTCGTCGCCGGAGCGAGCTCCGGGGTACGTGCGGAGCGCGTCGCCGCGCCATCGAGCTGAAGCAACTCGGGAGTGATCACGATTGGCGCACCGCGCGCGTTGCGGGCGGTGGCGCGCAAAACCGCCCTCCCGAGGAGATGATCGAGCTCGCGCACGTTCCCTGGCCAGTCCGCGGTCGTCAGCGCCTGGCGGGCCGCTTCCGTGAGACGCACCGGGCCGAGCCCGAGCCGTCGCCGGTAGAGGTCGAGGAAGAAGCCGGCCAGCAGCGCGATGTCCGTCGGGCGCTCGCGCAGCGGCGGCACGTGGATCGGGTACATGTTGAGGCGATGAAACAGATCGGCGCGGAACCGACCGGCCGCCACTTCGCGCTCGAGGTCCCGGTTCGTGGCCGCCACGATGCGCACGTCGACCCGCAACAACTCGTCCGAGCCGACACGCTGGAGCTCTCCTTCCTGCAAGGCGCGCAGGAGCTTCGGCTGGACTGAAATCGGAAGCTCGCCGATCTCGTCGAGGAAGAGGGTGCCCCCGTCGGCGATCTCGAACTTGCCAGCGCGGTCGGCGCTCGCCCCCGTGTACGCACCGCGCAGATGCCCGAACAGCTCGCTCTCGACGATGGTCTCCGGCAGCGCCGCGCAGTTCACGTAGATGAGCGGCTGCTCCGAGCGCCTCGAATGTTGGTGTAGCGAGCGCGCAACGAGCTCCTTTCCAACTCCCGTCTCGCCGGTGATCAACGCGGCGAAGTCGGAGGGCGCTACCAGCTCGATCTCTCGTCTCAGACGCTGGATTGCCCGGCTCGTCCCGAGGATCTGGCTTCCACCGTCGCGCAACACGGCGTCTCTCGAGAGCACGTCGGCCACCTGCCGGTGATGTCGCGAAGCGCCCTCGAGGGCATCGATGAGGCGCGCCGTGTGGAGGGCCGCGCCTGCGAGCGCGCCGAGCATGCGCAGGAACCCGTCTTGGAGATGATCGAACGCTCCTGGTTCGAGCGCGTCGGCCGTGAGGATCCCGATCACCGTCTCTCCCGCGAAGAGCGGACAGCCCAGGCAGGCGTGCACGTCGCGAGTCGCGTCCGGGTTCACGAGCAGCAAGCCATCGTAGGGATCCGGCAGCGAGCTGTCGGCGGGAAAACGGATCGCTGCACGTCGCGCGACGACGAGATCCAACCGCGGGTGTTCACGAAGGGAGAAGCGCCTGCCGAGCACCTCCGGCGCGAGCCCGTGGGTGGCGCGCGGCACGAGCACGTGCCCCGAAAGTTCCATGACCGCGGCCGCGTCGCAGGGGATAGAGCGGCGGACCGCATCGAGGAGGCGCGCGAGGCGGTCCTGTGCAGCCAGCGAGGCCGTCAGATCGACGGCGATAGAGAGCAACGCCTCAGTGTCGGCCATGTTGTCCGAATCATACGTGAGTATGAAAACGACAACTTTTCGAGTTGTGTGAATCATAACGTTGCGCGTGTATATCGCGGATATAACGGAGGATTCATGGTTGGTGCGCTCGTTGCATCCGAGTGCCCCAAGGAGAGCCCACTCGATGATCGACGCCAACCAGACCCTGGGACAAGTCGCCACCGCCCACCCCGCATCCACCCTGGTGTTCCTCCGGCACCGCCTCGATTTCTGCTGCGGAGGTGGCCAGCGGCTCGATGAAGCTTGTCGTTCCGCGGGCCTCGATCCCGCCCGGGTCATCCGAGAGATCGAGTCCGAGGGCACCACGAGAACTCCGGAGCGGTGGGACGCGAAGCCGCTACCGGACCTCATCGACTTCATCCTCGGCCGGTATCACGAGCCGCTCCGCGCGGATCTCCCGGCGCTCATCGAAGCCGCGCGACGCGTCGAGCGCGTTCATGGGAAGAAGCCGAGCTGTCCCACCGGCTTGGCCTCGCTCCTCGAGCAGCTGGCCGCCGAGCTGGAGCAGCACATGATGAAGGAGGAGCACGCGCTGTTCCCCGCGATCCGCGCGGGCAGGCGCGGCGGCCCGGTACACATGCCGATCCGGGTGATGATGCAGGAGCACGACGATCACGGCGCGAACCTCCGCCGCCTGCGGGAGCTCGCCACGGGCTTCGCGCCGCCCGTCGAGGCCTGCGCCACGTGGCGCGCGCTCTACGCGGGTCTGGAAAAGCTGGAATCGGAGCTGATGGAACACATCCACCTCGAAAACAACGTGCTGTTTCCCCGAGCGCTGAACGCCTGAGCGCGGCCGCCAGGAGGACGACGGTGGCTACATTCCGGCCGTCAGGAGACTCGACATGAACACACCAGCGACACCTGAGCACGGCGTGACCTTCGATCTCGCGACCATCGCCCAGGAGCTACGTGCCGAAGAGCCGTACCTCCGAGGAGGTCAGGCGGGTCGGACGCTCATCCGCACGCCAGACCTGCGCATCCTCCTCATCGCGGTCAAAGCGGGGAAGACGATCTCCGAACATCATGCCAGCGTGACCGCGTCGGTTCAGACCCTGTCTGGACACATCCGCTTGCAGCTGCCGGAGCGCAGCGCGGAGGTTCCCGAAGGCCGGCTTCTGATCCTCGGCGCCGGGCTTTCACACGACGTCTACGCGGAGGTCGACAGCACGTTCTTGCTCACCCTGGGGTGGCCAGGACACACGCAGGCGACCGCCTAGCGGTCCACGAGACCAGGGCGCGTTCCTGCTCGTCGCCCGGCAAGAAACACGACGTGGCGCATTCGTGTACCTTTTCGTGCGAGGGGTCGGACCACCTCCACATCGAACCCGGCTTCGACGAGCCGGCGCTCGAAGCGGGCATTCGCCCCCGCTGACCAGACTGCGAGCACGCCGCCGGGCCGGAGCGCAGCGAGGCAGCTTCGGACGCCGCGGTAGCCGTAGAGCCGCTGGTTGCGCGCCTGGGAGAGGCCCACCGGGCCGTTGTCGACGTCCAGCAAGATGACGTCGAACGCGCGCTGGGCGCGGGCGATCGCGTCGAAGACGTCCCCGACGAAGACCTGCGCGCGTGGATCCGCCAGCGGGTTCCCGGCGAGGGCGCGCACGTGCGTGCGGTTCCATTCGACGACCGCCGGCACGAGCTCGGCAACCGTGACGTGCGCCTGTGGCGGCGTGCGATCGAGGACGGCGCGCAGCGTGTAGCCGAGGCCAAGCCCTCCGACGAGCACGGAGCGCGGCTCCGCGACCCGCGCCAGCGCCAGCGCCGCGAGCTCCTCTTCGGAGTCGTGCATGCGGCTCGACATGAGGAGCATCCCGCCCGCGCGCACGACCCACTCGTCGTCGCGGCGCGCGAGCACGAACTCGGTACCGTCGGCGAGCGTGACGCTGTCAATCATTTCGCTCTCAAGCATCGTTTACCATTCGGCTTCGCTCGCCAGTCGTGGGGGACCACGCGCGTACCACGTCTGCACGCAGACGATGGCCATGCGCGGAACGGGTGCAGGGAGCACGCCAACCCGTGAGCTCGAATCCGCCGCGCGCGTAGCGCGGTACTCGATCGCTCCGCGCAGATCCGGCCTTGGCGGTCATCCATTGCACAAAAGGGAACCAGAAGTTACTTTTCGTTCATGTCGGCATCCCAATTCAGTGGACCGGACTGGGACCAGCTGTTCGGGACCGCCGCCGCGCAGTGCGGTTACTTCACGACGAGACAGGCCGCGGAGGCGGGATACTCCACCCACCTGCTGCGAAAGCACATCCACGCCGGCCGGGTGACGCGGCCCCAGCGACGGATCTACCGGCTCGTGCATTTCCCGGCTACCGAGCACGAAGAACTGGTCACCGCTTGGCTGTGGTCCGAGCGAGCTGGGGTGATCTCGCACCAGACGGCGCTTTCGCGGCACGGCCTCTCCGACGTTCTGCCAGCAGTGGTCCACGTGACGCTCCCGGCTGCGTGGAGGAAGCGGCGCTTCCGCGTGCCGCCCGGCGTGGTGCTGCACTACGCCGACGTGGCACCCAAGGATCGCGCGTGGTTCTCCGCGGTCCCGATCACGAGCCCGCGCCGCACGCTGAATGACTGCGCGCGCGAGGGTCTCTCGCCAGAGCTGCTGCGACAAGCGGCGCGGCAGGCGCTCCGCCGCGGCCTCGTCAGGAAAGAGGAGCTCGGCGATGTCGAAGTCGCGCTCGAGCCATTTGGAGGGCTCGCCGCATGACGCTCAGCACATACTCGTCGCCCGAGGCTTTCAAGCAGGCGATCGAGCAGCGCCTGCGCTCGTCCGCCAAGACGGGAGCCGAGTTCGCCCGCAAGCGGCAGCTGCTCGTGTTCGATCGCTTTCTGGCACGCGTCGTCGTCGTGCTCGGCGATGCGGTCACGCTCAAGGGCGGCCTCGTCCTCGAGCTTCGCCTCGGGCGCGCTCGCACGACGAGGGACGTCGACCTCCGCCTGGTCGGCTCGCCCGACGGCATCCTCGCGAAGCTGCAAGAAGCCGCGCGTCGCGACCTCGCCGACTTCATGACCTTCGAAGTCGGTCCCGACGAGGACCGCCCCGAGCTCCAGAACGACGGAATGCAGTACGAAGGCCTCCGCTTCCGCGCCGAATGCAAACTGGCCGGTAAGCTCTATGGCCAGCGCTTCGGTGTCGACGTGGCATTCGGCGATCCAATCCTCGGTGAGCCCGAGCTGGTCGTAGCCGAAGACGTGCTCGCGTTCGCGGGCATCGCGCCGCCCACGCTGCGCCTCTACCCGATCCAGACGCATCTAGCGGAAAAGCTGCACGCTTACACGATGCCGCGGTTGCGCCCGAACACGCGCGTGAAAGACCTCCCCGACATCGCTCTGCTCGCGACCGCGCAGCCCATCGAGGCGAAGCTTCTACGAGCGGCGCTGGAGCAGACCTTCACGTTCCGAAAAACGCACCCGCTCCCCGCGAAAGTGCCGGCACCGCTCGCCGCTTGGACGACGCCCTATGCCGCGATGGCTCGCGAAGACCGGCTCCCATGGCTCACGCTCGACGAGGTGACCGAGGCAGCCCAGACCTTCCTCGACCCTGTACTCGCGGGAGAGCTCGATGCGACCTGGGAGCCCGAGACGTGGGCGTGGAGTGAGCCGAGGCTGGCGAAGTCGGCGAAATCACTCATGACCGTTGACGCCGGAACGGTTGAGCGGCGGCGCCAGCGGTAGCGTCGCTCAGCACGCCGTACCCCCGTGGCCGTCCCTGCGTGATCCGGTAAGAAGACGCGATGAGCTACGAGATCCGAGACGCGCTCCTGCGGCAGTTCGACATCGCCTGGGCCCTCACGGAGTATCACCTGAACGGTCTCGGCTCTGAAGAGTGCCTCTGGCGGCCGGCAAGCAATGGTCTGCACGTCCACCTGCGCGACGGCGTGTGGGTCGCCGACTGGCCGGAGCAAGAGGGCTACGATCTCGGACCCTCGAGCATCGCTTGGATCACTTGGCACATGGTGTTTTGGTGGTCGTCGGTTCTCGATCATTCGTTTGGCTCCGCGAAGCTCGCCCGCGAAGAGGTGCCTTGGCCCGGGAGCGCCGAAGCAACCAAGGAGCGCCTCGTGGAGCTGCAGGTCGAATGGCGAAGGCGTCTCGAGCGCCTCGACGACAACGAGCTACGAAGCACTCGTCGTACACGCTGGCCATTCGAGGAAAAGCCTTTCATGGACGTGGTGAGCTGGTTGAACATCGAGCTCGCAAAGAATGCCGCAGAGCTCGGCTATGTTCGCTTCCTGTACGGCGCGCGCAGCTAGAGTAACCAGGGAGGCCGGGATGCTCTCCGCCGCTCGCACGGAGGGAGTCCAAGGCCTCGGCACCGCGGAAGCCGCGCCTCGACTAGCCGCCGACGCGCTTTTTCTGGTTCTCGGGGCCGGTGTTCCACGAGGGCATCGAGACCCACGAGCTCGATGGCGTACAGCTACGCATCTACGACCCAGAGAAGACGCTCGTCGACTGCTTCCGCTACCGCAACCAGCTCGGCATGGACGTCGTCCTCGATGCGCTCCGGCTCTGGCGCGAGCGCCGCAAGAAGAAGCTCGACGTCCTCCTGAAATACGCCCGCATGCGCCACGTCGCGCGCTCAGAGGGCTCCGCAACGGCTCCTCCAAAGCTCCTGGCCCCTGTCGTACTCGGCGAGCTGCGCTCGCTCAAATAAGAACTGGATCGCGGGGTTTCTCGTTGGCCGGCGGGGCCTAGGGACACCCGATGACGACGAGGTGCGAAAACGTCTCGCAGACATCGACGGCGGACGCGCGTCGCTCGCGCCTTGGGACGAGGCCAGGCGACGCATCTTCGCCCGAAAGTAAGTCATGGTCGGCTGGAAGCTCCGCATCGAGGAGCGCGCGGAGGCTGAAACCCGTTCCGCGTTCCTTTGGTATCTGGCAGTCAGGATCCCGACGAGGGCGCCGACGTTGGGCTCGCCGCTACGACGCCGAGCGCACCTTCAGGGCGAGGTCCTGGATGACCTTCTCGGAGCGGAGATGAAAGCCCTCGGCGACCACAGTGCTGCGCTCGTCGGAGATCGGCAGCGACTTCAGCTTGACCATGTTGTCGTCGAGCTTCTTCCGCCACGCGGCGACGACGGGAGAGGCCCACCAGAAACGAAGGATCTCGGCGCCGCGCGGGACGCCGTGCCAAAGGTCGGCTTGCGCCTTAACGACATCGTCGGCCCACTCCGGCTCGGCCATGTTCGAGCCGTGGAAGGCGTCGAGGCGCTCCCACCGCTCGCCGAGGAGCATGGGGGCGACGTAGCGGTTCGCGGCGAAGCCACGCAGGAGCGGCTCGCCCACCTCGGCGGACGGACCGGATGTTCGAAGACGTGCGAGCGCAAGGCCGAACGCGCAGCCTACCTCCTCGCCCTGGCACTTCTCGAACGCCTTGATGGCACCCTGGTTGTCGCCGACTTGTAGGTGCTCTACGCCGACCAGGTAGCGCACGCCCTGGTTGTCGTTCGGATTCAACTTGAGGATACGCTGGTGGATGGCGAGGGCCTCAGGCCACTTGCGCTGCTCCGCAAGGGCGAGCGCGAGGTTGCCCAACGCCCTGAGGTACGGGCGGTTCTCGAGGATCGCCCAAGGCACCTCGCCGCCATCACGCTCGATCCGCTGCTCACCACCATCGACGGCCGCGCGGAAGTGCTCCTCGGCGTCCTTCAACTTGCGCGCGTCGAGGCTCGCGATGCCCAGGTGGTTGTGGGCGTCGGCGTGCTGCGGGTCGAGCTTGAGCGCGCGGCGGAAGTACTTGAGCGCCGTGCGCCGGTCACCTTCCCACCAGTACTCCATGCCCTCGTCGAAGACACGGTCAGCGGACTCGAACGAAGCGGACGTGGTCGGAAGCATGGGTGACTCCTTGGATGACGGGGTTGAGGGGAGGCGGTTCGGAGTGATGAGGCGCGCGATCGAGTCGCGAAGCGCGAGCAAGGACGGCCGTGCGCGCTCGACGAGCGCGACGTCGGCGGGCTTCGCGAGGGAGAGCGGGGCCAGCTCGACGACCAGCTCGGAGGCGAGCCGCTCGATCTTCTGGTTGCGGCGGTGCGCGGCGCCTGCAGGCTCTGCGCTCCACGCCGCCAGCTCGGCTCGCAGGCGCTCTCGGAGGGCTGGCCAGTCGAAGTCGATGTCGCGCTCGCGCCAGGCAATGGACTCGGTCCACGTCTTCCATGCCGCCGGAGCCAGGACGCGCTCAAGATCGGCGGGCGAGGTGAACCGGTGCAGCTCGCGCTGCCGGACCTTCGACGGCCCCGGCACCCGCTCGTTGTGGACGAGCAGCACCTGCCCGCGTTTTCTCCGCACGAAGCTCATGTGGTGCCCGTATATATCGATCGCGCACTACACACGTCAAGCGCCCGAAGCTCGCTCTGGAACGCCGGCCACCTGGAGGTCCTTCGAACGCCTTCACTTGTTCAACGTTTGAAGGCGATTTGTCCCAACGGACATCTTCGCGGAGGGAGGCGAGGCGCGACCAGGGGTTGCCAACCGGCCCGCAGCACCGTATCTTTCATACGGTATAGAACTGACGGAGCCGAGCCATGACCGCCGCCGCACACCCCGAGCTTCGAGCGGGCCAGACGTACCGCACGCGAGACCTCGCCCGCTGGGGGAGGAACCCGGCTCGGCTCGCTCGGCGGCTTGTGCGCGAGGGGCGGCTGCGCGAGGTGACGCACGGCCTCTACTACACCCCGGTGCCGTCCAAGTTCGGGCCCGCGCCGGTCGCCGACGAGGTGCTCCTGCGAGCCTTCCTCGATGGCGAGCCCTTCCTTATCTCGGGGCCGCCTCGCTGGAATGCGCTTGGGCTCGGAGCCACGGCGATGTTCGCCTCGACGCTCGTGTACAACACGCGGAGGACCGGCGACTTCACGCTCGCGGGGCGGACCTTCGTGCTCCGCCGGGTCTACTTCCCGGAGGCTCCCACGCCGGAGTGGTTCGTTGTGGACCTGCTCAAGCACCACGACATGGCGGGTGTCGCGCTGAGCGAGCTGCGCACCAACCTCGTGGCCACGCTGCGGTTCGGGCGCTGGGATGTCGAGCGGCTGCGCGAGATGGCGGCCACCTACGGCACGAAGACGATCGCCGCGCTCATCGAGGAGTGCATCGCGGAGGCGGACCGCACGTGAGCTTCCTCCACGATGATCCTGACTTCGTGCAGGTGCTGCGGCTCGCCGCAGCCGAGACGCGCATCGACCCTTCGTTGGTCGAGAAGGACTACTGGGTCACGCACTGCATGTGGGCCCTACACCAGACGGGGCTCGAGCTCTGGTTCAAGGGTGGCACCAGCCTCTCGAAGGGCCACGGCGTCATCCGGCGCTTCTCCGAAGATCTCGACTTGATGGTCCAGCGCGGGACCGTCACGGGCCTGCCCGCCGTCGCCAACTGGACCAGCGTGAACAAGGGACCGATCGCGGCGAGGCGCGCCTTCTACGAGGCGCTCCCTGGCGCGTTTGCCATCCCCTCCGTGAAGGTCGAGATCGACGAGAAGGCGCAGGACAAGTACGCGCGCGGTATCAACCTCGTGGGCCGCTACCCGGGCGTGCTGCTCGACCAGCTCTCGCCGACGATGAGACCCTACGTGTTCTTCGAGATCGGCCGCGCGCGCGTGGTGCCCTTCGTCGAGAAGCCCCTCACCTCGTTCGTTCACGACTGGCTGGAGCGGCGCGACCAACTCGGCAACTACACCGACAACCGGCCGCGCGCCGTGCGCTGCGTGCATCCGCTGGTGACGCTCCTCGAGAAGCTCGACGCGCTCTCGCGACGATACGCTCGCGAGAAGCTCGAGCCCGACGGCTTCGCGCGTCACTACGAGGACGCCGCGCACATCATCCGCTCGCTCGCGAGCCTGCCCGCCGTCGAGCAGTCGCCGCGCGCGCTCGCCGACGAGATGCTCGGCGAGAAGGATCTTGCGGCGATCCCGAACCCCGACGAGCCCGCGCTCATACTGGACGACGCTGCTCGTCGCACGGCGGTCGAGCAGGCGCTCGCACGCATCCAGGGGATGTTCTGGGGGCCGCGCATCCCCGTCGACGAGGCCTGCGCGACGATCCGCGAGTGGGTTCGAGGGAACCTCGGATGAACAAGCGGCTCCGAAAGAAGAAGCGCGTGGGTGAGTTCAAGGAGTTCGGCTTCGAGCTGCGCGCCGACCTTCGCCCTGGCCTCGTCGGCGTCGAGCTAGACGCGTTCGTGGATCGGCTCATCGACGTCGTCGAGGCGCGGAAACTCGGCTTCGGGGGTGGCGCAGGGCGCGACGACAAGCTCGAGGGGTTCGTCACGCGTATGGGGCGCGGGAGCGCCACCGAGGACGACCGCGCCGCACTTGCTGCGTTCCTCGCGGGCGACGACGCCGTCGTTCGTCACGAGATCGGCGCGCTGCGCGACGCTTGGTACGCCTGCGACTAAGTTTGGGTTCAATGTGGACCGTATCGCTAGTACCATCCACCAAGTATGTGCTCGATGTTCTTCCACGCTCTGGTGCTCGGGCTTGAGGTCCCTGAACCCGGTCGTGCGTCGAGCGCGAAGGGGCGTTGGTGATCGACGTACCAGGCGCGAAGATCGAACCCACGGACGAGGGGCAGAGCGGGAGCATCCTCTCGTTCGAGGACTTCAACGCGCTCTACTGCGCGCTGACTGGTCACGACGGCGCGTGCCGCTGGCAGCACCGGCTCTTCACGGACCTCGAAGCGGGGCGCTTCCCGACCGACATCGAGCTGGCCACGGGCCTCGGCAAAGACCTCGCTCATCGTGCTGTGGGTTCTGGCGTTGGGGCGCGCGCTCGCGCGCCAGTCGAGCGTCGTGCCGCGTCGGCTCGCGTACGTCGTCGATCGCCGCGTGGTCGTCGATCAGGCTTCGGAGTTCGCCGAGCAGGTACGCGAACGTCTCGAGGATGCCGCGAAGGCTCCGACCCACGCGCTCTACGCGATCGCGACGGCGCTGAAGAACGCAGGCTGCACCTCTTCGGTCGTCGAGGTGTGCACGCTCCGTGGCCAACGCGCGCTCGACACGCGCTGGCGGGACGACCCGACGCGTCCCGCAATCATCGTCGGCACGGTCGACATGATCGGCTCTCGCCTTCTTTTCAGCGCTTACGGCCGCGTGGGGCCCCTGGGGCCGCGCGCTCGAGGCCGGGCTGGTTGGGCAGGACTGTCTGCTCGTCCTCGACGAGGCTCACCTCTGCTCGCCCTTCGCTACGACGCTCACCGCGATTGAACGCCGCGTCGGCACGCTGGCTCCGTTCGCCGTCGTGAGGATGGGCGCCACGATGGAGCCCGTTCGAGACCTGCTCCGGCGAACGCCCGGACTGCCCGCGGAGCCGACCACGCGACGTGTCTTCCAACTTCTCGACGTCGACACCGTCATCGACGGACACGCTTGGCCGAAGGAGACCGAAGACCAGAAGGTCAGCGATCGCCTCAACGCCAAGAAGAAACTCGAGGTCGAGGCGCTGGACGCCGAGACGCGTGAACCGGCTTGGTGCCAGCACCCGGGCCGTCACAGTGAAGCTGGTGGGCAACAAGGAAGACACCGACCCTGCTGGAAAGATCTTCGTGCGCGTCCAGACGCTCCTGACCGACGGTCAGGAAGTTCACGGCTCGCCAGCAACGTTCCCCGCACGTCTGCGGGATGGGATGGAAGACGCGGAGGCACGCGGTCTTTTCGATGTGCGCGTTCCTCCTCCGGCGCTGACCAGCGCAGTGCTCGACGACTTCGCGATGACCTCGACACACCCGAGCACCGGGGCTCGCCCGGATTGTCGGCCGCTGGCTCCACGGCAGCGTCGAAGACTCCGCGCTCTACGTCGAGATCGCGTGGCGCTCGGAGTTGGATTGGGTGATCGAGCCCGAAGACGCCGGACGGCTCGTCATAGCGTTCCCGATCGGTGCGCGTGAGACGGCGCGGCGTCCGCTCTTCGAGGCAGTCGACCTACTCAAGGCCGTTCGTGGTCGCGCCATCGAAGACGACGCACTCGGAGCACGTGTCTTGCTCGTCACGCGTTATGGTGAGACCACGACGTTTCGCCTTCGCAACCTCCCCACCGACGACGACGGCGACCTTCGCGCGGCCCTTCACGAGGCCACGGTGGTGCTGCCGGCCAGCGCCGGTGGGTACGACGGCCAGTTCGTGAACCCTGCCTCGAAGCAGCCGGGCGTGCTCGGATACCAAAAGAAAACGCGAGCTTTTTGAGGGCTCGCGTTTTCTCCCACTACCGTGGACTCTTGCTCCGC